>JADGHJ010000002.1 GCA_019686175.1 Chloroflexota bacterium | reverse complement strand
GCCCCAGATGTACCGCGCCGCCATCGCCATGGTGACCGACCTGCCCGTGCGCTACGTGGTGTACAGCCACGACCACGAGGACCACAACAAGGGCGGCGCCGTGTTCGCCGACACCGCGGAGTTCGTCGCGCACCGCCTGGCCGCGCCGAAGATCGCCGCACGCAACGACCCCGACTCGCCCGTGCCCACGATCCTGGTCGACGAGCGCCTGGAGCTGACCCTCGGCGGCACCCGGGTCGAGCTGCTCTACACGGGCCGTAACCATTCCGATAACAGCCTGGTGCTGCTGTATCCGGCGCGGCGGCTGCTGTTCGCCGTCGACTTCATTCCCGTGCGCGCCGTGCACTTCCGCGACCTGCCCGACAGCTATCCGCAGGAGTGGGTCGAGTCGCTGCGCTGGATCGAGCAGAACCTCGATTTCGACATCCTGGCGCCTGGCCACGGCCCGCTCGGCTCCCGCGACACGGTGCGCGAGGTCCGCGAGTATACCGAGGACCTGGTCGCCGCGATTCGCAGCGCGCAGGCGCAGGGGCTGCCCGACAACTCCGAGGAGATGGTCGCGGCCGTGCGAGCGGCGCTGGCGCCGCGCTACGGGAGCTGGGCCGAGTTCGACGCCTGGCTACCGCTGAACATCCAGGGCATCATCCGCAACTGGGCCGCCGGCCAGTCCTGACGCCCCGCCACGAGACGGCCCCTAGCGCGCGCCGGCGAGGCGGATCAGCCGCCCTTGGTCATCGCGGCCGACCAGCCCCGCCTCGTCGAGCTCGCCGATCACGCGCACCAGCGTGCGGTACTCGACGTAGGGCAGCACGGCCAGCAGTTCGACATAATAGCGGGGGCCGGGGGCGAGCGCGTCCAGCACCGCTGCCCGCGCGGCCTCGGGACTGCTCGTGGTCGCCGCCGACCGCGGCGCGCTGCCGTCGGGCCCGACGCGGTCGAGGAACGGGTAGGTGATGCGCGTGTAGCGCTCGCGCGGCACGCCGAGCGGGATGGTGGCGTCGATCCCCATCTTCGCCGTCACCACCGGGCCGCCGGTCTGGGGGAGCGAGGGGTCCAGCGGCTTCGCGCGGGCGCCGCTGATGATCACCACGTCGCGATCCGCTTGCACGCGCGTGGCCACCGCCCACTCCACCTCGACGGGATCGAAGATATCGATGTCGTCGTCGGTGACGATCGCGTGCTTGAAGTCCGCCACCGACAGCAGCGCCGTCAGCGCGTTCTTGCCGTCGCCGGGTGCGGCCTTGATCGCGGCCACCACGTGCCAGTGACAGCAGCCCCCGGGCGTGATGTTCACGGCCGTGACGCGCACGCCCGCCTCACGTAGCACACGGTAGGCAGCCGCCTCGTACACCGGCGCGCCGAGGTAGATGTTCTCCCAGGGCATCTGCAGGGCGTAGAAGATGGCGTCGCGGCGCATGGTGATCGCGCGGACGCGCACCAGCGGGTTGCGATGCACGCCCCCCATGAGCCGTGTGAACTCGCCGAACTGGCCCTCGGGGTGGACGTGCCCGCCCGGCAGCAGCTCGGCCTCGAGGATGATCTCGGCGTTGGCGATTCCGGCTACGGGAATCGTCTCGCCCGGCACCAGCGCTAGCGGCTCACCACGTAGCCCGCCGGCGACCGCCAGCTCGTCGGCGCCCGCGGGCGCCTTGAAGGTAGCGGCGAGCATCTCGATCGGCGCGGCGCCGATGGCGATGGACAGCGGCAGTGCCTCGCCGCGGGCGTTCGCCTCCTCGTACAGCGCGCGCAGGTTGTTCGGCGTCACGATGTCGATGCCGAGAGTGTTGCGGTTGCGGTACATCAGCCGGTAGATGCCCGCGTTGCGCCCTAGCTCCGAGTGTTCGGCCACGGCGACCGCCGAGGCGATGAACGGGCCACCATCCCGCTCGGCCATGACCGGGATCGGCAGCATGCTGAGGTCGACCGCATCGCCCGTCAGCACCACCTCCTTCACCGGACTGTCGGCCACGAGGACCGGCGGGATCGGCAGGTCGATGGCGCGGCGCAGGCGCTGAGCGGTCTCGGCACCCTCCATTCCGAGGCACAGGGCAAGGCGGCGACGGTCCGACAGCAGGCCGCTGACAACGGGCAGCTCGTAGCCACGCACGCGGCGGAACAGCACCGCGCGGGAGGCACGCGCCACCAGCGGGGAGATGTAGCGCGGGTCGATCTCGTCGTCGACGACGCGTAGCTGGTCGTGCGCCTGGAGCACGTCGAGCACGGCGCGCAGGCCGGGGTTCATCGCCACTCTCCCTGCGGTGGTGGCCGGGGTAGGCGTCCGCGTACGCCCTCGGCGCGGTGAGGGATTATGGCCCGGCAGCCTGCCGGCGAGCAATTGCTGGCCGTGCTACAACACCGGGACGCCAGCGGCCGCTCGGCCCACCACGACGAGAGGGGACGACGATGCGCATCGATGTCCACGGCCATTACTTCCCACGCGACTACATCCAGGTCGCCACCGCCGCCTACGCGCGGCCGGCGAATAGCGTCGAGGAGGGGGTCCACCGCATCCTCCAGACCAAAGTCGGCGTCGACCCGAAGATGTACGACATCGACGCGCGCCTGGAGGACATGGCGCGGGCCGGGGTCGACCTGATGGTGCTCTCGGTATCGATCCCGCAGACCTACCACGCCGACCGCGCCACGGCCGTGGCGATGGCGCAGGCGGCCAACGACGGCACGGCCGAAGCGTGCCGCCGCTATCCGGATCGCTTCAAGGGCTACGTGCACCTGCCGCTGCCGCACGTCGACGCGGCGCTCGACGAGCTGGCGCGGGGGATCGACCAGCTGGGGCTGCACGGGGTGGCGATCGGTGGCAACGTCCTGCAGCAGCCGCTCGACACTCCCGCCTTCGCCCCCGTGTTCGACGAGATCAACCGGCGCCATCTGGCCCTGTTCATCCACCCGATGGCGCCCTGCGGCATCGAGGCAATGCAGGAGTACGACCTGGCCGCAGCGGTGGGCTACCTGCTGGACACCTGCCTGGCCGCGCTGCGACTCGTGTACAGCGGCACGTGCGAGCGCTGCCCCAACTTGCAGCCGATCCTCTGCCATGCCGGCGGTTACCTCCCGTTCCAGTGGGATCGGATCGACACTTCCTTCCGGACGCGCCCCGAGGCGCGGCGGCACATCGCGCGCCCTCCCTCGGAGTACCTGCGCCGCTTCTACTACGACAACGCCAACTACCACCTGCCCGCGCTGCGCTGCACCCTGGAGACGGTGGGCGCCGAGCGCCTGCTCCTGGGCAGCGACTACCCGTTCGCCATCGGCGACATCGACCGCACGGTGCGAGTGCTCGACGCGCTGCCGCTCACGGCGGAGCAGCGAGCGCTGATCGAGTACCAGAACGCCCAGCGGCTGCTGCGCTAGCCCGCCGGGCGGCGGCGACGGCCGCGCCTTACTAGAACATCTGTGCTATAATGGGGGCAGCCGATGCGCGGCAGAGTGGAGTGAGTGAGCGATGGAAGAGATGGAGCGAGTCGAAGCGCACTCGGTGGCCCCCCACGACGTCACGACCCTGGTGCCGGCCGATGCCTCCCAGAGCGGGGTGCTGCGGCCGGTGGCCTCGCCCGAGGAGGTGCTGGCCGCCTGGGCGCAGTTCCAGGAGCTGAAGCGCAGCCTGCTGACCCTCGACGACTATCAAGAGATCCAGGGGCGCGCCCGCATCAAGAAGTCGGGCTGGCGGAAGATCGCTGCCGCGTTCGGCATCTCCGACCAGTTGCTGCGCGAGGAACGCCGCGAGTGCGAGGGCCCCGGTCCGAACCAGCGCTACTTCGTCTGGGAGGTGACGGTCCGGGCGATCGCGCCGAACGGCCGCTACGCCGACGCGGTGGGCTCCTGCGCCTCCAGCGAGCGGCGCTTCGCGCACCCCGACCACGACGTCCGCGCGGTGGCACACACGCGGGCCAAGAACCGCGCCGTGGCCGATCTGGTCGGGGGCGGGGAGGTATCGGCCGAGGAGCTGGAGGGCGAGCTGGCGCTCCAGGCGACGGTGAACCGGCCCGAGCCACAGGCGCCTGCCAGCGCCGCACCCGCACCAGCGGGCGTGGCGGGCGCGCTGGCGACCGAGGGGCAGCTCCGCGCCATTCGCGCCCACCTGCGCCGCACGGGAATCGACGAGGCACGCGCCTGCGCTCGCGTGGGCGCCGCACGGCTCGAGGCCCTGACACGGCGGCAGGCGAGCGAGCTGATCGGCCTGCTGGCGCGCGAGCCCAACGCCGCCTGACACGCCTCCGCGCTGCTATCGAGCGGCCCGCACTGATCCGTCGGTGCGGGCCGCCGCGCTGCTGGCCGGTTCCCGGTTATCGTTGAGCGGTCGGCCTGTACAGTAAGGTACTGCTAAGGGCAAGCGGCTATCGCGCGAGAGGAGGAAGTGTATGCTCGCGCCGGATGCCTTCGTCGCCGAGCTATGGCAGTACGCCCACGAGGTGCCGATGGAGCAGCACCCGTGGTTCCAGGGCATCATCCAGCACCGTTGGACGCGTGAGGAGATCATCCTGGGCGAGGTCCAGCACTATCTGCGCGTGCGCACCAACCCGATCTTCTTCGGCTACATCGCCATCAACGCCATCCAGGAGCGCCAGTACGAGCTGATGGACGTGGTGCTGGAGAACTTTGTGGAGGAGCTGGGCGGCGACCGCACGCACGTGGACATCGTGCTCCAGTTCCTCGAAGAGGGCGGCATCTCGCGCGAGGAGGCCGACCAGGCCGAGCCCACGCCCGGCACGATGGCCGCGATCGAGATGATCGTCGGCGGCTGCCAGCGCCGCTCGGCGCTGGAGGGCATCGCCATGCTGAGTCTGATCGAGGCGCAGCACGGCGGGGCAGACGGCGTGGCCGCCAAGGTGTACCGCGAGCTGACCGGCTACTACGGCTTCTCGCCGCGCGCGGCCAAGACGTACCGGATCCACGCCGAGCAGGACGTGGGCCATGGCGCGCGCCAGATCGAGGCGATCGCGCGGCTGGCCACCACGCCCGAGTGGCAGGCGCGCATCCGCGCGGCGGTCAAGCTAGGGGTCACGGCGTTCACCCTGGAGTGGGACGGCCACGTGCAGGCGATCACCGGCCGGCGGGAGTTCTGGTCGGGCGTGGCACCGTTGCACCTGACGCGTCCGCGCGTGCGCCTGCCCGAGCGCCAGGCGACCTAACCGAGCGCTGGGTCAGAGCGGCCAGTCGGGGGGCAGCGCGGCGCGCAGCTCCTGGTACTCCGGATCCGTGGCGTACTCGTGCCGGAACCGCTCGAGGAGAGCGAGCAACTCCTCCAGCTCCATGTTCAACGCGCTCGAGACCATACCCGTGGTCTCCTCGAAGTCTCCGCTTCAGTTGCGGAATCAGCCGCGCATCCGGGCCATCACGTAGCGGTCACGCTCGGTCATCGGCATTGCCGCGCTCCTCTCCACGGTGCGGTCGATCGCTGGATTGGGCGAAGCCCACGGGCTGGCAGGTGAGCAGAGCCAGGTGCTGGTTGGGCCGGCGCGCGGCGTCGAAGCGGATCGTGAGCCGCGCCAGCACGCGCCAGGGGCGACTGTCTGCTGCGTCGACCCGCAGGATCAAGAACGCGTTCTCGACCACCTCCCCGGCCGCTCCCTCGCAGGATACCACGCGCTCGAGGTGGATGGTCGCCCCGGGCGGCAGCGAGCGCGGCGGGGTGTAGGCGCGCTGCGGCGCGCGGAAGCGGCCGTGGGGCAGCCACGCGGCGACGAGCCACAGCGCCTCGGGCCCCTCGTTGGTGATCTCCCAGGCGCAGCGCCAACGGTCCGCACGCGCCGTGGGTCGGCAGGCCAGCGGGCGCACGGTCACGTGGGGAGCGGGACCAGCGGGGAGTAGCATGGGGCAGCCGCGCTCGGGTCTAGCGCTCGCCGCCGGCCACCGGGGCGGGCGCGGAGGTGCGACGCTCGGCCGGCGGGCCGCTGCCCAGCACCGGCAGCAGCGACAGTGCCACCCCGACCGTGCATAGGGCGGCCATGGCCAGGCTGACTGTCTGGAATCCCTGGAGGAAGCCAAGCCCCGCGCTGCCGCTGGCCGCGGCGCTGACCGCCGGCCCCATAAGGGCGACCGGGATGGCGACCCCGAGAGTATGGCCGAGCTGGCGCGTCGTCTCCAGAATGCCCGAGGCCAGCCCGCGCTTGGTGGCCGGCAGCAGGCTCACGGCGAGCGTGTTGTTGGCGGTCATGTACAGGCCGGTACCCACTCCCAGCACGAGCGCGCTAGCCACCAGCGCGCCGTAGCCGTGGCTCGCCAGCAGCCCCATACCAAGCAGCCCGACCGCGATCAGCGTCATGCCCACCGGCACCAGCCAACGCGCGCGCAGCCGGTCGTACAGCCAGCCGCTCACGTACGCCATGATCACCCAGGTGATCTGGAGGGCGAGCAGCATGGCGCTGGTGAACGGCTTGGGCAGCCCGAACGCCCGCTCGATCAGGAACGGCGTGGTGAAGATGGAGGCCATCATCGTCATGTGCATCAGCAGGTTGGAGATGGCCAGCGCATTGAAATCGCGCACGTGGAGGTCCGCGAAGCGGAGTAGCGGCTGCGCCTGGCGGCGCTCGACGAGCACGAACGCGCCGAGCAGGACCAGGGCCAGCGTCTGCATGGTCAGGTGATAGGTGACATCGGCCTGGAAGCTGGCCTCGCCTCCGTGCAGGTGGCTCAGCGACAGCGAGCCGACGGTGAGCGTGAGGAACAACAGCACGGCGCCGGCGAGGTCGGGGCGCGCGGGGCCGGCCGGGCGGGCATCGTCCAGGTCGCGGGCGCACCAGAGCCCCAACGCGCCGAGCGGCCAGAGCACCCAGAACAGCCAGTGCCAGCTCAAGGTGTCGAGGAACAGCAGGCCGTAGGCCACCCCGACGATGCCGCCGAGCGAGGCGGCTACCTGGGCGATGCCCACCGCCCGGCCGCGCGCGCCCCCGGGGAAGGCGTTGGCCAGGATGGCCAGCCCGTTGCCCAGCATCAGCGCGCCGCCGAGTCCCTGCACCGCGCGCAGGCCGATCAGCACCGTGGCCGTGGGCGCTAGCCCGCCGGCGCCGCCGGCGAGCGCGTAGAGGGCGAGGCCGGTCGCGTACACGCGCCGATGCCCGTACAGGTCGCCCAAGCGCCCCGCGACCAGGATGAAGCCGGTGAGCGCCAGCAGGTAAGCGCTGGGTACCCAGGAGATCAGGGAGAAGTCGACACCGAAGTGGTCGGCCAGCGTCGGGAGGATCGCTGAGATGGGCATGGTCGCCAGTTGGACGGCGAACTGACCGATCACCACCGTGAGCAGCGCGGCGCGCTGGCGCCGCTCGCCGACAGCCAGCACGGGCCACCTCCTCGCGCGGGCGTTGGGCCGATTGTAGCACGACAGCCACTGCCCAAGCCGCCCGCCGGGCGCGCGATCGGGTGCAGCGGTGCTCGCACCCGGAGCCGGTTGGGCCGCATTGACAGCCTCCTCGGGCAGCGGTACGCTCGGGCCAGGCGCCGCACCAGCACGGGGCGATTCGTTCTCAGGTACCAGCGCCGCCGACCGAGCCGGCGCCTAGGGAGGTGCGCTCGTGGAGAACACGCTGTACGCCTACTGGCCGCTGATTCGTCGCCCGCGCCTGGAGCTGCCCAACGGCGCCCGGGTGGCGTTCTGGATCGGGCTGAACATCGAGCACTACGAGATCGACAAGCCGTCGACCAGCATCCACCCCGGTACTGCCTCGCTGGTCCCCGACCCGCTCAACTATGGCTGGCGCGACTACGCGCCGCGCGTGGGCGTGTGGCGGATGATGGACCTACTCGACCGCCTCGGCCTGCGCGCGAGCGTGCTGCTCAACGCCGACGTGTGCCACTACTACCCCGAGATCATCGAGGAGGGCAACAAGCGCGGCTGGGTGTGGCTCGCGCACGGGAAGAACAACTCGATCCTCGAGGCCAACATGACCGAAGAGGAGGAGCGCCGGTACCTTGGCGAGGTAGTGACGACCATCCGCGAGCGCACCGGCCGCCAGCCCAAGGGCTGGCTCGGCCCGGCGCTCACCGAGACGTTTCACACCCCACACCTGCTGGCCGAGCTGGGCCTGACCTACCTGCTCGACTGGTGCAACGACGACCAGCCGTATCCGCTCCAGGTACGAACCGGCCGGATGATCTCCGTGCCGTATTCGATCGAACTGAACGATATCCCCGCCTTCCTGGGCAAGGGACTCAGCGCAGAGCAGTTCGGCCAGATGATCGTGGACGCCTTCGACCAGCTGTACGCCGAGGGCGCGGAGAGCGGGCGCGTGCTGTGCGTGGCCCTGCACCCGTTCCTGATCAACCAGCCGTTCCGCCACAAGTACCTGGCGCGCGCGCTGGAGCACGTGGTGCGGCACGACCGCGTGTGGCTGACTACCAGCGACGAGATCGCCGACTGGTACTTCGCCAACTACTACGACCAGGCGGTCGCCGCCATCGCAGCGCGCGCCGGGCGCTAGCGCGGCTCAGACGACCTGCGCGGCGGGCCGCCGGCTGGCGAGATAGGCGACGACCTCCTCGACGCCCACCACGTCGGCGTACTTCTGCTCCAGGTCGAACAGGCTCTGGCGGTGGGCAGGCTCGGCCCGGTCGCCCACCGCCTCGCGGACGACCACCGGGCGCAGGCCGTATTGCAGTGCGTCGACGGCGGTGGCGCGCACGCAGCCGCTGGTGGTGCAGCCCGTGATCAGCAGCGTGTCGATGCGGCGAGCGTTCAGGCGCGAGATGAAGTCGGTGCCGAAGAAGGCGCTGGCGTACTTCTTGACGATGATCGCCTCGTCGTCGCGGCGCTCGAGGCGGGCGTCCAGCTCGACCGCCGGCGTGCCGGCCCGTAGCGTGGCCACGCCCTTCTGCTTCAGCGCCCACACGCCTGCGTCGCGCAGGTCCTGCTCCTCGTAGTACACGACCGTGTAGAAGATGGGCACCCGCGCCTCGCGGGCCGCGGCCAGGACGCGCCGCGTCGCCTCGATCTCGCGGTCCAGATTGGCGCCGAGCGGCATGGACGGATCGGTGAACGCGTACACGAAGTCGATGACCGCCACGGCGGGCCGCTCGCCGAACCCGATGCGCAGGCCGAAGCCCCGCTGCGCGAAGAATGCGGCCATCTCCTGCTCGGATTGCCCAGCCATCGTTCTCCTCCCCCTGGTCTCGGCCAGGCCGGCGCCGGAAGTGTAGCTTCAGGATACCATGGGCCCCCACGTTTGACGCGCACCCGGAGGGCACCTATACTCCAGAGGTGCCGCGCCATCACGTCGTCTCGGCTCGGTCCACAGCACCCCTGGGTGCGGCGCCCTGGCGCGACCTTTCCCCCGAGGTAGGCGCATGACCATTCACAAGCTCGACCTGCTGCAGCCGACGACGCTGGAGGAGGCGTCGGCCCTGTATCTGGAGCACGAGGGCGACGCGAGCTTCATCGCCGGCGGCACCGCCCTGCTGATCTACCTGCGCGAGCGCTTCTACCAGCCCGGGTATCTGATCGACCTCAAGACGATCCCGGGGCTCGACTACTTGCGCCACGAGCCGGGCGTCGGGCTGCGCGTCGGGGCGCTGGTCACGCACTGGACGATGGAGCGGTCGCCGCTGGTGCGCCAGCACGCGCCGGTGCTCTGCGAGACCTACCGCGAGATCGGCAATGTGCGCGTGCGCCACGCGGCCACCGTGGGCGGCAACCTGGCGCACGGCGACTATCGCCTCGACCCGCCCGCCCCACTGATCGCCCTGCGGGCGCGCGCGCGGCTGGTGCGGCAGGGCGGCGAGCGCGAGGTGCCGCTGGAGGACTTCTTCCTGGACATCTACACCACGGCGCTGGAGCCGGGCGAGATCGTGGCCGAGGTGATCGTACCCGACCCACCCGCGGGCACCGGCGCGGTATACCTGAAGTATCAGTCGCTGTCGGCGATGGACTGGCCGTGCCTGGGCGTGGCGGCGGCGCTGACACCGGGCGCGGACGGCAGCGTGGACGACTTGCGGGTGGTGCTCACCTCGGTCGCCAGTCACCCGGTGCTGTTGCAGGGAGTGAACGAGGTGGTGCGCGGGCAGCGGCTGACCGACCGACTGATCAGCGACGTGATGGCGCTGGTCGACGACCAGATCGACCCGACCGACGACATCCGCGGGTCGGTCTGGTACAAGCGCGAGATGGCCAGGCTGTTCGTGGGGCGGGCTATCCGCGCCGCACAGCAGCGCGCCCAGGCCACCGCACGGGGCTAGCGGTGGCCGACCCCGCCGGCTACAGACGAGCTACACGCGCCCGACGCTATAGGCGAGCGCGAGCGCGCGGGACGGAGAGCCACCATGGCGATCGATCTGGAGTATAGCGTCGTCGGCAAGCGCGTGCCGCGACTGGACGGCCTCAAGAAGGTGACGGGCCGCCCCATCTACACGGGCGACATCGAGCTGCCCGGCATGCTCCACGCGGTGCTGGTGCGCAGCCCGCACCCCCACGCCCGCATCGTGCGCGTGGACAAGCGCCGCGCCGAGCGCGTGCCGGGTGTGGTCGCCGTGGTCAGCGGCGCGGATATCCTCAACACCCCGGGCATCGATCCCTGGGTCGGGCCGGTGTTCAAGGACCAGGGCATCCTCGCGCTGGACAAGGCGCGCCACATCGGCGACCCAGTGGCGGCCGTGGTGGCAGAGAGCCGCGAGGCGGCCGAGGAGGCCCGCGAGTTGGTGGAGGTCGAGTACGAGCCGCTGCCGGCCGTGTTCGACCCGGTCGAGGCGTGCAAGCCCGGCGCGCCGCTGGTGCACGAGGTGCTGCGCCCCTCGCGCGCCTTTGCCGACATGGCCCACGTGGGTGAGACCGGCGGCACCAACGTCTGCTACCACCAGAAGGTGCGCAAGGGCGACGTCGAGGCCGCCTTCGCCCGCGCCGATTACATCTTCGAGGACACCTTCACCTCGCCGCCCGCCCAGCATGCGCCGCTGGAGCCGCACGTCACGCTGGCGTACATCGACGACGACGACCGCATCACTCTCTGGACCGCCACGCAGAGCCCGTCGTTCGTGCGTGTGTCCACCGCTGGCATCTTCGGCGTGCCGCTCAACCGGGTGCGCGTGATCGTGCCGTATCTCGGGGCGGGCTACGGCTCGAAGCTATACGCCAAGCTGGAGCCGATCGCCGCCTACCTGGCGTATGTCACCCGGCGCCCCGTGCGCATCATGCTCTCGCGCTCGGAGGAGTTCCACATCATCACCAAGCACCAGGTGGTGGCGCGCTACAAGCTGGGCGTGACCAAGCACGGCGACATCGTGGCCGTGGAGGCCCAAAACTGGTGGAACACGGGCGCCTACGCCGAGATCGGCCCGCGCGTGGTCCACAAGTCGGGCTACACTTCGGCGGGGCCGTACAAGTTCCCCAACGTCAAGATCGATTCGTACTGCGTGTACACCAACAACGTCCCGGCCGGCGCGTTCCGCGGCTTCGGCGTGCCGCAGGTGGTGTGGGCCTACGAGTCGATGATGGACACCGCCGCGCACGCGCTGGGCATCGACCCGCTGGAGTTCCGCCTGCGCCACGCGCTGGACGAGGGCGATGAGTTCGCCACCGGCACGCCGATGCTGTCGATCGGGGTGAAGCCCGCGCTGCGCAAGGTGGCCGAGGCGATCGACTACACCCCGCCGCAGCCCAAACGCGTGCCGCCCGGCAGCGGGCGGGTGCGGGGCAAGGCGGTGGCCTGCGGTGTCAAGGCGGTGCTCACGCCGTCGATCTCCAGCGCGGTAGTGGAGATGAACGCCGACGGCAGCGTGACCGTGCTGTCCAGCACCGTGGAGATGGGCCAGGGTTCGGAGACGGCGCTGGCGCAGATCGCCGCCGAGGAGCTAGGCGTCCCCATCACCAAGGTACGCGTGCACCTGCCGGACACCGACGTGACGCCGTACGACACGATCACGGCGGGTAGCCGCTCCACCTACCACATGGGCAACGCGATCCGCGGCGCGGCGAAGCAGATCCGCGATCAGTTGTTCGCCGCCGCGGCCGAGGTGCTGGAAGCGAACCCCGAGGACCTGGTGCTGCGGGACGAGCGGGTCTACGTGCGCGGGGCGGAGGAGCGGGGCCTCACCATCCCACAGGTGTTCGCCGCCAAGCTTGGCGCGCTGGGCACCACACTGGTCGGCGAGCACGTGTTCAAGACGATCGCCGACCCGCTCGACCACGAGACGGGCCAGAGCAAGAAGAGTACCGAGTTCTGGTTCTCGGGCGCCACGGCCGCCGAGGTCGAGGTGGACACCGACACCGGACAAGTGCAGGTGCTGAAGTTCGTGGCGGCGGCGGACGTCGGCCGCGAGGTGAACCCACACCACTGCGAGCAGCAGATCGCGGGCGCCACGATCCTCACCCTCGGCCTGACGTTCTTCGAGTGGATGAACGTCGAGCAGGGCCAGGTGACCAACGCCTCGTTCCTGGAGTACCAGTTGCCGTCGCTGAAGGACGTGCCGCCGCAGCTCGAATCGGTCAGCGTGACGGTGCCGCACCCGGACGGGCCGTTCGGGGCCAAGGGCGTGGGCGAGTCGGGCACGCTCTCGGTGCAGCCCACCATCGCCAACGCCATTTACAACGCTTGCGGCGTACGCATCCGCGACCTGCCGATCACGCCCGAGAAGGTGCTGCGCGCGCTGCACGAGCGCGACCGCGAGCACGGCGCGGAGGTCGAGCCGCCCGCCGTGCAGCAGCCGCCGGCGACGGAGAACGTCGGCGCGACCGACGTGCCTGGATAAGCGCCCGCGCAAGGGGGAGCCGAGAGTGAAGCGAACCATCACGCTGACGGTGAACGGCACCGAGCGCCAGCTCACGGTCGAGGACCACTGGCTGCTGTCCGACGTGCTGCGCGAGCAGCTCAAGCTGTACGGGGTGCGCGAGGGCTGTGGCACGGCCGTGTGCGGCTCGTGCACCGTGCTGGTCAACGGCGCACCGATCGCTTCCTGCCTCACCCTGGCGGCGCGCCTCGACGGCGCACGGATCGAGACGATCGAGGGGCTGAGCCAGGGGCCGCGCCTGCACCCGGTGCAAGAGGCTTTCCTCGAAGAGCGGGCCTTCCAGTGTGGCTACTGCACCCCGGGCTATATCCTGGCGGTGAAGGCGCTGCTGGAGGAGCTGCCCGACGCGGACGAGGAGGAGACGAAGCACTACCTGGCCGGCAACTACTGTCGCTGTGCCGGCTACCAGGACATCCTGCGCGCGGTAGGGAGCGCGCGCCTCAAGCTGGCCCAGCAGCGCGCCGCGACAACCTCATGAGGCGCAAGCGGGGTCGCTAGCCGGGCGCCCTCCGCCCGCGCCGGACCTCTAGTGTCTAGCCGGCGGCGATGGTCAAGAGGAAGACACTGTCCTCCAGCGCCTCGACGTCGTGGGGGAGCCGCGGCGCCAGCGCCAGCAGGTGGCCCGCGGGCAGCTCCACCGTCTGGTCGGGGAACCGCAGGCGCAGGCGCCCCTCCAGCGCGTGCACGCTGGTCCAGCCTGGCGCGACGTGCTCCTGTAGCCGCGCGCCCTTGCGTAGAGCGGTGAGCACGACCCGCAGGCCGTCGGTTTTCACCAGCGTGTTGGCGTTGCGGTCGCCCTCGCGGTAGCCGCGCTCGTAGCGGATCTGGTTGCTCTCCGCGGCGAGGTCGAACACCAGGTGCGGTCCCACGAGCTGCTGCGGCGGGCGCTCGGGGCTGCCGCTCGTCTCGGGCCCTGGATGCGGGCGCTCGCTCTGCTCGGCCATGGTTCCCTCCTTGCGGTGCTCGGTCAGGGACCGAGGCACGTGCCGTTCTCATCCCCACTCTATCTCAGGCGCGGGCGTGTGGCTCAACAAGCGCGGTAGCGCCGCGCTGGCCTGTGGCGGCAGGGGCCGCTAGACTAGGAGCAAGGCGCGCAGCCACATCCGGCGCGCCCGGGGGGAGGCGTGGTACAGCAACGCGAGATCGCCGTCACGGTGAATGGCCAATGTTACAGCGCGGCCGTGCCGGTGCGGCTGAGCCTGGTCGATTTCCTACGGGAGACCTGCGGGCTCACGGGCACGCACGTGGGCTGCGAGCACGGCGTGTGCGGCGCCTGTACCGTCCTGCTCAACGGGGCGAGCGTGCGCTCGTGCTTGATGCTCGCCGTGCAGGCCGACGGGGCGGAGATCCTCACCGTCGAGGGTCTGGCGCGCGACGGGGAGTTACACCCGCTGCAGCAGGCGTTTTGGGAGCACCACGCGCTCCAGTGCGGCTACTGCACGCCGGGGTTCCTGCTCACGGCGCTGGAGCTGCTCCGCGACAACCCGGCGCCCACGGAGGCCGAGATCCGCGAGGCGCTGTCGGGCAATCTGTGCATCTGCACGGGCTACGTGAACATCGTGCGCGCGGTCCAGGCGGCCGCCCAGGCCCAGCGCGCGCCGCAGCCGCAACCGTGAGGAGGCGCCGATGACCGCCACGGGCCAGCCGCCAACCGCGGCGCCGCATGCATCCCCCCGAGACTGGCACGGCCTGCAGGCGCGCTGGATGGGCACGGCTGTCAAGCGCAAGGAGGACCCGCGCCTGCTTACGGGCCAGGGCCGGTTCCTGGACGACGTGAAGCTGCCCGGCATGCTGCATGCGGCGTTCGTGCGCAGCCCCCACGCCCACGCCCGCATCCGGCGCATCGACACTGCCGCCGCCCGCGCCCTGCCGGGCGTGGTCGGCATCGTCACCGGCCCGGAGGCGCGCGAGCGCTCGGGCTCGCTGCGCCCGCTCATTCCGGTGCCGTCCGAGCCGCCGAACTACTGTCTCGCCGCCGACAAGGCGCGCTATGTGGGCGACCCGGTGGCCATCGTGGCCGCGGTGGATCGGGCCACGGCCGAGGACGCGGCGGCGCTGGTGGAGGTGGAGTACGAGGAGCTGCCGGCCGTCATCGATGTCGAGCGGGCGGTCGCGCCCGACGCGCCGCTGGTGTTCGAGGAGGCGGGCAGCAACGTGCTCTGGCACGACGTGTTCACCTACGGCGACGTGGACGGCGCCTTCGCCCGCGCCGACGTGGTGGTCAGCGAGCGGTTCGCCATCCACCGCTACGCCTCGACGCCCATCGAGTGCTTCGGGGTGATCGCCGACTGGGACCCCGGCCAGAAGCTACTCACCATCTACACCAACGACCAGCGGCCGGGCCTCACCATCGGCGTGGTGGCCGAGGCGCTGGGGCTCAGCGAAGCGCAGATTCGCCTCATCTGTACGGACATCGGCGGCGGGTTCGGCAACAAGCGCCGGCCCGCGTACATCGTGGCCGTGAGCCTGCTAGCCATGGCTACCGGGCGACCGGTGAAGTTCCTCGAGGACCGCCGCGAGAACCTCACCGCCCTGATGCACGCCTGCAACGGCGTGATGTACATCGACGCCGCGGTGCAGCGCGACGGGACCGTGCTGGCGCTGCAGATCCGCGACTACGCCGATGAGGGGACGAACCTCATCTCGCCCGCCCAGCACAGCCTGCTCAAGCTGGGTAACATGGTGAACAACTACCGCATCGGCGCTGTGCGCTACGAGCCGTACTCGGTGCTCACCAACAAGTGCCCCTCCGGCGCCAACCGCGGCATCGGCAAGCCGTTCATGTGCTTCGCCATCGAGCGGCTGATGGACCGTATCGCCCAGCGGCTCGACCTCGACCCCGCCGAGCTGCGCTTCCGCAACTTCATCCAGCCCGACCAGTTCCCCTACGAGACGCCCACGGGCGCCTACTACGACAGCGGCAACTTCCCCGAGACGCTGCGCAAGGCGCTGGCGCTGCTCGATTACGATGCCCTGCGCCGCGAGCAAGCGCGGGCGCGCACCGAGGGACGCTACCTGGGCGTCGGGCTGAGCGTGGCGGTGGAGCCGGCCAGCTCCAACATGGCGGCCTACGTCCTAGTGACGGGCAAGAAGACCAGTACGGGCGTGGGCGAGACGGCCAAGGTGCGCGTGGAGCCTGACGGCACCGCGCGCGTGGCGTTCGGCGACGTGTGCAGCGGGCAGGGCTACGAGACGGCGGCGGCGCAGCTCGTGGCCGACGTGCTGGGCCTCGACCTCCAGGCGGTCCACGTGAACCCCTGGTTCGATTCGTTCACCACGCCGTGGATGGCGACCTCTGGCAACTACGCCAACAAGTTCGCCACTACCGATGTCGGCGCGATTCTCGGCGCGGCCCAGAAGGTGCGCGACAAGATCATCGCCATCGCGGCCCACCTGCTGGAGGCGCCGCCCGAGGACCTCGAACTGGTCGGCGGGCGCGTGCAGGTGCGCGGCGTGCCGGACCGCGGCAAGACCCTGCGCGAGATCGCCCAGGTCGCCTACCGCAACCTGCTGGCCCTGCCGCCCGGGATGGAGCCGGGTCTCGAGGCGACCTACTTCTACGCCAACCCGCTGGCCAAGCTGCCCGACGAGGCCAACCGTGTGCGCGGCCAGCTCATCTTCACCAATGCCGCGCATATCTGTCTGGTGGAGGTGGACCCCGAGACAGCGCAGGTGCGGGTGCTGCGCTACGGCGTGGTCCACGACTGCGGTCACGAGATCAACCCGCTGATCGTGGAGGGCCAGGTGCACGGCGCCACGGCGCACGGCATCGGCGCCGCGCTGTTCGAGGAGTTCGTCTACGACGACCGCGGCCAGCTGCTGACCACCACGTTCATGGACTATCTCAAGCCGACGACCTGCGAGGTGCCGCCGATCGAGACGGACCACCTGGAGACACCGTCGCCGTTCACGCCCCTGGGCACCAAGGGGGTGGGCGAGGGCGGGGCGATCCCGGCGCCAGCCTGCGTGGCCAACGCGGTCGAGGACGCGCTGCGGCCGCTGGGGATCCGCATCGACCGCCTGCCGATCACGCCCGATCGGCTGTTCCACCTGCTGCGGGCGGCGCGCGCCAGCCAGGTTGAGCTGCCGCCAACATCTGGTTGAAGGGAAAGGGGGGCCGGATGAGCGTCTCGCGCGACGCCAGCTACGTGAGCCGCAGCGTCCAGTGGGGCGCGCTACGCGGCATGCGCAAGCTGGAGACCGAGGAGCAGATGACGCCGGAGTACCGGCAAACGGCGCTGAAGCTGGTCTACGCCCTCGCCTCCACCGAGTTCGCCTCGGTGGAGCAGCACCAGCCCTGGATCAACCAGGGCCCCACCGCCGAGGACCGCTTCGTACAGGCGCAGATCTGCGCCGACGAGGCCCACCAGGGCATGGAGGACTATCGCCTGCTCTGCCAGTTCGGGCCCGAGGGCGAGGCGCTGGCCCGCGACCTCCTCCAGCGGCGGCGCGGCCAGCACCTGCTCGAAGCGTTCAACCTGCCGTTCGACAGCTGGGTCGATCTGTGCATGTTCTGCTGCACGATGGACCTGGTGGCCTGGTACCACCTGAAAGCGCTGGAGAACTCCAGCTTCGCCCCCCTGGCGCGGGCCATGACGGCGATGGTGCCCGAGGAGCGCTTCCACGCCTCGTTCGGCGCCAACCGCGTGCGGCGCCTCCTGGAGGACCCGGACTACGCGGCGGCCTGCGGCGCCACGCGCGCCGACGTCGAGGCGGCGCTGCGCAAGTGGTACCCGCGCGCGCTGGACACGTTCGGCAGTAGCCAGTCGCGCTTCTCCGCCGCGGCCGTGGAGTTCGGCATCCGCCGCTGGGGCAACGAGGAGCTGCGGCAGATGTATCTGGCGGACATCAACCCGTTGCTGGAGAGCATGGGGCTCACCCCACCACCGCCCGACTGGGACCGGCACATCCTCTAGCGCGGCGTGCGCAGCCGCTCCCCTCACCCATCGGCGAGATGGGTCGGGGGATGCCGGCATCCCACCACGAGCCCGCGAGGTAAGAGCAGCTCCTCGTCCCATCGGCACTGGAGCCGACCGCAAGCGTGGCACGCGGCCTGCTAACGAGGCGGCACGAGGCCCACCACGCGCGGGAGGAGCACGCTCATGGCCACGATTGCCCGTCACATCATCGTGCGCGCGTCCCCAGACAAGGCCGCAGAGGTCGTGCGGCTGTGGAAGCAGGAGTGCGGCCCGCTGATGCGCCAACAGCCGGGGTGCCTGCGCGAGGAGCTGTTGCGCTGCCGCGAGGACCCGGGCGAGTTCATCTCTGTGGCGGAATGGGAGAGCGAGGCGGCGATCCAGAACTACTTGCGCAGCCCCGCGCACGAGGAAATCAAGCGCGCCACGCGCGGGCTGACCGGCATGGCGGCCACCGTGAAGACCTACGAGCTAGTGGCCGAAGAAGCCGGCGCGACGCGTTAATCCCGGCCCTGGCGCGGGGAGCCGGGCCCGCGCGGCCTCGCCTCCCGCGCTGTGGAGAATGGCGACGCGCTACTCGGCACTGGCGATGCTGGCGATCGGCCGCGGCTCGTCGACGCGCACGATCGACTCGCCACTGGGCAGCTCGCTGCGACCGCCGAAGTCGCGCTCGGTGACGTCGGGATCGATGCGGCAGTTGCGACCCATGCGCAACCCGGAGGGGATGCGCGCCCGCTTGCCGACCAGGGAGATGCCGGTGTTGAGCCGCCGCGGCTCGAGGCGGTTGGGCGTGTTCGCCTCGCCCACGCCGAGCTGACAGCTGGTGCCCACCACGACCTCCTTGTCCAGGATCACGCGGTCGAGCACGCTGTTCGGGCCGATGATGCAGTCGGTCATGACAATGCTATCGCGCACGTAGGCGCCCTCGGCCACGAACACCCCGGGCGAGAGCACCGAGTGCTCGACTGTACCGTGGATCGTGCAGCCATGGGAGATGAGGCTGCGGGAGACGGCGCCCGTGGAGCTGATCTTAGCGGGTGGGCGCTCTTCGCTGCGCGTGTGGATCACCCAGGTCGGGTCGTACAGCTCGAACTCGGGCGGCTCGGCCAAGAGACCCATGTTCGCTTCCCAGTACGACTGGATGGTGCCCACATCACGCCAGTAGCCACGGAAGCGGTAGGCGTACACGCGATCCAGCTCGACCATGCGCGGGAGGATATCGCCGCCGAAATCGTGCCGGCTGCGTGAGCGGGCGTCCTCCTCCAGCCGCTGCTCCAGGATGGGCCGCTCGAACACGTAGATGCCCATGGAGATGAGCGTGCTGCGGGGCCGCGCCGGCTTCTCCTCGAACTCCACCACGCGCTGGTCGTCGTCGACGATCAGCGTGCCGAAGCGGTGCGCCTCGCGGAGCGGCACCTCGAACACTGCCACCGTGCAGTCGGCCTGCTTCGCCTCATGGAAGGCGAGCAGCTTGCGGTAATCCATGCGGTACACGTGGTCGCCCGACAGCACGAGCATCAGGTCGGCGTTGTAGTCCTCGAACAGGAAGGTGAGGTTCTGGTACACGGCGTCGGCGGTGCCGCGGTACCAGTCGGACTCGCGGCGCCCGAGGTACGGCTGCAACAGGCGCACACCGCCCCGGTTGCGGTCAAGGTCCCAGGGGCGGCCGGTGCGGATGTGGTCGTTGAGTGAGTGCGGGCGGTACTGGGTGAGCACCGCCACGTTGTACAGGCCCGAGTTGACGCAGTTGCTGAGCGTGAAGTCGATGATGCGATACTTGCCCGCAAAGGGGACGGCCGGCTTGGCGCGCTTCGAAGACAGCACGCTCAGCCGCTCGCCTTGACCCCCTGCCAGGATCGTGGCGATCGTGTTGCGCATGCGCCGAGGTTCTCCCGACGGGCTGGCGACCGCGCGGGACTCCCCCGCGTCGCGGTCGGCGGCTCTCCGCTCCTATCCAACGGGGTCGTAGGGACTGCGATCGTATTGGGTGGGATCGATGCCGGCGCGCTCCGCCTGGATGGCCAGCTCGATACTGCGCTCCAGGAGCGACCGCACCAGCGGGTGACGTGGCAGCAGTAACGGGTCGCTGTCCGCGATCTCGACGGCAGCCGCCACCGCCCGCTTGGCCTGCTCGCGCCGGCCGGTCGCCCAGAAGATGTACGCCGTCTCCTCGAGGCGGCGCTGCAGCGCGCGGCGCAGGGGCGGCGTGAACAGCTCCCGAATGGCCTGGGTGAGCACGCGCTCGTGGCGCTGCTCCTCCGACTCGGGCGTGAGCACCAGCCGCGCCTCGCGCGCCCGCCGTAGCTCCACTGCGTAGGGCTGGACCTGCCGGTAGCCCAGGAACCAGCCCTCCATCTCCGGCTCCTCGAACAGCCGCGGCGCCTCGCGCAGCAGCTCGGGCCGCATCTTCACCTCGAAGCGACTCACGTGCTCGTAGATCAGCGGCCGCTCGACGGGCGTGGTGGGCGCGCCGACCACATCGCGCCACGCATGATACTCGGTCGGCAGCGGGAAGCCACTGTCGGCGTTGAGCGCCACCGCCTCCTGGAGCAGCCACTGCGCGTAGGGGACCGGCAGCTCGACCCAGGTGAACTCCCCGCGCTGGCGGGCTTCGGCCTCCTCGGCGGCCAGGCGCTTGCGGGTGGTGTCGTGCACCACGAAATCCTTCAGGCCGGCGAGATCGTTGATCAGCGCGACGAAGCGATACGCCCCGCCCAGGGGCCGGTCGGCGAACAGCCAGAGCAGACGCGAGCCCAGGCCGTCGCTGTGGGTGGCCAGGGCACGATAGAGTACCGCGCGCGGCTGCGCGGCGGGTGCCGCGGGAGGTGGCCGGCGAGGCTCGGGGATCGGCACGCCGCGACTGCGCAGATGAAACAGGGCACGCCGCGCCGCCTTGCGCTGCTCCTTGCCCGGCAGGTGCTCAGCAAGGTCGGCCAGCAGCGCCGCGGCGTCGGGGTCGGCCAATGCCGCCAGCTCGGCCAGCGCCGCCTCCGCTGCGGGCGGCGGCGCCTCGATAGCGGCACGATAGAGCATCTCGCGGGCCGCGGCGCCGGCCTCGCGGCGCAGCTGTTCCAGGGCGGCGGCGCCGAGGGCTGGCGGCGCGCTCTTCAGCGTGGCTAGCGCCGCGTCCGGCTCCCCGAGCTGCTCCCGCAGCCGTGCCGCGAGCGCCGCGGCCTCCCCCGCCTCGACGGTAGCGACCGGCGCCAGGGCACGCTTGTGGGAAGGCGGCGGACGGCGCGGCTTGGGCATGGCGATCCTCGATGAGGGCACAGAGCTATGCGCCAGATAATCGGCGGTCGTCGGGCTGTCATGTGTATAGTATCATGGCGCGCGCCAAGCAGGGAGCGCGGGCGAGTCGCGCTGTGACACGCTGCCCCGGCCGTTCGAAGGCACGGACGAGGGCACCGGCCAGGAGGGCAGCATGGCGGACTCGGCGGCCAGCGTGGACGCCGCGCCGCCGCAGCCGGAAGGGGTGTGGGCGCGGTTGGCCGAACGGCTCAACCCCGCGTTCGAGCAGCCGACCCTTCGCCCGGGCATCATCGCGCGCCACCTGACCACCGCACGCGGGCGCGCCTACTATATCTGCAAGAATCCGGCCGCCGGGACCTATCTGCGCCTCGCCCCCGACGAGTACTTCCTGCTCGGGCTGATGGATGGCACCCACCAGGTCAAAGACCTGGTGCTGGCCTACTTCCTAGAGTACCGGCGCTTCGCGTTCCAGCGCGTGGCCCATCTGGTCACCGAGCTCCGGCGCCACCGCTTCCTTACCGAGGAGCCCGTCGATGTCTGGGGGGAGCTACGCCGCTACTTCGTACAGCGCTCGCTCGGCTATCGCGTGGACCACCTGATCAGCAGCTTCCGCTACCGCGAGTTTCCGCTGCACGGCATCGACCCCGTGATCGCCGCGCTGTACCGACGGGGCGGCTGGCTGTTCTTCACGCCACCGTTGGTCGTCCTGTGGGCGCTGCTAGCGGTGGTGGGAGTGGTCGTGTTTGTCTGGCAGCTGACCGGCGGGGGGCGCGACCCACTACACATCGGTGGCTCGTACGCGCTGGGCGTGTTCGCGCTGCTGGCCTTATATCTCGGCACCGTCTCCATCCATGAGCTAGGCCACGCCCTGGCCACGAAGCACTTCGGCCGCGAGGTACCCCGGGGCGGGATGATGCTCTACTACGGGATGCCCGCGTTTTTCATGGATACCACCGATATCTGGATGGAGCCGCGACGTGCCCGCCTGATCGTCTCGGCGGCTGGGATGTGGGCAGTGTGGGGCCTGGGCGGCCTGGCCATGCTGGGCCTCCTGATCGATGCGCACGGCCCGCTGGCCCAGCTCCTCTTCCAGCTCGCCTTCGTCGCGTTCATCAACAACAGCCTGAACCTGCTGCCCCTGCTCGAACTCGATGGGTATTTCCTGCTGGTCGATTGGCTCGAGCTCCCGCTGCTGCGCGCGCGTGCCCTGGCCTTCGTGCGCCAGGACCTCTGGCGCAAACTGCGCCAGCGCGAGCCGTTCGATCGCGAGGAGCGGATCTTCGCCATCTTCGGCCTGCTGGCACTGGTCTACTCGGCGCTCGCCGTGGCGGCGGCCCTGTACTTCTGGAGCCACAAGCTCGCGCACCTCGTCCGGGATGCGCTGACCAGCGAATCGGCCGGGCTGCGCGGGCTGGTAGCTGTCGTGCTAGTCGCCTTCGGGGTCCCGTTCGCCTTTGGGCTGGGCGTGAAGCTGTACCAGCTCGTGGGGGCGGCACGCGGCGGCGTCGGCTGGCTGCGTCACCAGCGCGAGGAGGCGCGAGCCCGGCTGCGGTACGACGCGCGCGCGCTGGTGGGCGCGCTGCGCTTCCTGGGCCGCCTGACGTTCGCCGAGCGCGAGGCGCTCGTGAGCGCGCTGACCCTGGAGCGCTATCGAGCGGGCGACTACGTGGTGCGACAGGGCACACGCGGGCGCAAGTTCTATCTCGTTCGCGACGGGCAGGCGGAGGTGGTGCAGGCGGGCGGGCCAGACGGACCACACGAGCTGGCGCGCCTGCGGCGTGGGGACACGTTCGGGGAGCTCGCCTTGCTCTACGATCAGCCCCGCTCGGCCAGTGTGCGGGCCTTGACCCGGCTAGAGGTGCTGGCCCTGGACGGCCCGACCTTCGCGACGCTGATCGCTCCGCGGCTCCGCGAACACGGGTTCACGCGCGAGCGCCTGGAGGCACGCTCCGAGTTGGGGCGCATGTCGCTGTTCCGCTACTGCACTTCCTCCGAACTCGACCCTATCCTCGATCGGCTGCGCGCCGAGGAGTATGCTTCCGGAGCGGCGATCGTGCGCCAGGGCGAGTCGGGCGACCGCTTCTACCTCCTTCGGCGCGGGCGCGTGGGCGTGTATGTGGCGACGGCCGCGGGCGAGCAGCCGCTAGGCGCGCTGGGGCCAGGCGAGTACTTCGGCGAGATGGCCCTGTTGCATGAGCGGCCCCGCTCGGCCACGGTGCGCGCACTCGTGCCGACCGCCGTCTGGAGCCTCAGTAAGGCCGACTTCCAGGCGCTGATCGACCAGTTCCACTTGCGTGAGGCCCTATCCGACGAAGTCGCACGCCGGGCGGAGCTCCAGCGCCGGGCGACGGGGCAGCCTGCTGGATAGCGAGGGATGCTGTGGAGTGTTGGATGGGTGGCGAACCGGCGCACGGCGTGTGCCGGTTCTGCGGGCGCGCGGTGTGTAAAGCGCACGTGCACGAGCTGCCGTATCTGACCGTGGTCTACCCGGCGCCACGCGGGCTGGAGGGGCTGGCGGTGGAGAAGGTCCTCTGGTGCGGGGTCTGTCGCCCGCGTCCGGAGCCGGTACCGCTGGAGTTCCTGGCGCGCGGCACGGCCCAGGCGGGAGAGTGACCCTCCGCAGCCAGGCGGCCCCTGGGGCGGATGGGCACCGGAAGCGCTCCGCCCCAGGGACGTTGCGGCGGTCACGCTAGGGCAGGGTGGGCCGTCGGCACACCGGGTAGTACTGGAACCAGGGGTCGCACTGCCGCACCTCGGGCGACAGCACCGGCGGCGGCGCGACCGGCGGATCGACGAGCGGCGGCCGGTCCGGGCAATAGTGGACGATGGTCAGGCCCACGCCGATCGGGCACTCCTCGGCGATGAAGCGGACGCCCGGCCCCGGCCAGAGCGGATCGCGGAAGAAGCCGTAAATGTACGGCGGTGGCGGCCCGGGCGCCACGGCGACCACGCCAGCGCCAGGGCCTGGCGGCGGCTGCTGGGCGTGCGCCGTCGATTGCGGCGCCAGCCCCACCGCCGCGGCCAGCAGGACACCCGCGGCGAACGCGCGCACCATCGCGGTCCTCGATGCCATACCCCCTCCCTTATGGCGGCTAGCACGGCGGCAATCCGGCACTGACCGCCGCACGCCATGCTCATTGTAGCAGCAACCTTGGCTGCCGGACGCTGTTCCCAGGCGCACCAGGGAGCGCCTGGCAGCGGGCCAGGTTGGGCGCCCTTCCTCGACGACCACGAAGTAGCTATCGCACAGCGGCCTGTGCCGGGCCACGAGCCGGTGTGGCTGGAGGGGTTCTGCACTTCGCCCTGGGCAGCACGCCTCATCCGGCCCCTACGATGCGACGCTCCGTCGACAGTGCCGACACTCCTGCTCGCAGTGAGCACCTACGATCGTGCACAGCCCGTATAGTCGGACGGCCGCGGTGGGCCGCTGGTCTCTCGGCCTTGACCGAAGGGATGGACGTCAGGTGGTGGAAGCGACGAGGCTCACGCTCTCGCCCGGTGCGAGCCACCGCTTCTGCCCCTTACCGACCCGCACGCACATCGGCCGTGCATCAGGAGGCAACTGGAGGTGCACGCGTGCAGGCGGGCCGTGGATCCTCACACCGAGGCGATTACCACGCCACTGGACCGAGAACCCCAGCGATCGCCAGCCCGGTAGCAAGTGCGGGTCGAAGGCGAGGCCATCGTCCAGGAGCTGCATGCCGGCCGCGCCGAACACGACCGCCTGCCAGAGCCCGCCACAATTGGCGAGATGCACGCCCTGTGCGGCGTTGGGGACATTCACCAGGTCGCTGATGGCCGACCGTTCGAAGAAGTGGCGGGCCATCTCTAAGTGTCCTAGGCGGGCGGCCACGAGGGCGTAGATGCTCGGACTCAGACTGCTCGCCTGCTCGCAGCGCGGCTCGTAGTACGCGAGGTTGCGGGCGATGGTCTCCACGTCGAGCTGCTCCCAGAGCAGATAGCAGAGGAGGACCAGGTCCGCCTGCTTGGTGACTTGCGTCCGAGCGATGCGTTCACGGCCCAGCACGGCCTGCATCGGCTGCGTCCGGCCATGGTAGGCGCGCAGGTCCACGTCCTCCAGCGTGAAGTAGCCGGCGAACTGTTCGATCAGCTTGGTCTGGGGATCGTACTGGAGGACCAGGTGGTCGGCTACATCGCGCCACTGCTCCAGCTCGCGCTCACTCAGGCCCAGGCGGTCGAGCAGATCGTGGCCCTCCCGCATGTCGTCCTGCTGCAACCAGCGCGCCGTCTCGCACCCGACCTCCAGGTTCCAGCGCGCCATCCAGTTGGTGTAGGCGCTGTCGTCCACCTGCTCGTGGTATTCGTCAGGCCCCATTACCTGTCGGATGTGGTCTCGCCCGTCGGCCTCCCGCTGGGCACGACTGGCCCAGAAGCGGGCCGTCTCCAGGATGATCTCGGCGCCTGCACGGCGGAAGAACTCCTCGTCGGCGGTGGCCCGCCAGTACTGCCAGACCCCGTAGGCCACGTCGGCCGAGACGTGGTGGGCTCGTTGCCAGGTGACGATGGGGACCGCCTCGCCCTTGGGCCCGCGCTCCATCCTGGCCGTCGCCTCGTGGCCACTGGCCGCCGACTCCCAAGCGTAGAGCGCCCCGCGGTAACCGTGACGGGCCGCCTTCGCTCGGGCCGCCCCCAAGGTGTGGTAGCGGTACATTAGCAGCGTGCGGGCAGCGGCCGGCCAGGTGAAGGTGAAGAAGGGCAGCAGATAGATCTCGGTGTCCCACAGGACGTGGCCACGATAGGTGTCGCCGGTGAGGCCGCGCGCGGCGACGGAGACATGGGCGTCCTCGGGATTCGCGGCGATCATCAGGTGGTAGGCCGCGAAGCGCACGGCGCGCTGGGCCAGGTCGTCCCCCTCGATCTGCACGTCTGCCGCCTGCCAGCGCTCCGCCCACCGCTGCCGGTGCGCGTGCAGCACTTGGCCGCTCCCCCGGGTGCGGAGTCTCTCCAGGTGCTCAGTGACTTCAGCAGCCGGATCGCGCGCCTGCCGCGAGGTAAAGGAGGCCACCAGTCGATCGAACACGTACGTGTGACCCGGCTCGCCCGTCCACTCCCACCAATCGACGACCCGATAGTCGTTCCGCTCGGTATGCCGCTTGGCTGCTAGCGGGCGTCCCCCTTCCGAGAGGCTGGTCACTTGGGCAACGGCGAGCAGCACGTGGGAGTGCGGGGCGCGCATCAGCAGCACGTCGGGCGAACGGACGGCCTCCGCGACGGGGACCGGACGCCGGCTCTGCGAGGAGATATGGTCCAAGCATCCATCGAGCGCTGCCGCCAGACGCAAACGGCCCCCGTAGTTCTCCGGCACGATCCAGGCGCCCTGCACGAACGCGTGGCGATCGGCAAGGGAGGCGGCCCGAAGCGTGACGAGCCGTGTGATACGCCCGGAGGGAAGCCGGTGGCGCCAGCAACGCACCACCCAACCTTGTCGTAGATCCAACACCCGCTCATGCGCCAGAATCTGGCCCCCCGCCAGCGAGAGCTGTTCCGCATCGACGTACAAGGTGAGCGCCAGCCAGTTTGGGGCGACGACCAGTGCGGGCGCCTCCTCCGGATCGTTCGGCGGGTCCGGCCCAATATCCGGCGGCTCGAAGACGCCCGCCAGGTAAGTGATCGGCAGAGAGACGTCGGTGCCCTCTTCCAGCGAGCCGCGCGTCCCGGCGTAGCCGTTGCCGACCGTGAGTACGGCCTCCACCCCGGACTCGCGGACTGGGTCGAACCCGGCCAGGGAGAGGTGCCAGCCCGGGTCCTCAGTCAGCAGATTCATGGATCCCCCTATAGGGTTCGAGCGGCGGATGATGTGGTCCAGCATACTCAAGTGATACGCCGCGAATTCGACCGAAACCGGCCCCAGCGTGTCGCCATAGGTGAGCGTACGGCAAGCCGCGACTCGTCAGCAGTCGTCGAATGCTGCTGCTGGTGCTGCAAGAACTGGGCCGATGACAAGGCGTGCACGAGCATGTAGGACGTAGATCCCGAGGCCCTGAAGATGGCGTGCCCACGGCGCCGTACCAGGCGGGCACTAGCGGCGGAGATAGCGCGGGCGCAGCGAGCGCGGCCCCGGGCGCGCCCGAGTCCGCTCGGCCCCCCGCTTCGGCGCGCGCGCTTGCTGCTCGCGCAGCGCGGCCACCAGCCGCAGGTAGCTCTCCAGCCGCGCGGGCGACAGCTTCCCGGCGTCCACGGCTGCCCGCACGGCGCAATCGGGCTCGGTGAGGTGCGTGCAGTTGCTGAAGTAGCACTCCTCGGCCAGCGCCTGGATATCGGCGAACGCCGCCAGGTCGCTCTCCGACACTTCGGGGAACTGCAACTGCCGCAGTCCCGGCGTGTCCATGATCAACCCGCCCTGCGGCATGGGCAGCAGCATGCGCTGGGTGGTCGTGTGGCGCCCGCGGAAGTCGCGCTCGCGTACCGCGCCTGTCTTGACGATCTCGCGGCCCGCCAGGGCGTTGATGATCGTCGACTTGCCGGCGCCCGACTGCCCGAGCAGCGCGACGGTCTGCCCCGGACCGAGGTAGGCGGCCAGCGGCGCGACGCCTTCCCCACGGCTGGCGACCAGCACGTGGATCGGCACCTCCGGCGCGATAGCCCGCACCTCGGCCACCCGCGCCTCGGGGTCGGGGCATAGGTCGGCCTTGTTCAACACCAGCACGGGCCGCGCACCGCTCTCGCCCGCCAGCAGCAGGTACCGCTCCACGCGGCGCAGGCTGAACGTCGGGTCGAGCGCCGTGACCAGGAACACCGTGTCGATGTTGGCCGCGACGACCTGTTCCTCGTGCTCGTCACCAGCCGCCCGACGCCGGAACTGGCTCCGCCGCGGCAGCACGGCGACGACCTGCGCGAGCTCAGCGCCAGCCGGGGCGCTGTAGGCGACCCAGTCGCCCACTGCCGGATAGTCGCTCGCCCGGCGTGCGGCGTGACGGAACTTGCCAGCCAGCTCCGCGTACACCGATCCACCGTCGATGTAGAGCCGATAGCCCTTGCGCAGGTCGATCGCCACGCGGCCGGGCTGCAAGCCGCGGGCGGCGAACGGCGCGAACGCCTCTGCCCAGCCCTCGTCCCAGCCGAGGGCGGCTAGGGACAGGCGGTCGGGTATGTCAAGTGGTGGTGCTAGCACGCTCGTCATGTCATAAGCATAGCGATCGGAGCGTTAGCCAGGCATAGGAGGCGCACCGGCGGTCCGTTAGAGCGCGGCGAGCGACCGTGCGGCACAGCAGCCGTGCCACAGCGCGTCTCCCGGGTCCACGCATCATCCTTGGAGTAGCCCTAGCGCTTGCCCGCCGGCAGACCGATCGCGTATCCATAAGGTAGCTAGCAGCTAAGCAGTATAAGTGACTACAGGCGGCGGTCACCGCGCGGGTGGCACGGGACCCGGTATCCCCCGTGCGAGGTGGAGACAGGCATTTGCCTGTCTCTTTTTGTTCCACAGCGGCACCACGTGGGCCGGAGTCCCTAGAAGGGCGCAACCGCATGAACGAAATCGTGGGCTTGCTCTACGACCTGTTCGTCATCTTCCTGGCGGCCAAGGTGGCGGCCGAGGTGTTCGAGCGCCTCCAGCAGCCCCCCGTGATCGGCGAGCTGCTCGCCGGGGCGTTGATCGGGCCGCATGCCCTCGGCTTCATCGGGAAGCCGGACCCCGGGCTCATCGCCCTGTTCGGCGGCGATGTGGCCGCCGCCGAGGAAGCGGTCAAGGCGATCTACCACCTCGTCGCCGAGCTGGGCGTCATCGTGCTGCTGTTCTTCGTGGGGCTGGAGACGCGCGTGGCCGACATCCTGCGGGTAGGCGGCCGGGCGACGCTGGTAGCCGTGCTGGGGGTGATTGCGCCATTCGTGCTCGGCTTCGGCCTGGTGGGCCCGCTGCTCGGACACTCTCAGATCGAGGCGGTGTTCGTCGGCGCGGCCATGGTGGCGACCAGCGTGGGCATCACGGCGCGGGTGCTGCGTGACCTCGGCGTGATCGCCAGCGTGGAGAGCCGCATTATCCTCGGCGCGGCGGTGATCGACGACATCCTGGCCATGATCATCCTGGCGATCGTGGCCGGCCTGGCTACCACCGGCTCGGTCAGCGTGCTCCATGTCGGGGCCATCGCGGTCCAGGCCGTGCTGTTCACCGTGTTCGTGGTGCTGATCGGCAGCGGCGTCGTGCGGCGCTTCGGCCTGCGGCTGAACGCGCTGCGCATGGATAACGCCCCCTTCGCGGTTGCGCTGCTGACCATGCTCGGGCTCGCGGCGCTATCGGCGAGTATCGGGTTGGCGGCCATCATCGGCGCGTTCCTCGCCGGCATGGTGTTCGCAGAGGCGAACGAGCGGTTCGAGCTGGAGCAGCAAGCGCTGCCGATCTACCAGTTCCTTGTGCCGTTCTTCTTTGTCATCACCGGCAGCCAGGTCAACTGGCGGCTGTTCCTCGATGGGGGAATCCTCGGCCTGGCGCTGGCCATCACCGGGCTAGCGCTGCTCACCAAGCTGGTCGGCTGTGGCGCGGCGATGCTCGGCTACCGCTGGCGGAGCGTGGCGATCGTCGGGGTGGGAATGGCCCCGCGCGGCGAGGTCGGCCTGATCGTGGCTAGCCTGGGCCTGGCGCTGGGGGCCATTCCCAGCGAGGTGTTCGGCGTGGTGGTGATCATGAGCATCCTCACCACGCTGGTGGTGCCTCCCGTGCTGCGGTGGCTATATGCGCGCGACCCAGAGTGCGCGATCTCCGAGGAGGATCGCGCCAGCCCAGCCGGCTTGCTGCCCGAACTGTAAGCCCATTGCAGTCGCCGTCGCGACGCCCTACTATTCAGGACTCAGGCACGTGTTGCCCGCACGGGGGTGGACGATGCGCAAGCGCAGCTGGCTAGCTGGTCTCGTGTGCGTACTGCTCGGGGCCTGTGCGCCCGTCCCGTCGGCCGGCAGCAGCCAGAGGGCCGCGAGCGCCACCAGTCCGCCAGCCAACACGGTCGGCAGCCAGCCGGGGAGTGAGCCTGCCGCCGTGCCGACGCCGATCCCCCTGCGAGCGGCCTACGCCTCGGTCGCCGGGGCGTTCGGTCCGATCTGGCTGGCGCATGAACTGGGGCTGTTCGCCGAGCAGGGGCTTGCCGCCACGCTGGTCCAGATGGACAGCACGCAGGTGGCGCAGGCGCTGGTAGCCGGCGATCTCGACCTGGCCGTCGCAGGCGCGCAGAGCGCGGTCGAGCCGGCGCTGGCGGGCGCGGATACCGTGCTGCTCGGTAGCTTCATGTGGACGCTGGAGCAGACCCTGGTCACCTTGCCCCACATCACGCGGCCGGAGCAGCTACGCGGAGCAAAGATCGGCGTGGCCGGCCCGCGGGGCGCTGTGGCCATCGGTGTGCGGCTGCAGGCGAAGGCGCTGGGCCTCGATCCCCAGCGCGACATCACGCTGGTGCCGCTCGGCAACCCCAGCAACAACCTGGCGGCGATGGCCTCCGGCGTGATCGATGGCGCCGGGCTCTCGGCCCCCGCGACGATCCACGCGCGGCGCGCGGGCTACTATTTCTGGGACGACGTCCCGGGGGTGGCGTCGGTCGACTTCGTCTCCACCGGCCCGATCTCGCGCCGCGCGATCGTGGCCAGCCAGCGCGATGCGCTGCTGCGCGCCCTGCGGGCGCTCGCCCAGGCGACCGCGATCCAGAAGTACGACCGCGAGCGCTCCTTCCCCGTGCTGGCCAAGTACTTCCAATCGGACGACCCCGAAGCGCTGGAGGAGACGTTCCGAGTGTTCCACGCGCGCCTGACGCCCGACCTGCGCCCGAACCCGCGGGGGCTGCAGACGGTGCTGGAGTACGCGGATCACCCCGCGGCGCGCGACGCCCGGGTGGACCAGTTCGTGGACCTGAGCCTGCTGGACGAGCTGGAGCGAGAGGGCTTCTTCGCCACCCTGCCCCAAGGGTAGAGGCGCTCATACCCGGTGCCCCGCTTGCGAGCCGGGAGGCCTGCGGCTATAATAGGGCTGAGGGTCGGCATAGCCACGAACTTCCGGCGACCCGGAAGGGAGGGGAGACTATGCAGAACCGCTTCACTTGGATGGTCATGGGAGAATGGCGTGCCGGGCTATGACGCCCCGCGCGGCCGGGGCAGTCGACCGGCGCTGCCGGTGAAGCGTTCGCCCCTCGGGTAGCCTGCACGTGGCAGGCTCGGTGGGACCGGAGCCCTCCGCTCCACGCCGCCGCAGCAGCGCTCGCCTTCTGTGCGAACCTCCGCTGTCGAGGATCGCGAGGCCCAGCCGAGTCGGCTGGGCCTTCTCGTGTCTCTGCGCCGGCCACGGTGTTATCGGCCCATCGGGCCCGGACCAGCCTGCAACAGGAGAGGCAGAGAGACCATGGTTCGCGTGACCCCCTGGCACGAGACCGCTCCCCCGAGCGAGGCGGCCCTGCACGCCCGCTTCGCCGCGGAGGGACTCGTGCCCCATGCCTGGAGCAACGGGCCGCACTACCAGTACGCCCCGCACACCCACGCCTACCACAAGGTCCTGTACGTGCTGGAGGGCGAGATCACCTTCGAGCTGCCCGCGACCGGCGAGGCGCTGACCCTCCGCCCTGGCGACCGGCTCGACCTGCCGCCCGGGACGACCCACGCGGCGCGAGTCGGCCCCGGGGGCGTGACCTGTCTGGAGGCCCCGCGAGACTAGCGACTACCATGAACCTCCACCAGCTGCGCGTGTTCTACGCGGTCACGCAGCACCGGAGCTTCTCGGCCGCGGCGCGTGCCCTGTTCATGTCGCAGCCTGCGGTCAGCCAGCAGGTGCGCGCCCTCGAGGCGAGCCTCGGCGTGCTCCTGTTCGACCGCTCGGCCACCCCCCTGGCGCTCACCGAGGCGGGTCGGGCCTTGCTGGCCTCGGCCACGGCGATCCTGCACGCGGAGGACGAGGCACGCCGGGCGATCGCCGAGATCCGCGACGCCAGCAAGGCGAAGCTTATCGTCGGCGCCAACACCACTGGCGGCATGTATCTGCTGCCGCGCATCCTGCGCGCCTTTCGCGCCGCCCAGCCGAGCGTCGAGCTGGTACTGGACATCGACGCCACCGACGCTATCTGCGAGCGCATCCACGCTGCACTGATCGATCTAGCACTGGTGGGCGGCCCGGTCGATGACCGGCGACTGAACGCCGAGCCGGTGGTCACCGACGAGGTGGTGCTGATCGCCTCGCCCGACCACCCGCGCGCCGCGGCCGGCAGCCTCACGCTGACCGAGCTGGCGCGGGAGCGTCTGATCGTGCCTGAGCCGCGCTCGCGCACGCGCCAGGCGGTCGAGCGCGTGCTGCGGCAGGCCGGCCTGCGCCCGCAGCCGGCCATGGAGCTGGTGGGGACCGAGGCGGTGAAGAAGGCGGTCGAGGCGAATCTGGGCGTGGCGTTCGTCTCGGCCTACGCCATCGAGCACGAGGTGCGCGGCGGCGTGCTATGCCGGCTGGCCGTCGAGGGCCTGCGGCTCCAGCGACCGCTGGAGCTGGTGCACCGCTCCACGAAGTACCTGACTCCAGCGGCGCGGCGCTTCCGCCAGTTCGTGCGCGCCTACCTCGCGGAGAGCGCGGGCGTCGCACCCCTCACATAACCATCCGCTTATGGCCTGGGCGCCATCTCTTTGTTCTCGGCGCTGGGGCGGCCGTCTATACTGGGGGCACAGTCGCCAGCCCGCGCTCGGCGGCGGCCGACGGGAGTGGGTGAGGAGGCGCCATGACCAAATACGGCTTCGTGATCGACCACCGCAAGTGCATCGGCTGCCACGCCTGCACCCTCGCCTGCGAGGCCGAGAACGACGTGCCCCTGGGCGGCTTCCGTACCTGGGTGAAGTACATTGAGAAGGGCGAGTTCCCACATACGCGGCGCTACTTTACCATCGAGCGCTGCCAGCACTGCGAGGACCCGCCGTGCGTGGAGATCTGCCCCACGCGCTCGCTGTTCAAGCGCGCCGACGGCATCGTGGACTTCGCGCCAGAAGCGTGTATCGGCTGCAAGTCGTGCATGCAAGCCTGCCCGTACGATGCGCTGTACATCGATCCGCGCTCGCACACGGCCGCCAAGTGCCACTACTGCGCGCACCGCGTCGACCGCGGGCTACTGCCCGCCTGCGTGGTAGTGTGTCCCACCAAGGCGATCCTCGCGGGCGACCTCGAGGACCCGACCAGCGAGCTGCAGCAGACCCTCGCCCGCGAGCAGGTGCAGGTGCGGCGGCCCGACCAGGGCACGCGGCCGCAGGTGTTCTACGTCGGCGCCGACGAGACGATCATCACCCCGGGTCTCGCGCTCCAGCCGCCGATGTACCTCTGGGCGCAGGTGGGGCCGCGCGACGTGGACTTGGAGCCGAAAGGTGCGCTGGTGCGCGACGGTCAGCCGCTCGTGGGACCACAGGGCAACGCGGGCGCGCGGGCGGTCACAGTGTACGACGTACCCCACCCCAAGCCCTGGGGCTGGAAGGTGGCGGCGTATCTGTGGACCAAAGCCCTCGGCGCCGGCGCGCTGCTGGTGGCGGCGCCGCTGCTGGCGGCCGGCTTCGCCGGCGGCACGTTGCGCCTCGGCGCGCCGCTGCTGGCGCTGCTGTTCACGGCGCTCACGGCGGGGCTCCTGATCTGGGATCTCAAGCGGCCCGAGCGCTTCTGGCGCGTGGTGGCCACGCCCAACCTGCGCTCGTGGCTGCCCTGGGGCGCGTACATCCTGATCGCGTACACCGTGCTGGCGGCGCTATGGGGGCTCGCCGCCGTCGCCGGCGCCGAGGGGTTGCTGCGGACGCTCATGTGGCCGGCCGCGCTGCTGGGTGCGGCGGCGGCGGGCTACAGCGCGTTCCTGTTCGGCCAGGCGGAGGGCCGCGACTTCTGGCAGAGCCCGCTGCTGCTGCCGCAGCTGCTCGCCTCGGCGGTGATGGCTGGCGCGGCGGCGCTCCTGCTGGGGGTGCTGGTCGCCGAGCCCCGAGCGAGTGCCCTGGCTGGCGCGCTCGCCACCGTGCTGCTCGGCGCCGTGGTGGTGAACCTCCTGATCGTGCTCATGGAGTACTACGCCCTGCACCCGAACAAGGATGCCGCCACTGCCGCGGCGCTGGTCAAACACGGGCCGTACGCCGGCCGCTTCTGGGGCGGCTACGTGCTGATGGGCGCGGTGGTGCCGGCGCTGCTACTGTGGGCGGTAGTGGGCGCCGGGGCGCCGGCGGCGCTGGGCGGGCTGGCCGCGCTGTTGGCCCTGGCTGGCCTGTGGCTCTACGAGGACGTATGGATCCGGGCCGGGCAGTCGGTACCGATGAGCTAGTGCGCTGTGCCGCGTGAACCGAGCAGCACCGCCGCCCGGAACGGCGGGCCGGCCGTGTACGGCGGTAGGGATACAGCGCGATACAGCGGTCACGGACTGCTAGGCGGGGGAGCTGGGAGATGGTGAAGCTGAACTGGTTCGCGCAAGGGCGCCCGCGCCAGACCAAGGTGCCACTGGAGGGGCGCATCCCCGAGGAGCCCCACCCGCCAGAGCGCGCCAGCGGGCTGGTGTCGTACCCGCCGCCCGAGCAGTGGGACCACTGGGTGGAGTACGACCCGACGGCCTGGCCGCACAAGGTGGAGCGGGCGTACCAGCTCGTGCCTACCATCTGCTTCAACTGCGAGGCGGCGTGCGGCCTGCTGGCCTACATCGACAAGGAGACCGGCGCCATCCGCAAGCTGGAGGGCAACCCGTACCATCCCTCCAGCCGCGGGCGCAACTGCGCCAAGGGCCCGGCCACGCTCAACCAGGTCAACGACCCCGAGCGTATCCTGTATCCCCTGCGGCGCGTGGGCCCGCGCGGCAGCGGCAAGTGGGAGCGCGTGAGCTGGGACGCCGTGCTCGACGACATCGCCGCGCGCATCCGCCAGGCGATCGTGGAGGACCGGCGCACGGAGATCTTCTACCATGTCGGCCGGCCGGGCGAGGACGGCTACATGGACCGCGTGCTGCCGGCGTGGGGGGTGGACGCGCACAACTCGCACACCAACGTCTGCTCGTCGTCGGCGCGGGCGGGCTACGCCTTCTGGATGGGCAACGACCGGCCGTCGCCGGACTACGCCAACGCCCGCTTCCTGCTGTTGCTCAACGCCCACCTGGAAAGCGGGCACTACTTCAACCCCTACGCGCAGCGCATCGTCGAGGCCAAGATGGCCGGCGCCAAGATCGCTGTCATGGACCCCCGGCTGTCGAACACGGCCTCCAACGCCGACTACTGGCTGCCGACCTGGCCGGGCAGCGAGGCGGCGGTGCTGCTGGCCATGGCCAACGTGATCCTGCAGGAGGACCGCTGGGACCGCGAGTTCGTGCGCCGCTGGGTGAACTGGGAAGAATACCTGCTGCACGAGCACCCGGGCACGCCGGTCGAGTTCGAGCGGTTCGTGGAGCTCCTCAAGGCACGGTACGCACGCTACACGCCCGAGTTCGCCGCGCAGGAGAGCCGGCTGCCGGCGGAGCTGATCGTACGGATCGCGCGGGAGATCGCCGATGCGGGCTCGCGGTTCGCCGCGCACATCTGGCGCGGGCCGGCGGCGGGTAACCTGGGCGGCTGGCAGGTGGCGCGCGCCCTGTTCTTCCTCAACGTGCTCACCGGCTCGGTGGCCACCCCGGGCGGCGTGGCGCCCAATCTCTGGAACAAGTTCATCCCGCTGCCGCCCAAGCGCCCGCCGCACCCCAAGGTGTGGAACGAGCTGAGCTGGCCGCTGGAGTACCCGCTGGCGCACCACGAGCTGAGCATCCTGTTGCCGCACTTCCTGAAGGAGGGGCGCGGCAAGCTGGCCATGTACTTCACTCGCGTCTACAACCCCGTCTGGACCAACCCGGACGGCTTCAGCTGGATCGAGGTGCTGCAGGACGAGTCGAAGATCGAGTGCCACGCCTGCCTGACGCCGACCTGGAGCGAGACGGCGTGGTTCGCCGACTACGTGCTGCCGATGGGCCACGGCCCCGAGCGCCACGACACGTTCAGCTACGAGACCTACGCCGGCCAGTGGCTCGGCTTCCGCCAGCCGGTGGTGCGCGTGGCGCGCGAGCGCCGCGGGGAGCGCTTCCAGTTCACCTACGAGGCGAACCCGGGCGAGGTGTGGGAGGAAGGCGAGTTCTGGATCGAGCTGTCGTGGCGCATCGACCCCGACGGCAGCCTGGGGATCCGCCAGTACTTCGAGTCGCCGTACCGCCCAGGCGAGAAGATGACGCTAACCGAGTACTACCAGTGGATGTTCGAGCACAGCGTGCCGGGACTGCCGGAGACGGCCGCCGCGGAGGGGCTGACGCCGCTAGAGTACATGCGCAAGTACACGGCGTTCGAGGTGAAGCGCGAGGCCTACGGCGACCACTGGACCGAGCTGCCGGCCAGCGAGCTGGAGGGCGCGCAGATCGATCCCGTCACGGGGCTGATCACTACCGATCGGCCGGCGCCGCCGCCTAAGGAGGCGAAGCCGAGCATCGGCGCCAGCTTCGACCCCAGCCGGCGCCCGATCGGCGTGATGGTCGATGGCGTCCCACGCGCCGGGTTTCCCACGCCGTCGCGCAAGCTGGAGTTCTACTCGCGCACGCTCAAGGAGTGGGGCTGGCCGGAAGAGGCGCTGCCCAACTACATCCCCAGCCACGTCCACCACTCGCGGCTCGACCCCAGCCGCGGCGAGTTCGCGCTAGTGCCCACGTTCCGGCTGCCGACGCTGATCCACACGCGCTCGGGCAACGCCAAGTGGCTCAACGAGATCTCGCACGCCAACCCGGTGTGGATGCACACCAGCGACGCGCGGCGGCTGGGCCTGCAGACCGGCGACCTGATCCGGGTGATCACCAGCATCGGCTACTACGTCAACCGCGTGTGGGTGACCGAGGCGATCATGCCGGGGGTGATCGCCTGCTCGCACCACCTGGGGCGCTGGCGACTGGCCGAGGACGCCGGCATGGAGCGGTGGTCGTCGGCGCTGGCCGAGCTGACCCGCGAGCCCAGTCCGGACGGAGCGGGCCACCGCTGGCGGCTGCGCTACCAGCACGGCGTGCGCCCTTGGACCAGCGACGACCCCGACAGCGCGCAAGTGTGGTGGGAGGACGCTGGCGTCCACCAGAACCTGACCTTCGGCGTGCAGCCCGACCCGGTGAGTGGCATGCACTGCTGGCACCAGCGGGTGCGCGTGGAGAAGGCCGGCCCGGACGACCGCTACGGCGACGTGGTGGTGGACACGGCGAAGGCCCACGCACAGTACCGCGAGTGGCTGCAGATGGCCCGCCCCGGCCCGGGGCCGGACGGCCTGCGCCGGCCGTTCTGGCTGTTCCGCCCCTACCGGCCGTCGCCGGAGGCCTACCGCGCCCCGAGGCAACCGGCTGGTAGCTAGGGGTGCCCTGTCACAGCCGCCCATCGGCCGCCGCTTGCACGTGGGAACGACGATCGACTACTACTGTGCTACACACTGGCGCCCGCGCGAGCTGCGCGGGCGTGTACTATGTTGGGCGGCGTTCGAGCATGATGGTGGCCATCGAGACGAGTGACTGAGACGAGCGCGGCGCCCGTGGCGCCCCCTGCAGCGGTCGACGCGCTGGTGGCGCTGTACGCGGAGCGTGGCGTGCGCTTCGGCGCGGCGCGCGACCGGCTCGATACGCGCCTGCGGCGCGTGGGCCTGGCGCGCCTCTGCGTGTTTGCCCTCGCGGCGCTGATCCTGATCTGGGCTCTGGTGGCAGGAGTACCGCTCGGCGTGGCCGGGGCCGCGCTGCTACTGGCGGGATTCGCCGCGCTCGTCGTGTATCAGGAGCGCTTGGCGCGGGAGCGCGAGCGCTATGCGCTCTTGTGGCAGGGCAGCCGCGAGGCGCGCCTGCGGCTCCGCCGGCAATGGGCGGCACTCCCGCCACCACCGGATACTGCCGCCCCCACTGACCACCCCTACGCGGCCGACCTGGACCTGCTGGGCCCTGCCTCGCTGCAACAGCTGCTCAGCGGCGGGAGTACCCCGCACGGCCAGGCCACCTTGCGCGCCTGGCTGCTGGCGCCGGCCGACCCGGCCACCGTCCGCGCGCGACAGGAGGCCGTGCGCGAGCTGGCGCCACTGCTCGACCTGCGCGACGAGCTGACGGTCCGCGCGCGATTGCTGCGCGCCCGCTGGGCTGATCCTACACCGTTCCTGAGCTGGGCGGAAGCCGCGCCGTGGCTCGCTCCCCGGCGCGGGCTCGTGTGGGCCAGCCGCCTCCTGCCGCTGGGCACGTGGGGGCTGCTGGCGGCGCAGCTCGCTGGCGTCCTGGAGCAACCATGGTGGCTCGCCGTGGTGGCCGCCAGCGTAGTGTTCGATCGCTGGCGCGGCGGTCCGGTGCGCGAACTCCTGGCCCGCGCCACGGCTCACGCCGGCGTGCTCGAGCACTATCAGGCGCTGTTCGCCCTGCTGGCGGCGATGGCCTGGCGCAGCACCAAGCTGCAGCACCTCCAGCGCAGTCTGGCTGGCGAGGCGCGCGTTGAGATCGCCGCCCTGGGCCGCGCGGTGCGGCTCAGCTACCTGCGTCTGAACATGTTCTACGCCGTTATCGAGGCGCTGACGCTCAGCGACTGGCACTTCCTCTGGCTACTGGAGCGCTGGCAGGCCCGGGCCGGCCGCAGCGTGCGCGCCTGGCTGGCCGCGCTGGGCGAGGCGGAGGCGCTGGCCGCGCTGGCCGGGTTGGCACACGACCATCCCTGGTGGACCTTTCCCGAGCTGACCACCGATGGGCCCCCGCGGCTCGAGGCCTGCAGCCTCGGCCATCCACTGCTGCCACCCGCGGACTGTGTGGTGAACGACGTGACCATCGGACCGCCGGGCACCGTGCTGCTGGTGACAGGCTCCAACATGTCGGGCAAGAGCACCTTGCTGCGCGCCATCGGTGTGAACGTGGTGCTGGCGCTCGCGGGCGGCCCGGTGTGCGCACGCAGCCTGCGCCTGCCTCCCTTGGCACTGCACACCAGCATGCGTGTCCAAGACTCCCTGGCGCAGGGCGTGTCGTACTTCCTGGCCGAGCTACGGGATCTGAAGCGCGTGGTCGACGCGGCTGAGGCGGCACGTGCCGAGGGACACGTCCTACTGTACCTTCTGGACGAGATCCTGCAAGGGACCAACACGGCCGAGCGGCAGCTCGCGGCGCGGGCCATTCTCCGCCACTTGGTCGCGCTGGGGGCGATCGGTGCCGTATCGACGCACGACCTGACGCTCCTGGCCAGCCCCGAGCTAGCCGCGGTGTGCCGGCCGGTGCACTTCCGCGAGCAGTTCACGCGCGGGCCGGATGGGCCGGTCATGCGCTTCGACTATCACCTGCTCCCAGGGCCCGCGACCTCGACCAACGCCCTGAAGCTGATGGAGCTGCTGGGCCTCCCGCTCCCGCCTGACGACCGGGCCTGAGGTGGGTCGAGACAGGCGCTGGTACGGAGCTTGCGTCAGAGGGGTGCCGCGAGGACCAGACCGCATAGAGAGGGGGAGGAAACCAAGATCGGCTGTGGTCCCGGAGGCGACAGCGCGAGTTGCCGTAACTTTGCTCACCACGGCGCGTTGTGTATAGTGGCATGTGCGCTCGTGCCGAGCGCCCTCCGGCGGCGGAGGGCGAGAGCGCAACGACAAGGGAGGGAGGTACGATTATGCTCCGCGCGCTTGGCGTTTTGGCCGTGGCAGGTGGTGTGCTGCTCGCCGCGCCGGGCTCCGCGGCCGCTCAGTGGCTTCCTGGGCCGGTGCTGCCGATCCCAGTAGCGCAGCCATATCCCGTGAGCGTGCCCGCGCCGGTGCCGGTGGCGAACCCGGTCGCCGTGCCAGTGGATGTGCCGCAGCCCGTGGCCAATCCCGTGGCGGTGCCGGTCAACGTTCCTGTGGCCGCCCCGGTGGCGCAGCCCGTACCGGTGCCGGTGGCCAACCCGGTCGCGGTCCCGGTCGACGTCGCTGTGCCGGTGGCTAATCCGGTCGCGGTCCCGGTCAACGTGCCGAACTACATCGCCAATCCGGTGGACGTGGTAGTGAATGTGCCCCGCTACGTCTTCCAGCCGGTCGACGTACCGGTGCAGGTGCCGGTGCCGGTCTCGGTGCCGGTGGCGGTGCCGGTGGCGCAGCCGGTCGCGAACCCGGTGGCCGTGCCGGTGAACGTGCCCGTGGGCGTGGCGAACCCCGTCGCGGTACCGGTGAACGTGCCGGTCGCGGCGCCGATTCCGCAGCTCGTCCCCGTGCCGGTCGCGCAGCCGGTGGGGGTGCCGATGTCGGTGCTCTCGCCGTACACGCCGGCCAGCTACACGCTGCCCACGCTCGCCGACGCCTCCGGTTACTAGCGCGCCTCGTTGTACAACGAGGGCGCCCGCAGCCCGCAGGCGCCCTCGTTTCGTCGGGTCCCGTCACACGGCGCATCCGGTATGCTGTCGGCGGACGGCGCAAGCCGCCCGGGGGGGCGATGCTGCAG
>JADGHJ010000128.1 GCA_019686175.1 Chloroflexota bacterium | reverse complement strand
CGCTATCGGCGGGCAGGCCCTTGAGGGGCACAGACGTGGTGCTGTCCGAGAGCTTGGCGCGCGCCACGAGCCACAGCTCGGTCCGGTCGAGCCCGTCTAGCCCCGCCAGCACGGGCTCGACGGTGCTGACAAGCACCGGGGTCTGGAAGCTGAACGCTAGGTCGGCGCGCAGGGCGCGACTGGCAGCGTCGAAGCTGATGGCGAGCGCGAGCAGCGCGGCCAGCACCGCGAGTGTCGCGGCCGTGGCCACCGTGAGCCCCACGATCGTCAGTAAGGCGCGACCGCTCTGCCGGAAGACGTTGCGGGAGGCGAGCTTCACCCCCTGGGGGAGGAAGGTCAACCGGCCCAGCAGGCGATCCCAGGGCGCGCTACCGAAGTCCGCCGAGAGCCCATAGGAGGCGATCGCCTCGCGGATCGTGATGTGGGCGCCCCGCCAGGCGGGCGGCAGGGCGGCGAGCGCGGCGACTCCGATTCCGATCGCGGCGCCGAGCCACAACGCCTCCCCACTGACCGCGGGTGGCGTGGGCGCCTTGTCGAAGGCGACGGCGCGCAGCGCTGCTCCGAGCATGTTGAGGCCCAGGGCTCCCGCGAGGCCCAGCGTCGTGCCCAACGCACCGTAGAGCACCGCGAGCAGGACGTACAAGCACAGGATGTGGCCGGTCGTCGCGCCGACCGCCTTCATGGTGCCGATCTGGCCCCGCTGCTCCACGACGATGGTCGAGATCGTATTGATCACCAGCAGCCCGCTGGCGAATGCCCCGACCAGGGCGAACACCGCCGAGACAGTGCGCAACGTCTCGAACAGGTCCTGACCCTCGAAGCGATCGGGGTCGCGGATGAGTGATTCGCCCAGGATCGCTCCGTCCTCGGTGAGCTGCCGGCGTACACGGTCGTTGCTCTCCTCGCGCACGCGCGCCGAGCCGCGGTCGTGGAGGCGCACCAGCACGCGGTTGTCGCCATCGAGCCGGAGGACTACTCGTGCATCGTCCAGGCGCAGCCAGGCGGTGGGCTGGCCGGTGACCTGGGCGCTGGGAACGCCCGGTTTCTCCGCGAAGCCCGCCACCCGGAAGCGATGCTCCTGGCGCTCGGCGTCGAGCAGCGTCACCGTGTCGCCCGGACGCAGGTCGTAGAGGCGCCGGGAGCCCAGCTCGAACAGGATCTCGCCTTCGGCGGGCCAGGCGCTCGGCTGCTCCTGGCCCAGTCCCTGGGCGAGGGTGGGGCGATCGAGCGCGTGGGAGTCGTCGAACCGAGGCAGACCGATGAGGTCGATGAGCTGCTCGCGGTCGCCGCGCTTCGGTGGCTTCCAGCGCGCTTGGCCGACGCTATGGCCGTCGACGCGTTCCACGTTGTCCAGCGTAGCGAGCTTGGCCCGCACCGCGTCGCCGATGGGCGTCGTGGGAATGATCAGGTCGGGCGGGTTGGAGCGCCGGAAGGCGCCGGTGGCGCCCTGCTGGATCTGGTCGCTGAAGACTGTGATGGCGCTGATGCCGAACACGCCGACGGCGATGCTGAGCACCACCAGCAGAGTGCGCAGCTTGCGCGCGAACAGGTCGCGCAGGGCTTTGCGCACGATCATGACGGCCCCCGCGTGGCGGCGTCACCGAGGCCGACGGGCGTGATCAACTCGAGCTCGACCGCAAACGGCACCAGGAAAATCAACAGACCGAGGACGCTCACGATCATCGCCAGCAGGTCGCTGGGCGCCCCGGGCAGCAATTCGTGGATGATGGCGGCGTAGAAGCCGTTGGCGAATACCGTGAGACTCAGCGCCATCGCGATGGTGAACAGCGCGGCGAGCAGCCCGAAGATGGCGAGCGCGCGCTCCTCAGGGTCGAAGCGCCCTCGCTTCAGGCAGCGCCATAAGCCACCGCGCAGGAAGCGCATCGAGCGCTTGCGCAGGTTGGGCACGCCGAGCCAATCGACCAGCACGTAGTAACCATCCAACTCCATGAACGGATGGAGATTGCCAATCACCAGCAGGAAGGAGAGCCCGGCCAGGACGAACAGGACCGAGCGCACCGCGTCCGGCGCCAGGACAGCGGCCAGCAGGGCGAACAAGGCGCCCGTGAACAGGTTCACCAGCGGCCCGGCCAGGCTGACGGCGATGCGCGGCCAACGGCCGGCCATCCAGATGTCGGAGGTGCCAACGAAGGCGTAGGGGAAGAAGTAGTACAGACCGAGGCCGGCGCCGGTGACGCGGCGGCCGAAGTGCTTGGTGGTCAGGGCATGGCCGAGCTCGTGGAGCAGCGTGATCCCCACCAGCCCGGGCACGATGAACAGCAGCGCCCACAGGTTGAAGTCTTTCCGGCTGGGGATCGCGAACAGGAGGATCCAGACGAACGCGGCCAGGCCCGCGAGCGTGAGCAGGCCCAGGAGCACGAGCGCGGGTGGGGTGAAAAGCAGCCAGCCTACGCGTCGGTACAGCGCCGTGAACCACGCGTCGGTCTGCGGAAACACCTTCCGCCACTGGGCCACGCGCAGGATGGGTCTTACCAGGCGCTCCACGGGCCGGGGCGGCGCGGTCGGCTCCAGGTCGCCGACCTCCGGCGCGGGGACCTCGACGAAGCCGAGCGCCTGCAGCTGGGCGATGGTGGCGCCGATCTCCTCGACGCCGAAACTGTTGTAGCGGGCGAAGTAAGCGACGCAGAGGTCGTTCACGGTGTGGTCACCGTCGAGCAGCGCCCACACGAGCATCCCGCGATCGCTCAGCCGCAGGTAGCTGGCGCCCTCGGGGCTGCGCAGCATGTACGCGACCTCCGCGCCGTCGCGCTGCTCGGCGACCTCCACGCCCGGCCTGCGGCGGGGGCGCGAGCGCATCGTGAGGTTCTGCGCGAAGTAGCGGCCCAGCTCGAAGGCACGGCCCGCCTGGAGGGCCTGCAGGAAATCGTCGCGGTACAGCGCCCACAACTGGCAGTCCTCGATGGCGCGCACGGTGGCGTTGCGGGCATCGCCCGTGAGCAGCGCGGCCTCCCCGAAGTGCTGGCCCGGGCCGAGCGTGGTGACCGGGCGCTCCTCGCCCGTGGCGGTGCGGAACGAGACCTGCACGGTGCCGGCGCGCACGATGTAGAAGGCACTGGCGGGATCGTCCTGCTCCACGATCACCTCGCCCGCGCGGAAGCTCTTGTGGCGCATCTGGGCCGCGGTCTGCGTCACGAGCTGCGGTGGCAGCGCGTGGAACGGCGGAACCGTCTGGAGCAACACGTTGGGGGGCACCAGGTCGTAGCCCTCCTCCAGGAGCGCTCGGCTGGCCGCGTGGGCGTGGACTACGATCTGGAAGTCCTCCTGCGCCAGCGCGTAGGCGTGCACGGGCGTCTCCGCCACCACCGTGTAGGCGTGGGTACCGTCGACCGCGGCGATGGCGTCGCCCAGGGACTCCCCCACGCCCAGGCGCCCGACGACCTGCTCGCGCTGCCCCCGCGGCAGCAGCACTTGGGCCCAGCCACGCACCAGCAGCAGCAAGTGCGTGCAGCGGGCGCCGCGCCGCGCGAGTGGTTGGCGCGCCGCGAACTGCACGGGCTGGAGCCGGGCGGCCAAGACGTCGATCACCGCGGCGGGCAGCGCGCGACACAGGAGCGTGCGGGCGAGCTGGCGGCGCACGGCGAAGGGGAGCAGACGCTGCTCGACGAATGTGCGCAGGTCGGGCTCCTGAGTTATGGCCTGCTGGTAGGCTGCCCGGGTGAGGGTGAGCAGGCGCAGCGCGGTGGCGGCGACCAACCGCCGTGGAAAGGGCGTCCCCTCCACTAGCGCGCGCTCGCCCACGAAGTCGCCCGGACCCAGCGTGCCGAGCGTGTACGGCTGCGGCGGGTTGGCCCCTAGCTCGCCCTCGATGCGCGCCTGCCCCTCGACCACCAGGTATAGCGTCGGCTCCGACGCGCCATCGCTGACCACGCTGCTCGCCGGCAGCTCGCGCCAGGCGATGTGGTGAGCCAGGACGGCCCTGAGTGACGAGGGGAGGTCGTCGAACGGCGGGGTCTGGGCCAGAGCGACGGCCACCGAGGGTGCTTCGGTGGCCGCGACCTCCTGCTCGCGCACGTCACATTCGAACACCAACTCGTACGCGCCGAGGCGCAGCCGATCGCCCGCCCGTAGGCCGACCGGCCCGCTTACCGGCTGATCGTTGCGCAGCGTGCGTCGGCCGCTACCGAGGTCGGTGAGAATGTAATCGCCGAACAGCGCCTGAATGGTAGCATGCTCGGGCGCGACGCTCTCGTGCGGTAGTGGGATCGTGGCGTGTGGGCCGCTGCCCAGCAGCACACCGCCCTCGCGGGGTAGCGGCACCTCCCACGTGGCGTCGTCGGCCAGGCGCAGCCGAGCGGCCGTTGCACCTGCCTGCGACGGAGGGTTGTAGACGATCTCGCTCTGCCCGACCCGGATACAGTCGCCGGCGTGCAGAGGAATGGGACTGTCGACACGGCGACCGTTGAGCAGCGTGCCGTTGGCGCTGCCGGGGTCGTACAACAGCGGCGTGCCGTCGACGTAGCGCACCTCGGCATGGCGACGCGAGACGCGCTCATCCTCGATCAGCGCCAGCGCGTTCTCCGGCAACCGGCCGATAGTGAAGACGCGATCGCGACGCCAGTGTGCAACGTAGGGGGCGCACGGCCCACGCCGGACGTAAAAGATATCCGTCGCGCCCCGGGCAGGCTCGCCGTTCTGGGCTACGGAGGCCGTGGCCATGTGCACCATCCCAAGGCGCTCGGCACAGATCTGGTGAGCAGTGTAGCCCACGCGCGCGCCGGGTGAAAGCCATGGCACGCGATCTTGTGCACGTTGTGAATCATCTCACACCCGCGCGCCGTGCATAATCTCAGTGAACCGTCGGCGTGGCGGGATAGGACGAGGCTAGATGAGCGAAGTCACTGAGCTAATGGTACGCGGGGTCGTAGTCGGCCTGTTCCGCGAGAACTGCTGGATCATCGGCTCGCGGCGCACGGGCGAGGCGGTGGTGGTGGACCCGGGCGACGAGCCCGAGGCGATCCTGGCCCTGGCGCGCGACATGGGCGTGCGCATCACGCGCATCGTGTGCAGCCACGCGCACCTCGACCACCTGATGGCCGTCGGTCCTATCAAGGAGCGCACCGGCGCGCCGTTCCTCTTGCACCCCCACGACCTCGGCATCGCGGCCAAGGTGCCGCAGGCCGCGGCCCAGTGGCTGGGGATCACGGTGCCCCCACCACCGCCCCCCGACGCCCTGCTCGCCGACGGCGACGACGTGGAGGTGGCCGGCATCCAGCTACGGGTGCTGCACACGCCCGGCCACACGCAGGGCAGCGTGTCGCTGTACGGCGCCGGCATGCTGTTCAGCGGCGACACGCTGTTCCGCGGCTCGATCGGCCGCACCGACCTGGAGGGAGGCAACGGGCCGCAGCTGCTCCAGACCATCGTGGACAAGCTGCTGCGGCTGCCGGACGACACAGTGGTGCTGCCGGGGCACATGGCGGAGACCACGATCGGGATCGAGCGCCAGACCAATCCGTTCATCCTGGCCGAGCTGCGCCGCCGGCGCGGCGAGTAGGCCGCTGTTGCAGGAGTACGCATGGAGCTAGCGCCACAGCGGCCCGCCCGTGCCACCCTCAGTCAGGTGATGCTGCCCGGGGATGCCAATCCCTATGGGAACGTCCACGGCGGCACGATCATGAAGCTCGTGGACACCGCCGGGGCGATCGCCGCCCACCGCCACGCACGATCCCGCGTGGTGACGATCGAGGTCGACTCGATGACCTTCCTGCAGCCGGTGCACGTGGGCGACCTGCTCACGCTGGAAGCCCGAGTGACGGCGGTGTGGCGGACCTCGATCGAGACGCTGGTCGAGGTCACGGCCGAGAACATCGTCACCGGCGAGCTGCGGCCCACCTCGAAGGCGTTCGTGGTGTACGTCGCGCTCGACGCGGCAGGGCGCCCCACACCCGTGCCACCGCTGCTGCTCACCACGCCGCAAGAGCGCGAGCTGGCGCGCGCCGCGGAGGCCCGGCGCCGCCGGCGCCTGGCGAGCCGTGCCAGCCTCGCCGACGAGCGTTAGGGCGCCTCAGCCGTGGCGCGGCGCGCGCTGGCGGCCAGTTCGGCGAGCGTCGCCTCGCGGACCGCGGGCGTCTGGGTCAGCACAGTGTACAGCAGCGCCTCGCGATACAGCCGCTGCGCCGTGTGGTCCAGGCTGTTCGCGCTGCCCCCGCAAGCGGCGACCGCTGCGTGCGCGTGGCGCACCGCCAGCGCGATGGCCCACGCGCGCAGCCGAAGCGCGTGAGGGAACCACGCGTCATCCATGGGCCGGGCCGCCCAGGCAGCGACCGCCTGGCGCGCGGCGCCCAGCTCGTCGGCCAAGGCCTCGGCCACGGTGGCGAGGGCGGGATCGCCCTGTGCGGTGGCTCGGTCGCGCACTAGCTCGTCGGCAGCGCGCGCCACGCCGAAGGTGAGTGCCGTGGGCTTGAGCGTGCCCGCGCGGTCGCGCGCCGCCATAGCGGCCGGCGTCGTGGTAAACAGGCAGCGCTCGGCGGGCACCCGTAGCGCGCGACAGGTGAGCGCGACGGTGCTCGACCCGTTCATCGCACATAGGCGCAGCGGCGCCGAGGGGATGAGGGCAGCGCTGGGCGCGAAGGGCACGATGGCGTAGAGCGACTGGCCGTCCGGGAGGGTGCCAGCCAGCACCACATCGTCGAGGATGCCGAACCCAGTGACCCACGGCGCCGTGCCCTCGAACACATAGGTGTCGCCGCGGGGCACGACGCGCAGGGCGGCAGGGCCGGGCCGCCGCAGGTGGGAGAACGCCACGCCGCACCAGCACGCCCCGGCCGCCATCCGCGGGAGCAGTTCGGCGCGCAGACTGGCGTTGGTCGCCCGCGTGACGAGATGGCAGGCGGCCAGGTGCTGCTGCCAGACGAACGTCGTCACGCCGCAGGCCGCGGCCAGCTCCTCGGTACAGGCCGCCTGTACCGCCGCGGGCGCCTCGAGGCCGCCAGCAGTCCGCGGCACCGTGAGGCCGGCGAGGCCCAGGGCAGCGAGCCAGTCCAGCCGCTCGCGCGGCAGGCGCGGCAGTTGGTCGGTGGCGTTGGCCAGCGGCGCCAGCCGATCGGTAGCCAGAGCACGCACGCGCTGGAGCAGCGCCGCCCACTCGCCAGTCAGAGCTACCGACAGCGAGGGCGCTACGGCGTCCGGCGCACGGAAAGCAGTAGTCACGAGCAGAGTATAGCGCGCCCCTCGTGCACCGTGACCTGTACGTCTCGCCGCCGTCGCGCACGGGCCGCGGCGAACGCGATTTCGTGTTGACGAATCCTGTATCTTAGTCTATGCTAAACCCCGAAGCTTCAGCCGCGAGGAGGACACGGGGCATGATAGCGCTCTCGGTGGAAGGCTTGCGCTGGTGCGAGCATGCCGGCTGGCTACTCGTGCTGTGCGACCCGCGTGGCGCGCGTCGGCTGCAGATCACGCTCTCCCTGCCGGACGCCGTGACCCTCGGCCACGAGCTGGCGGGCCGCTGCACCGAGCGGACCGGCCTCTACGGCCTCATCGGCGCCCTGGTGCGCGAGCGCTGCCGGCCCGCGAGTGTGCAGTTCGCTCTCGGCGACGCTCAGCGGGCCAAGGTCACTCTGGTGGTCGAGGACGACGACCGGCGCCAAGCGTTTCCCGTCTCTACCGCGGATGGCGTGGCCCTGGCGGTGCGCGCCAGCATCCCCCTGTTTGCTGACGAGGCCCTGATGGAGGCCTTCGCGGTCAGCGTCGAGCCGCATCGTGCCGCCGAGCGCGAGACGGCTCCCGGCCAAGCCGAGATTCCCGCCGCCTTCCGGCTGGCATTGGGCGAGCCGAACTGATCGTGGCAGGCGCGGGTGTGACGGTCGGTCCGCCGCCCACGGCCCGTTGGGCGCGCCCGCGCTGCCCTCCTGGGATGCGCCCGGGCGCTGCTAGCGGCTACTTCTGGCCAATGAAGTCGGTCAGCTCCTGGTTGGTCGTCTCGGGCGCGAACCACAGGAACAGGGGGCCGAGCAGGAAGAACACGGCGGCCAACAACGGCAAGCCGGCCGCGATCGAGTGGACGGTAGCGATCCAGCCGATGATCGCCGGCGCCAGCGCCGCGCCCACCCCGCCGAAGAAGGCCGCGCTCCCGTAGGCCGTGCCCCGGATCACTGTGGGGAACAGTTCGCTGATGTAGCCCAGCCCCGACCCGAAGCTGCCCGTGATCAGGAAGTTGGCGAGGGCACCCACCACGAACAGCCCCACTGGGTCGTTCTGACCGCCCAGTACGACCAGCAGGATGGCCGCGGGGATCACGAAGGCCGGGATGACGTAGCGCCGGCCGAATCGGTCGCACAGGAAGCCACAGAACCAGTAGGCGAAGATCGCCGCGAACATCCAGATGGCCAGGTAGGTGGCAGTGGTCTGGAAGCCGAGCTGCTTCTCGTTCGCCAGGAATTGTGGCATCCAGGCCGACCAGCCGATCCAAGTGAACAGGTAGCAGAAGTACAGCACCGTGGCGAGCACCATCTGCCGCGGGTAGTGCCGTGCAGGCGCCAGGATGTCGAGCTGCCGCTTGAGCCCTTCCTTCAGCATCTCGGCGGTGACGCGCTCGAAGCGCGGGCTCTCCTTCACCCCCATGCGCACGAAGAACACCAGCAGCGCCGGCACGATGCCCAGCCAGTACAGGGCGCGCCAGCCCCACAGGGGCACCACCACCAGGCCGGCCAGGCTCGTCAGCATGTAGCCGAACGGGTAGCCGCCGATCAGTCCGCCCAACGCCGTGGCGCGCCACTTCGTGGGCGCGGTCTCGGCGACCATCACCGTTCCCACCGGTTGCTCGCCCGACAGCGCAATGCGGGTTACCGAGGTGGCTATGAGAAGCTGCTGCCAGTTCTGGACGAAGCCCGTGATACCCGTGAGTAGGGAGTAGCTCAGAATCGACAAGATGAGGATCGGTCGCCGCCCGTAGACGTCCGCCAGCGCGGGGAAGACGAAGATCCCGATGAGGCCGACCCAGCGGGCGACCGTGGTGATGAGCCCGATGGTCGCCGGGGCGATGTTCCACTCTTGGATCAGGAGGGGGGTCACGAGCTGCAGGATGGTCTGCTCGTAGATGTCGAACGCCCAGGCGAGGATACAGGTGATCAGGACGAGCACACTGTTCCTGGTCCAACGATCCGCAGCGGCCTGCGGCTGGTCGATGGTGGTCGATGTCGGTGTGGCCATTCCACGCCCCCTGGCCCTGCAGGTAGTGCGGCTCAGCCAGGGGAAGACGGTTGGCGGGGCGACGCGGGCGGGCTCCCTCGGCTGAGCGTATCCGGTGCCAAGCCCCCGTGCGCGAGCGTCCTGGGTAGCGATCCTCGGTCCCGTGAATAGCGCGTGCTGGTTCGCCCTGGCGGCGAACCGCCCCGCCCTGCACCTCCTTCCTACCTACGCGTCAAGGAAGCGATCGATGAGCCGGGCCACCTCGTCCGGCCGCTCCAGGTGCAATAGGTGGCCCGCGCCCGCGAGCAGCTCGAGCCGCGCCGCGGGAATCCGCTCCACGAACTCGCGCCCGTACTCGGCCGGGACGATGCGGTCTTCCTGTCCCCAGACGATCAGCGTGGGCATACGCAAGCGGTGGATGTGCTTCTTGAGTCCCTTGTCCGGAATGGGCCACACGAACTTCCCAGTGCAGGCCTGCGCCCAGATGAAGCCGGCCTGAGCATCCGCTCGGGCCGTGGAGTCGTCTGGCAGCGCGAAGAACCGGTCCGCGGCCTCGCCGGTGGGGTCGGCGAAGAGGGTCGCCCGCTGCGCGGCCTCCGGCACCAGCATCCAGTTGCGCACCGGCAGGTCGTCACGCCACAGGCCGAGCGGCGCTAGCAGCACCAGCCGGCTTACCCGCTCGGGCAGCGCCGCGGCGATCTCGCAGGCCACCATGCCGCCGAAGGAATGGCCCACCAGCGCCGTCGTGGGCAGCTCCAGCCGGTCGAGCAACTCGCCGTAGTAAACGACCAGGTCCCACCAATGGTTGACCTGGTAGATCGCATCGGGGTCACCGGAGCTCGTCCCGGGGTGTCGTGGCGCATACACCCGGTGGCCCTCCGCCAGCCGCGCGAGGAACTCCTGCTCGTGCAAGCCCCATGGGCCGTGCAGGAAGACTACAGGGGACCCCTCGCCGAGGACCGTGACTTGCGTGTCGATCTTGCCCTGCCAGAGCCGGACGCGCTGTTCGTGTGCCGTGACCACGTCGGCCCCCCCGTCGTCTGTTCACACCTGCCCGCTCATGGGTGCCACTGCTTGCGGCGCCCGCAGACGCTCGGGCCACCAGCGATCTTCCCACTCGTCATCCCAGAGATCTTGCAGGTGCGGCAGCACCTCACGGCTGAACAGATCGATATTCTGCAGGCACAGCTCGTGGGGCATCGAGCCGAAGTGCAGCAGGACCATCAGGTGGCCGATACGCAGGCGGCGGATTCCCGCCAGCAGCCGGTCGCGCACGGTGGCCGGGCTCCCCGTGATCACGAAGCCCCGCTCCACGAAGTCCCGGTAGCGGAGAGCGCGGAGATCGAACCGCTCGCGTAGCGGCACGGTCAAGGCCCGCCGGAGGCTCGCGTAGTCTTGGTAGCCCGGGATCGCCTGGTAATACGACGGCGTGTGCAGCAGCTTGTGGAAGAAGTACTCGGCGTGTGGCGCGTACGCCTCGACCGCTGCGTCCGTGGGCGACACCCCCACCAGCTGCAAGAAGCCCAAACGATAGGGGTTGGCGTCGCGGCCCTGGCGCGCCACCGTCTCCCAGTAATAGTCGCCGAGGTTCTCGGCGTTCTTCATCCCGAAATAGCTCAGGTGGCAGAAGCAGTAGTCGTGCTCGACGACGAACTCCACGGTGCTGGCGCTACCCGAGCCGGGGATCCAGATCGGGGGGTGCGGCTGCTGCAGCGGACGCGGCCAGAGGTTCACCATGGGGAGCTGGTAGTACTTGCCGTTCCAGGCGAACACCTCGTGCGCCCGCCACGCCTTCAGGACGAGCTGGAGCGCCTCGCGGTAGCGCTCCCGCTGCTCGACAGGCACGACGCCGTTGGAGATCGTGGCGTCGGTGGGCAGGCCGGCCGGGAACCCCGCCACCAACCGCCCGCCACTGATGCAGTCGATCATCGCGTATTCCTCGGCGATCCGCGTGGGCGGGCTCGTCGAGGGCAGCGTCGAGCCGATCTGGATGATCGCGACGTTCTGGCCGTTGGTCGCTCGGGCCAACACCGCGCCCATCAGGTTGGGGTTGGCCATGAACCCGTAGACGTTCTGATGGTGCTGGTTGGTACACAGCCCGTGCAGCCCCGCGCGCGCCGCGTACAGCAGCTCGTCGAGCGTCCAGTTGTAGTACTGGCCCACGCGCTCGGGCTCGGCCACGTCGAACCATACGGGGTCGAGGTACGCCGACTGATACCGCTGGCTGAAATCGGCCGGCAGGTCACGATACGGCATGAGGTGGAACATGCACACTTTCACGGCCGCACCCCTCACACACGAGCGCGGGCCCGTCCACCGCCGCCCGCGCCTGAACGCCGCACCGCGACGCCGGCGCTCGACCCCCGGCTCCGCTCGCGCGGCAGCGCGCCGTTGCGAGTGGGCGCAGTATAGCCATGCTCCCGCTGCACGTCAAGAACTCGCGCCGCGCTGGCGCCCTTCTTGCACCATGCCGCGCGACCGTGTACCAGAGCAGGGGATACCGGCCGGACCGGCGGCCTGTGAGGTGGCGATGCGACAGTTGCGGTGGTTGCTGTTGATCGGTTGCGTGCTGAGCAGTGCAACGGCCCGGGCTCAGGAGCCCGCGGCCCAGCCCGAGGGACAGAGCGTGGCGCTCTGCGTGGGTGGGACGCTGGTGACCTTCGCCGTGTCGCAGGTAGCGGCGACGCCACTGGACGACGGCACCACCCTGGTCACCGTGGTCCTCGACACGCCCGGGCTGCACGCGGAACTCGTCAACCAGGAGGGCGAGCGCTATCAGGTCAATGGCGGCCCGCTGTTGTGGAACTTCGCCCTGCCGCCGGACGCCGGCCAGGTCAGCCTCGTGCCGCCCGCCCCCGCCAACTGTCAGTGAGCCGCGGCTACAAGCGCACCAGCCCGCGTTGGATCGCCACGGCGATCGCTTCGGC
>JADGHJ010000127.1 GCA_019686175.1 Chloroflexota bacterium | reverse complement strand
TGGGTCTGGGGGGCTCGGTGTTGTGTAAAAGAGAAAGGGACCACACCCCCCGGAGTGTGGTCCCGCGCAAGTGCCCAGCGATGGCTGGCTAGACTTTGGCCATCTCCTCGGCGGCGGCGCGCACCTGGTCGATCGTCCCGGTCATGTAGAATGCCTGCTCGGGCAGGTCGTCTACCTTGCCCTCGAGGATCTCCTTGAAGCCGCGGACGGTCTCGCGCAGCGGCACGTACACGCCCGGCCGGCCGGTGAACGCCTCCGCCACGCGCATGGGCTGCGACAGGAAGCGCTGGATCTTGCGAGCGCGCGCCACGATCAGCTTGTCGTCCTCGCTCAGTTCCTCCACGCCGAGGATAGCGATGATGTCCTGCAGGTCCTTGTAGCGCTGCAGGATGCGCTGCACCTCGCGCGCCACGTAATAGTGCTCCTCGCCCACGATCCGCGGATCGAGCATGCGCGAGGTCGAGGCCAGCGGATCGACCGCGGGGTACAGGCCCTGCTCGGCGATGGCCCGGGACAGCGAGATCGTCGAGTCCAGGTGCGCGAAGGTGTTCGCCGGCGCCGGGTCGGTCTCGTCGTCGGCCGGCACGTACACGGCTTGCAGCGAAGTGATCGACCCGCGCTTGGTGGAGGTGATGCGCTCCTGCAGGGCGCCCATCTCAGTAGCCAGGGTCGGCTGGTAGCCGACCGCCGAGGGCATGCGCCCGAGCAGCGCCGATACCTCGGAGCCGGCCTGGGTGAAGCGGAAGATATTATCGATGAACAGGAGGACGTCGCGTCCCTCGTCGCGGAAGTACTCGGCCTCCGTGACCCCCGTGAGGCCGACGCGCAGCCGGGCGCCCGGGGGCTCGTTCATCTGGCCGAACACCATCACGACCTTGTCGATGACCCCCGACTCCTTCATCTCCACCCAGAGCTCGTTGCCCTCGCGCGTGCGCTCGCCGACACCGGCGAACACCGAGTAGCCCGCATGCTCCTCGGCGACGTTGCGGATCAGTTCCATGATGATGACGGTCTTGCCGACGCCCGCACCGCCGAACACGCCTACCTTGCCGCCCTTTCGGAACGGGGCGATCAGGTCGATGACCTTCATCCCGGTCTCGAAGACTTGGGGGGTCACCTCCTGCTCCACCAAGGGCGGCGCCGGGCGATGGATCGGATACTTGATGGTGGCCTCGACTGGCCCCTTGCCGTCGATCGGCTGGCCGAGCACGTTGAAGATGCGGCCGAGCGCCGCCGGGCCTACCGGCACGCTGATCGGCGCGCCGGTGTCGATCGCCTCTTGGCCGCGGCGCAGGCCGTCCGTGCTCGACATCGCCACGGTCCGCACCCAGTTGTTGCCGAGGTGCTGCTGCACCTCGACGATCAGCGTTCGACCGTCGCCCATGGGGATCTCGACGGCGTTCAGGATCTCGGGCAGTTGGTCGGGCGGGAACTCGATGTCGACCACTGCCCCCACCACTTCGACGACCTTGCCGGTAGCCAACTTCGTTCTCCAGCCTGAGCGGGGCGGCGGCCACGCGCCCGGGATAGACTCGCCGCCCGGTGCGCGGTCGCCCGGCCCGCGCTAGTCGCGCGCCGCCATCGCTTCGGCGGCGCTCGCGATCTCCAATACCTCGCGCGTGATAGCCGCCTGACGCGCCTGATTGTAGGTCAGCGTCAGGGTGGCGATCAGCTCGCTCGCGTTGTCGTTGGCGTTGCGCATGGCGACCATCCGCGCGCTCTGCTCGCTAGCGATGGTCTCCAGCACCGCCTGATAGATCTCGACCTCCACGAAGCGTGGCAGCAGCGCGTTCAGGATCGCCTCGGGATCGGGCTCGAAGATATACTCCACGCCACGCCGCCGCTCCGCCTCGCTCAGGGTGGGCGGCGTGATCGGCAGGAGCTGGACGAGTTCCGGCCGCTGGACGACCGTGTTGATGAAGCGCGGGAACACGAGGTAGGCCGCGTCGATGGCGCCACTCGTGAAGTCGTCGATCACCACCCGCGCGATGGGCACGATCGCCATGTAGTCGGGCGCGTCGCCCAGTTGGGTGAAGGTCGCGCGCAGCTTGCGGCCTCGTCGGACGAGGAAGTCCTGGCCCTTGCGCCCAATCGTCACGACCTCGACGGGCTGCTCGGCCTCGAGGAGGAACTCGGTGGCGCGGCGGATGACGTTCGTGTTCAGCGCGCCGCACAGCCCTCGGTCCGTCGTGAGCATCACGAGCCCGAGGTTGCGCACAGGGCGCCGCGCCAGTAAGGGGTGCCTCGCCTCGCCGTCGCGCCGCGCAGCCCCGAGCTGGGCGATCATGGTCCGCATGGCGGTCTCGTACGGCCGCGAAGCCAGCACGCGCTGCTGGGCGCGGCGCATCCGCGAGGCCGCCACCAGCTCCATCGCCTTCGTGATCTGCTGTAGGTTGCGCACGGCGCGGATGCGCCGGCGGATATCGCGCAGGCTCGCCATCCTCCACCTCGGGGCCGTCAGCGCCCCGCCGGCTGCGGCTAGCGCCGAGCAGGCAGGGCCCTGGGGTCGTTAGACCGCCACCGTTCGCTTGAACTCCTCGATCGCCGCCCGCAGCTTGGCGATCAGTTCATCGCTCAGGCGCTTCTCCCGCATGATCTCCTCGCCGATCTCCGGATGCGCGCTGGCCATGAACCGATGGAACTCGGCTTCCCAAGCCGACACCTTGCTCACGGGCACGTCGTTGAGGTACCCCTGGGTCCCGGCGAACAGGATCATCACCTGCTGATCCAGCCGGTAGGGATGATACTGTGGCTGCTTGAGAATCTCCTGCAGGCGCAGCCCCAGCTCGAGCTGGGCGCGTGTGGCGCGGTCCAGGCTCTCGGTCCCCAGCTGGGCAAAGGCGGCCAGCGAGCGGAACTGCGCGAGGTCGAGGCGCAGCTTACCGGCCACCTGCCGCATCGCCCGCGTCTGGGCGTTGCCCCCCACGCGCGAGACCGAGATGCCCACGTTCAGCGCGGGCCGGATGCCCTGGTAGAACAGGTCGGGCTCCAGGTAGATCTGCCCGTCGGTGATCGAGATCACGTTCGTGGGGATATAGGCCGAGACGTCGTTGGCCTGCGTCTCGATGATCGGCAGGGCGGTGAGCGAGCCCCCCCCGCGCTCGTTGCTGAGCCGTGCGGCGCGCTCGAGCAACCGCGAGTGCAGGTAGAACACGTCGCCCGGATACGCCTCGCGCCCAGCGGGGCGGCGGAGCAGCAGCGAGACCTGGCGATAGGCCGCGGCATGCTTGGAGAGGTCGTCGTACACGATCAGCGCGTCGCGGCCGGTCTCCATGAAGTGCTCGCCCATCGCGCAGCCCGCGTAGGGGGCGAGGTACTGCATGGGCGCGGGGTCCGAGGCGGTGGCGGCCACCACGATGGTGTGCTCCATCGCGCCGTACTGCTCTAGAGTGTTCACCACCTCGGCCACGGTGCTCTGACGCTGGCCGATGGCGACGTAGATGCAGATCAGGTCGCCACCCTTCTGGTTGATGATCGTGTCCAGCGCGATGGCCGTCTTCCCCGTCTGGCGATCGCCGATGATCAGCTCGCGCTGACCGCGGCCGATCGGGATCATCGCGTCGATCGCCTTGATGCCCGTCTGGACGGGCACGTTCACCTGCTGGCGCTCGATGACACCCGGCGCGATGCGCTCGACCGGGCGGGTGCCCTCAGCTGCGATCGGCCCCTTCCCGTCGATAGGATCGCCCAGCGCGTTCACCACGCGCCCGATCAGGGCATCCCCCACCGGCACCTCGATGATGCGGCCGGTGCTGTAGACCTCGTCGCCTTCCGCGATCTGGGTGTACGGCCCCAGGATAATGGCCCCGACGGTGTCCTCCTCGAGGTTCATGGCCAGCCCGCGCACCCCAGCCTTGGGAAACTCGAGCAGCTCGCTGGCCATGCAGTTGGATAGCCCCCAGATCCGGGCGATGCCGTCGCCCACCTCGACGACCGTCCCGACGTTCTGCGCCGTGACGGTCTCACTGAAATTGGCGATCTGCGCTTGCAGAATCCGACTGATCTCTTCCCCGCGAACGGCCACGGTGATCTACCTCCTGGACAACTCTGTCCGTGTTGCGGTCGCGGCCCGCGCGGGGCCCGCCTTGCCCACTTGGGACCTCATACTCGACCATCGCTCATCAGGCGCCGGCGCAGCGCCTCGAGCCGGCCCCGCACGCTGCCATCCAGCAGCAGGTCGCCGATGCGCGCCACGACCCCGCCCATGATCGACGGATCCACACTGGTTTCGAGGTGCACCTGCCGGCCGACGTAGTCGCCGAGGCGCTCGGCCAGCAGCACGCGCTGCTCGTCGCTCAACGGCACGGCCGTTGTGACCTGCGCGGTCACGATGCCACGGGTCCGGTTGAGCAGCTCGCGGTAGGCCGCCGCGATCTCGGGCAACAGCTCGAGCCGATCTCGGTGCAGCAAGATCTGCACCAGATTGCGCACCTGCGGCTGCAGGTCGGGCAGCTCCGCGTCGATGGCCGCCAGCTTCTGCGCGGCCGGCACCGCCGGGCTGGTCAGGGCCTTCTCGGCCACTGGGATCGCCAGCAGCTCCGCCAGGCGCTGAAGGTCGCGCGCCCACGCCTCCTCGGCCTGGGCCTGCCGCGCGAGCGCGAAAGCCGCCTCCGCGTAGCGGCGGGCGGCGCGATGAATCATCGCCACCGCTCAGCTCCTCCGCCCATCGGTGGCTTCGACCAAGAACTCGTTCACCAACTGGCGCTGGGTGGCCGGGTCCAACTGGCGATGGATGATCCGGCTGGCCGCCATCACCGCCAGATCGGCGATCTGATCACGCAGCTCGGCGAACGCCTGCTCGCGCTCCCGCCGGGCATCCTCCTGGGCCCGCTGCAAGATGCGCTGGTACTCCGCCTCGGCGGCCGCCTGCCGCTCACGCTGGAGGCGATCGGCGATCTCGGTGGCCTGGGCGATGATGCGTTGCCCCTCGCTGCGCGCCTCGGCCAGGGTCCGCTGCACCTCCTGCTGCGCTCGCTCCGACTCCACGCGGAGCGCCTCGGCGCGCTCCATGCTCTCGCGGATCCGCGCCTGGCGCTCGTCGAGCATGCGCAAGATCGGTGGGTACAGGAACACGCGCAGCAGGATCAATAGCAAGATGAAGTTCACTACATGAACAAAGAAGCCCCAGGGATTGAGGCCCAGCGTCTCCATCGCGCCTCCGCGAGTAGGGTGCGCTACCAGCGGGCGGGCGGCCCCTTCAGCCCCCCGCCCCTGCGCAGCGACAGCCCGACTTAGCGCCCGAACAGCAGGAAGGCGATGATCAGCGCGTAGATGGCGATCGCCTCGGCGAACGCCAGGCCGATGATCATCGGCAGGAACAGCGTGCCGCTCGCCTCGGGATTGCGCCCGATCGCCTCCATCGCCTTCGATACGCCCATGCCAACACCGAGAGCCGGGCCCAGCGAGCCCAAGCCGATGGCCAGGCCCGCTGCCAGCGGAGCCAGGTTCGGCGGCGCGCCTGCCGTGCCCACCTGAGCCAACTGCGCGAGTTCCATGGTCACGTCTCCTCCCTCAGGGAATCCACCTTGCTCGATGTACCCGCGGGCCTCAGTGGCTCGCCCGGGGGTGCTCTTCGCTGGAGCTGTGCTCGGCGCCATGCTCGGCCGCAGCGAGCGACATGAACGCCAGCGTCAGACTGGCGAAGATCAGCGCCTGCACGATCCCCACGAACAGCTCGAAGCTCATGAAGATGATAGGGACCACGAGCTTAGTCAGCTCGGTCATCACGTAGACCAGTACGCCGCCCGCGAAGATGTTGCCGAAAAGTCGTAGGGCCAGCGAGACCGGGCGCGAGATCTCCGAGATCAGCTCCAGCAGTGGCGGGGGACCGATCGTCAGGTGCTTCAGCCACCCGAGGAACCCACTACTGCGAATGCGCAGCCATTGGACCCAAACCGCTACAATCGCCGCCATGGCCAGCGGGATGTTCAGGTCGCTGTTCGCCGAGCGGAGCGGCGGACCGTGGTCGTGCGTCCAGTGCACGCCATGGTGGATCCAGTTGCTCTCGGCCCAGAACGGCAGGATGCCCATCCAGTTGGCGATCAGGATGAACAGGAACAGCGTGCCGACCAGGGGTAGGAACTCGCGCCCGCGCGGCCCCGCGACCTGCTCGCAGATCGACAGGAGGCTTTCCACCGCGAACTCGGCGACGTTCTGCAAGCCTCGCGGCACCAGCTCCATCTTGCGCGTCGCCAGCACCGAGACCACGATCAGCACTGCCATCGCTAGCCAGGCAGCGATGATCGTGTTCGTGATCGGGATCGGCCCGAGCATGAACACCACAGAGGCCGGAATCTCGACGACGAAGCCTTCCATGTCAACGTCTCCCGTCGTGCACCGCGCCGTGCGCGACCGGCAGACGGAGAGGCCGCGCCCGTGGCGGCCTCTCCGCAGCTAGCCTCGACGTTGCAAGAACACGCGCACGAGTTTGACCATGCTGTAGACGCCGGCGACCATGCCCAGCGTCGCCCCAACGAAGTAGGCGATCGCGCCTACCCCCGTCAGCTTGTCGACCAGCCATCCCAGGCCAAACCCTACCAGCACCGACGCCGCTAGTAGGATGCCGAACTGGGAGGAGATCGCAAGCGCTTGCCAGATGGTGAGCCGGCGCACCGGGCGGCTGCCCCCTCGCGCAAGCACGCGCCAGTATAGCACAAGACCGTGACATCGGCCACCGCGTGCCCGCCTGCGCGCGCCGCCGTCCGTCTACTCCGTCGGGTTGCTCTAGTGTACCATGGCCGGTCCGTCGGTGCGCGGCCATCGCCGCCGCGCACAACGCGGCGACCAGCAGGTACAATAATTCTGGCAGCAGCACCACGGTCGCACGTGCTGGCATCTCCTGGAGCGGGCCCACACCCGGAGCGCTAGTGGTGGAAGCATCGTTGACGGCCCAGCAGCCATCCGCCTGGGCGCGCTTGCGTGAACATTTGCAGAGCCTACCGTTCTTCTACCGGGTGCTCGTCGGCAATTGCCTGGTGGTGGTGCTCGGCGCGGGCGTGGGCACCTACCTGACGATCTTGTTCGCCCGGCAGGAGCCCGATATCTCCCCGCTCTGGCTCGTGGCCTCGTTCGGCCTGGTGGGCACCGCCCTGAGCCTCATCGTGAACTACGTCGTCTTGCGCGCCGCGTTCCGCCCGCTCCGCGACCTGGAGATCACCGTGCAGGACGTCCGGCGCGGCAACCTGGCGGCCCGGGCGCCCGAGGCCGCCCAGCGCGACCCCCTGCTCCAGGAGTTCACCCTGACGCTCAATGCCATGTTGGAGACCCTGGAGCACGACCGGCAGCAGCTGCAGGCGCTCTCGTCGCAGGTGATCGACGCGCAGGAGGCGGAGCGCCGGCGTATCGCCCGCGAACTGCACGACGAGACCGCGCAGACGCTCACGTCGCTCCTCGTCCGCCTGCGCATCCTAGAGCGGGCGAGCGACCTCGCGCAGGTACGGGCGAGCACGGCCGAGCTACGCCAGCTCGCCCACAAGGCCCTGGAAGAGGTGCGCAACATGGCCCGCGAGCTACGGCCGTCTACCCTCGACGACCTGGGGCTGGTAGCGGCCGCCCAGAGCTACACCGAGCACACTGCCGAGCTGCTCGGCTTCACGGTGACGTTCGACAGCGAGCGCTTCCCACAGCGGCTCGATCCGCAGGTCGAGCTGGTGCTGTATCGCGTGATCCAGGAAGCGCTCACCAACGTGGCGCGCCACGCCAACGCCCGCCATGTAACCGTGACGCTGACGCAGGAGAACGGGCGGGCGGTCGCTATCATCCAGGATGACGGCGTCGGGTTCGACCTCGAGGCGGTGCTCGCCTCCAAGGAGCGCGGCCTCGGGCTGATCGGCATGCGCGAGCGGATGAGCCTGGTGGGGGGGAAACTAGCCATCGCCTCGCGGCCGGGCGGCGGAACCATGGTGCGGGCCGAGGTGCCGCTGGGTGGCCTGGCCGCTGTTCCTGCAGTGAGGCATCTGTGAGCGAGCGGATCCGTATCCTCTTGGCCGACGATCACGCAGTGCTGCGCGCGGGCCTGCGCGCGCTGCTCAGCGCCGAGCCGGACATGGAGGTGGTCGGCGAGGCGGGCGATGGTGAGGAGGCCGTGCGCCAGGCCGCCGCGCTGCGGCCCGATGTGATCGTCATGGACATCGCCATGCCGGGCGGCGGCGGGCTGCAAGCCACCCGGGCCATCCGCGCCCTGGGGCTGCCGTCCAAGGTGCTGATCCTCACCATGCACGCCGAGGAGCAGTACCTCCTGCCCGTGATCGAGGCGGGCGGCTCGGGCTACGTGCTCAAGTCCGGGGCGGACAGCGACCTGATCGAGGCGATCCGGATCGTCCATCGCGACGAGGTGTTCCTGTATCCGTCGGCCGCCAAGATGCTGCTCGGCAAGTACCTGGAGCGGGTCGACGCGGGCGACGCGGCCTACGATGGGCTCACGCCCCGCGAGCGGGAGGTGCTCCGTCTGACGGCGGAGGGGTATACTGGTCAAGAGATCGCCGAGCGGCTGGTGCTGAGCCCTAAGACGATCGATACGTACCGGCAGCGGGTGATGGAGAAGCTGAACCTGCACCATCGCTCCGAGCTCGTGAAGTACGCCTTGCGAAAGGGGCTGCTTCGCCCGGACGCCTTCGACGAAGCCCCGACTGCCAGTTAGGCGCCTCGCTACAGAAAACCCCTACAGCAAATGCCCCATTTTTCCTGACACTGCTTGCTTCCGCGCGCCGGTACAGTCTGGTACGAGACGTGGCTCAAACCTTGCCCCGCCTGTCGTGGTGCGTTGGCAGCTTGCCATAACACTCAGGCGCGGCAGTAGATGACGGATCGGCGTGATGAGGCAGAGTGCAGCGGTCAAAGCACGTGGGCCCTTTGTCCTCGATCGGCCGGACGATGCCGAGCTTCGCCGGCCGCCGCAGCAGCGCGCGCAGGACCTCGCCGAGGCGGATGCTATCGGCGCGTACTTCCAACAGATCGGCGCGGTCCGCCTGTTGAGTGCCGACGACGAAGTACGCCTGGCGAAGCAGATCGCTGCGGGCAAGAAGGCGGCGAAGCGCTTGGCCGAGGGCGTCGACGACCCGGACGAGCGGGTGTCGCTGGAGGCGGAGGTCGCCGCCGGGGAGCAGGCCCGGCAACGCATGGTGGAGGCGAACCTGCGCTTGGTCGCGGCGATCGCCTCGCGGTACCAAGGGCGCGGCCTCGACCTCGAGGACCTGATCGCAGAGGGCAATATCGGGCTCATCCGCGCAGTCGAGAAGTTCGATTATCGCAAGGGGTTCCGCTTCTCCACCTATGCGACCTGGTGGATCATGCAGGCGGTCACGCGGGCGATCGCCGACCGGGGGCGGGTGGTCCGGCTGCCGGTACACATCCACGAGACGCTGAATCGCATGGGGCGCACCTTCCAGCGGCTGCGCCACGAACTCAATCGCGAGCCTAGCGACGAGGAGCTGGCCGAGGCCATGGGCATGCGGCCCGAGCGGTTGGCGAGCCTGGTGCGCGCGGCGGCGGCGCCCGTGCCGCTCGACGCCCCGCGCACGGACGGGGAGGAGACGGACGCGCGCGAGGCCGCCGCGGCCGAGGAGGCGCCGAGCCTGTTCGACATCGTCGCGCATCAGATGCTGCGCAGCGAGGTCAGCGAGCTGCTCAGCACGCTGCCGCCGCGCGAACAGCTGGTGCTCGAACTCCGCTTCGGGCTGGCCGACGGGCACGTCCACACGCTCGAAGAGGTCGGCAAGCGCCTGGGGGTCACCCGCGAGCGCGCCCGCCAGATGGAGCATCGGGCGCTGGCAAAGCTACGCGAGGACCCTGCCTGCCAGCGGCTGCGGGGCTACCTCGACTGACCCTCGCATCCCGCCTGCCCGGCGTCCCCGCGACTTGCCGGGGGGCTACGGCCTCTATTACCCTATAGGGCCGACGCACGGAACCCGACGTGCCGTAGCGCAGGGGGATATCGTGTGTCAGCAAGGGGCTGGGGGTGCCCGTCATGGGCCTAAGCATCTCGGCGTTCTTCCCGGCGTACAACGACGCGGGTACGATCGCGAGCATGGTCGTGCTTGCCGACCGGACGCTGCGGGCGCTGACGGATGACTACGAGATCATCGTCGTCAACGACGGCAGCCCCGACCACACCGGTGACATCCTGGCCGATCTGCAGCAGCGCTACCCGCGCCTGCGCGTGGTGACGCATCCCACGAACCGTGGCTACGGGGGCGCGCTGCGTAGCGGCTTCGCCGCGGCGACCAAGGACGCAATCTTCTACACGGACGGTGACGCGCAATACGACCCGCGCGAGTTGGCCCTGCTCGTGCCAGCGCTCACCCCCGATGTGGACATCGTGAACGGCTACAAGATCGAGCGGCACGACCCCCTGCATCGCATCATCATCGGTCGGGTGTACCATCACCTGGTGCGACTGCTGTTCCGCCTGCGGATGCGTGATGTCGACTGCGACTTCCGCTTGATCCGGCGCCGGGTGTTCGACAAGGTCGATCTGCGAGAAGACAGCGGCGTGATCTGCGTCGAACTCATGACCAAGATCCACCAGGCCGGGTTCCGTATCGCCGAGGTGCCCGTGCACCATTACCACCGAGCCTACGGGCGGTCCCAGTTCTTCAACGTCCCGCGCGTCGCGCGGGTGGCCCGCGATCTCCTCCGACTGTGGTGGCAGCTGGTCGTGCGCGACGAGTTCCGCCGGCGGCTGCGTGCTCAGGAGCAGCTGGTTCCAGCCGCGCGCCGCGACGGCCAGCTGGTGGTCGAGACCGCGCCCTCCGTGCGCGTCCAGCAGTAGGCGGCTATGGATCGCGCGCTCGCCTATTACCCTGGCAAACGGGTCGCCATCACCGGCGGGCTGGGCTTCATCGGCAGCAATCTGGCGCGCCGCCTGGTCGCCCTCGGGAGTGATGTCCTGCTCATCGACTCGATGGTGCCCGATTACGGCGGCAATCTGGCCAACGTCGACGATATCCGCGACCGGGTCCGCATCAACTTCGCCGACATCCGCGATGTCTACGCGATGAGCTACCTGGTCCAGGGGCAGGACATTATCTTCAATCTGGCGGGCCAGGTTAGCCACATCGACAGCATGCGCGACCCGTACACCGATCTGGAGATCAACTGTCGTGCCCAGTTGTCACTTCTCGAGGCGTGCCGCTACCACAATCCCACCGTCAAGATCGTCTACGCCAGCACACGGCAGGTGTACGGGCGTCCACTCCGCACCCCGGTGGATGAGACGCACGTGGCGCGCCCTACGGATGTCAATGGGATCAACAAACTGGCCGGCGAGTCGTACCACATCGTGTACAACAACGCCTATGGCGTGCGGTCCACCGTACTGCGCCTGACCAACACCTACGGACCGCGCCAGCTCATGAAGCACAACCGCCAGGGCTTCCTCCCCTGGTTCGTCCGCCAAGTGCTGGACGACCAGGAGATCCAGATCTACGGCGATGGCCAGCAGCGGCGTGACTTCACCTACGTCGACGACGTGGTGGACGCCTTTCTCCTGGTGGGCTGCACGAGCCACACCGATGGCGAGATCTACAACCTGGGTGGCGACTCGGCCTCGCTGCTCGAGGTGGTGAAGCTCCTGATCGAGCTGGCCGGGCGGGGCCGCTACCGATTAGTGCCATGGCCAGCGGAGAAGCGCGCCATCGATATCGGCAGCTACGAAGCGGATTACCGCAAGCTGACCGCAGCGGTGGGCTGGTACCCCCGCACCTCCCTGGCCGATGGTTTGCGGGAGATGATCCGCTACTACGAGCAGCGGCGGCAGTACTACTGGTAGCTCCCTTTGCAGCGTCGGCAACACTTGCGCCGGCTCGGGCGCCCGCGCCATAGTAAGCGCGGTCTTAACGAGGCGCGGAGGGCAGCCGTGTCAGACACCAGGCCGGGAACCACCATGGCGCCCATTGCGTTCAACGATTTGCGGCCGCAGTACGCCGCCCTCCGCGCCGAACTGGACGCGGCGGTCACCCGGGTCCTGGAGCGCGGCTGGTTCATCCTCGGTCCCGAACTTGAGGCGTTCGAGGCCGAGTTCGCGGCCTACTGCGGCGCCCGCCACGCAGTGGGAGTCGGATCGGGCACCGACGCGCTGCATCTCGCGCTGCGCGCGTGCGGCGTGGGGCCGGGCGATGAAGTGATCACGGTCGCCTTCACGGCGGTTCCCACCATCAACGC
>JADGHJ010000126.1 GCA_019686175.1 Chloroflexota bacterium | reverse complement strand
GGGCAGGGGGGCGCGCGGGGAAGTCCAGCTCGATCCAGCCGGCGCGGCGCGTGGCGGTGAGGAGCCCGCTCTGCGTGTGGAACCGCGCGGGCGCGTCGGGAGCCAGGCGACCCGTTTCCCAGAGGGCGTGCGCGCTGGCCAGCGTGGCGTGGCCGCAGAGGCGCACCTCGACGAGCGGCGTGAACCAGCGCAGGGCGAAGCCGTCGCTGGCGGGGGTCACGAACGCCGTCTCCGAGAGGTGCAGCTCGCGGGCCACCTGCTGCATCCAGGCGGCGGGGCGCGGCGCGTCGAGCCAGCAGACCGCGGCGGGGTTGCCGGCGAAGGGGGTGGCGGTGAAGGCGTCGATCACCAGGAGGGGCACGCGCACGGCACACCTCAGGGCGAGCGTCGGCAAATGAAAAACGCCGTCGGGAGACGGCGTGGTGGACGTGAGGGGAATCGAACCCCTGACCTCGCGGATGCGAACCGCGCGCTCTCCCGGCTGAGCTACACGCCCTGGGAACACCGGAAGTGTACCCGATCTGCGCGCGCCGCGGCAACCCGCGGCCGTCGGACGGCCCACGGCCGTGGCCGCTGGTTGCCCCACGCCGCACCCTCCCCTATACTTCCCTCGCGTTGGCGCGCGGCGAGCGATCGCGCCCGTGCACCGCCAGAGCGCGTTACTCGACGGGGTGACGGAAGCAAGCTTGCAGTTCCACGACCTCCTCCACGCCTGCCGCAGCGAGTGCCTGGCGCGCTTGCCGGCAGCTCAGCATCTGCTCAGCCTGGACGCCCACGTGGAGTGGTACCTCGCCTGGTTCTACCAGTGCTACCCACACCGGCCGGAGCGCCACGTGGTGATCGCCCCCCAACCCGAGCCTGCCGAGCGGTCGCCTGAGGTGCAGTGGATCCGCGGCGACGGCGCCGACCTCTGCTACCTGCCCGACGGTGCGTTCGACCTGGTATATGCCGGTCGCTTCCTGGACCGCTGCGCGCCTGCTCACCAGGCCACCCTGCTCGCCGAGTGCAACCGGGTGCTGCGCCCGGGTGGCTTCCTGGCCGTCGAGGGCGTCGACTGGGCCGTGGCCAATCGCTTCGGCTGGGCCCACCCCGCGCACGCTCACGCCGTGACGTTCGCGCAGATGCTCGCAGCGCTCCAGCTCGCGGGCTTCCTGGACACCACCACCTACGGCCTCGTGCCAGCGCCGCTGCTCGGCCCGCTGCCGCCGTGCGCCGGCCGCTTCGTGCGCGCGCACGACGGCTTCGACGACCTGCCGGTTCAGACCGTGGCCGACGGCCTGAAGGGCCGGCCGGGCAACGCGTTCGGCTGGTGGATCACCGCGCGCCGGGTGAGCGCGGCCGTGCCAGTGGCGCACCTGACCGAGGAGTTGGAGCGCGCTGCCGCAGCCAATGCCGCGCAGCGCCTCGAGCGCGTGTTCACCCCCTGCCGCACGCTGGTCGCCCACGCCGACGGGGCTTACCTACGCGCCACGCCCGCCGACGGCGAGGCGCTCGTGCTGTTCGGGCCGTACGCCGAGTATCCCACGGGGCGCTACCTGGTGCGCTTCGAGTTGGCGCTCGATCCGCCGCCGGATGGGCCCGACGACTGGCAGCGTCCGGTCTGCCGCCTCGACGTGGCCGCCGAGCCGGATGCCACGGTGCTTGTCGAGAAGACCGTGCGCGTCGCCGACCTCTTGCGCCTCGACGGTCCCACGCTCCAGTTCGAGCTAACCGGGCCGACGGTGCTAGAGTTCCGTGTGACCACATTGGGCACCCTCCCACTGCTCGTGGGCGTGCGTCCCCGGGTGTACAGCTGCGGCACCAGCAGCGAAGGGACGAGCCGATCATGACGGACGGCATGCTGCGCGGGCTGGCCCGACGCGCGAAGCGGCAGGTGCGCCGCGTGGCTCGCTACGCGGTCAAGCAGGTCGACGCCCGTACCGTGAACCTGCTCAACCGCGTGGCTGCCCTGGAGCGCGAGGTGCCCGTCCAGGTGGAGACCACGGCCGAGCTGGCGATCGTCCACGGCCGCGTGCTGGCGCGGCTGGAGGCGCAACTCGCGGCGCTGGCCGACCGTACCGCGGACCAGGCGGCAGCCAGCCTGGCAGGACGTCCTCTCGCCGAACTGGGCGAGGGGACAGCGCGCCTCCTAGAGTGGGCCAGCGGCCCGGAGGGGCCGGCGGCGCAGGCCGGCCTGTGGTTGGAGCCATTCGCAGCGCTGGGCTACGGTGCGGGTGCAGTGCGGCTCGCCGTGGTGAGCCAGCGCAGCGTCGAGGTGGCCTACGCGCTCGCCGCATTGGCGGGGCTGCCGTCCGGCCGCGTGGTAGCCGTGCATGGCGCCGCCCGCAGCCCGCTGCCGCTCTTGCTCGCCAGCCTGGGCCACCACGTCACAGTAGTGGGTGCCGACACCTACCCCGTGCCGCACCCGCGCATCGTGGCTGTGCCCGCCACCTGGCCGGGCCCGGCCGAGCCCTGCGCGGCCGCCGTGGTCCTGGCGCCCTTGGATGCGAGTACGGCCACGCGGCTCGACGGGCGAGTACCGGCGCCCACCTTGGCCGAGCGGCTCCGCGGCTGGCTGTGGCCGGACGGCCGGCTCGTGCTAAGCTCCTGGCTGGCGGTCGAGGGCCCGCCGCTGGCGGCGTTACTGCCCGGCTGGCAGGTCGTGGAAACGCGCTACGCATACCGGCCAGATGGGGTATCCTGGGAGCTTGTGGACGCGGTGCCGTCAGCCGGCGGCTGCATCCTGGCGCTGGTGCAGGCACGGCCAGAGAAGGACTTCCTCGGGCCGCAGGCTGCGTCGACATTCGCAGCGGAGGCAGATCCCTTGCGCAAACGAGTGTAGAGCGGACGGGAGATGCTCAACGTACTGAAGCGGCTCGCGTACCACACCGCGCGTGCGGTCACCTGGCCGCTGCGCTACTACTTCGGTCGCAGCTTCGATCGTGTCCACGACCACATGGCGCGGCAGTACCAGTACCTCCTGAGCCGGCTGGACGACCTGGAGCGGCGGGTAGCCGAGCGCGACGGTGGGCTGGAGGCCGAGGTGGTGGCGGGGTTCTTCACCGCCCACGAGCGGACGCTTGCCGTCCTCGAGGAGCGCTTGGCTGCACGTCTCCATGCCTTGGAGCAACGCCTGGCCGTCGAGCCCGCGCTGCTCGCGGCTGAGGAGCGCTTGGCCGCACGTCTCCATGCCTTGGAGCAACGCCTGGCCGACCCTGAGGTAGTGACTGAGTTTTTCGCGGTGCATCGCTACATCTTGCGCAAGCTAGAGGCGCAGATGGAGGGGATGGAGGGGCGCCTGGACGAGGTCGCTTCCCACGCTAGCCTGCTCCCCCACCTCGACCAGCGGACGGCGGAGTTGCTAGCTCACGCCAGTGTCCTGCCACTGCTCGAGCAGCGGGTCGCCGAGGTCGCCGCTCACACCAGCCTACTGCCCCAGATCGACGCACGCACCGCCGAGACCGCCAGCCACACGAGCTTGGTGCCGCTGCTCGAGCAGCGGGTCGCCGAGGTCGCCCACCGCGAGGCCGACCTGGCCGCCCAGACGTTGGTGAACCGCTCGCTCGCTGAGCTAGGAGAGGGCGGCGCTGAGTTGCTGAACTATGCTAGCTCGCACCGTGGCTTCGCGGCACAGGCCGGGCTTTGGATCAATCACCCCGTGGTCCTTAACCACCGCCGAGGCACGGTCGAGCTGGACCGTGTAAACGAGCGCATCGTGGAGCTCCCGTATGTGCTCGGCGCGCTCGCATGCCTGCCCGCCGGGAGCCATATCCTGGACTTTGGCGCTACCGAGAGCCTGCTGGCCCTCTACCTGGCCTCGCTAGGCCACGATGTGGTGGCGCTCGACCAGCGCCCCTACCTGTTCACCCATCCGCGGCTGTGCGTTGTGACCTGTCTGGCCGAGGAGTGGGAGGGACCGCAGCGCCCGTTCGACGCGATCGTGTCCCTGTCCACGTTGGAGCATGTGGGGCTCGGTCACTACGGTGACCGCCAGGCGCCGCTCGACCTCGACCGGCAGATCCTGGAGCGGTTCCGGGGCTGGCTTCGCCCTGAGGGACGCCTGATTCTGACGGCGCCCTACGGGCAGTGGAATGTGGACGAGCTACAGCGCACCTACGACGCCGAGCACCTGGCGGCGTTGCTCGGCGGCTGGGAGATCGTGGACCGGCGCTACGCTGTTAGCACGGTACGGCAACGCTGGGACGTGGTCCAGCAGGAGCCGCCCCCGAGCATCTGGTGGAACCCCGACACGCGTGGGGTAGTCCTATTGCAGGCGAAGCCGCGAGCATGAGCGAGCAGGCGACTCTCGCTTACGGACTGGTACTCGACCTACAGGCCACACAAACGGAGACCTCAGCGGAGCGTGGTATCGGCCGCTACGCGATGGAGCAGGCACGCGCGCTCCTTGCGTATCCAGGAGTGGTGCGTGCCCTCGCGCTCAACCCGTTGTTGCCATTCCCGGGCCACCTGCCCGCCGAGCTGCTAGCTTCGCCCCTGCTCACCTGGAACACCGCCACGGCATTCCGGCACGCCCAACGCCAAGGACCAGTGGCGTACTATGTCATGTCACCCTTCGAAGGCGTGCCACGTTACACTACGAGGCCTACGGTCGAAACGCTGCTGCCGCCCCACGCGCTCCAGCCCGATGTACCGTTGGTCATGACCCTATACGATCTGATTCCCTTGTACGAGCCTCAGTACTATCTGGCCGATCCGGGGACGGCGCGCCGCTACCATATCTACCTGGAAATGCTACGCCAGGCCCACCTGGTACTCGCCATCTCGGAATACAGCCGGCGAGAGGGCATTCGCCTAGCACAATTGGATCCCGAACGGGTAGTGACGATCGGCGCGGGTGTCAGCCGCTACTTCCGGCCGCCCGGGCGCGGAGACGACCCGAGGCGACTGGTACAGAACGCGCTTCCACGCATACGCCGACCATTTATCTTCTCGGTTGGAGGCGCCGATGACCGCAAGAATGGGGTGCGATTGATCGAGGCGTATGCCAGCCTGCCGTCTCGGCTACGCCAGGCACATCAGCTCGTTATTACCTGCGAGCTGCCCAAGCCGTACGAGGAGTTCCTGTGCGCGCGTGCAACTGCCGTCGGGCTCGACGAGGATGAGGTAGTGTTCACCGGCTACGTGCCGGATCCTGTGCTGCGTGCGCTGTACCAGGCAGCACGCCTGTTCGTGTTCCCGTCGCTGTACGAAGGCTTCGGGCTCCCGCCTGCCGAGGCGATCGCCTGCGACTGCCCGACCATCACGTCGAACACCTCGTCGTTACCGGAGGTCCTGGACTGGGATCCCGCCGCTTTCGACCCGCTCGATTCGGCGGCGATCGCGGCGGTGATGGAGCGCGCCCTAACCGACGCGGCATTTCGCGAGCAGTTGCGCGAGGTGGGCCGCCAGCGCGTCGCAGTGCACCGTTGGGAGGCCGTCGCCGCCCGCACGATCGCCGCACTCCACCGACTGCCGCCGCCCCGCGATCGGGCCCCTCTCCGGAGCGCTTCGTCGCATCGCGATCAGCGAATTGAGGACGCAAACATCCTGTGCTGTCGCAGCCGTCTACGTCTGGCACTAGTTGGCCCGCTGCCGCCAACCGTATCGGGGATTGCGGACTATAATGCACGGCTGGCAGTCGAGATGGCCCAGCGCTGCGAGTTGGACCTGCTGACCCCAACTGACGATGGGCACGAGACGGTACGACAGATTCCTGGAGCACGTCGCTTTCCGGTGTCCGCGCTTGGATGCCTGCTAAACCCGGCCGCATACGATGCGATCATATACACCGTCGGCAACAGCGAGCAGCACCACGCAACTTACGAGGCCGCGCGCCGCTATCCTGGCATCGTCTGGCTGCACGATGTCCGGCTGCACGGGTTCTATTTCACTTATGCTGAAGCCAGGCAAGGTGATCCTGGGGCAGCACGGAGCTGGCTGATGCAAAAAGCACTCGAGCTCTACGGCGAGCGAGTGCCTCTGGAGCGTTTGCCGACCCTCGATTGGTGGAACTATCGCCGTTTCGGCCTAGGGCTTACGCAAGAATGGGTACGCTCAGCCCGTGGAATCTTGGTCAATAGTGCGCTGGCGGAGCGCCTACTTCGGCTCGACCAAGGGCCGGATGCCCTGCTTCCCCCAGTCTGGCGCCTGCCCTTCGCGCTACCCCAGCCAGCATCTCCAAGTACAGTGGAGCGAGACAGACCACCAGTCATCGCGTCGTTCGGCCTTGTGGGACAGATCAAGGCCCCGGATCTACTCATCGATGCTCTACGCCGTGTGCGGCAGGTAGTCCCAGCGCGTCTCGTCTTCGTGGGGCCGGTCGCGGAATGGTTGCGTTCTGACCTCCAAGCCTATGCTGCCAGCAGAGGAGTGGCCAACTATGTCGAGTTCACGGGCCACGTGTCTGGAACCGAATACCAATGCTGGCTGCGGCGTGCCACTTGCGCCGCCCAGCTTCGGCTAGAGACCAATGGAGAGAGTTCAGGGGCCATTGGCGACTGCGTGAGCGCGGGACTACCGGTAGTTACTAACGTGATCGGAGCGCGCGAAGAGTATCTGCCGGATGCCGTGGTGGCGATCGACCCCGCCCTTTCCGTCGAGGAGCTGGCCGATCGTCTCATCGAGCTGCTGACCGATCTCGCTGTTTGGCAGCGCCACAGCGCCGCCGCACTGGCCCACGCTCGGCAGCACACCTTTGCGCACCTGGCCGACCGCCTGATCGAGATCGTGGAGACGCTGACCGACCTGCCGACTGGCAGCATCCCCGGAGCACGGTGATGCCCCACGCTCCGCGCTCGCCACGCGCCCCGTCGCTAACCCGGGTGATCCAGGTCGCTCGTTGCTGGGATGAACTGGACCGCGCCCTGCACGCGCTGAGCAGGTGTCAGGCAATCCCCTGGCTCGGGAGGCCGCGGGCATGAGCGAGCAGGCGCGTTCCGCTTACGGACTGGTACTCGACCTGCAGGCCTCACAGACCGAGGGCTCGGCCGAGCGTGGCCTCGGACGCTACGTCATCGAGCTGACCCGCGCGCTGCTCGCCTACCCGGGCCTGGTACGTGCCATCGCCCTCAACCCCACGCTCTCGTTTCCCGGCCACCTGCCCGGTGAGCTGTTGGCCTCGGGTCTGCTCACCTGGAACACGGCGACGGCCTTCCGCCACGCCCAGCGCCAGGGGCCTGTGGCCTACTGCGTCATGTCGCCGTTCGAGCACATCCCCACGGCCGAGACGATCACACCGCCCCACACCGTACGGCCGGACGTGCCGTTGCTTGCCATTGTCCATGACCTAATCCCGCTGGCCTACGCCAAGCGCTACCTCGATCCGTATCCCGAGTTCGCGCGTCGCTACCGCCGCCGGCTCGACCTGGTGCGCACCGCCGACCTGGTGCTGACCAACTCCGACCACACCCGTCGCGAGGTGATCGAGCTCCTCGACCTGCCGCCCGACCGCGTGGTTACTATCGGCGGGGGTGCGGCCGACTATTTCCAGCCACCCGATCCGGGCAGCGACCCGCTGAGCATCGTGCGGCACGCCCTGCCCGCCGTGCGCCGGCCCTATGTGCTCTCCGTTCTCGGCTCGGACGACCGCAAGAACGGCGACGGCCTGCTCAGCGCCTGGGCCCGGCTGCCCCGCGCTCTGCGCCAGCAGTACCAGCTCGTCCTCGCCTGCCACCTGATCCCGAGCTACGCGGAGCGCTGGAAGGGGCACGCGCGCGCCTGCGGTCTGACCGACGACGAGGTGGTGTGGACCGGCCATGTGTCGGACCGGCTGCTCCGCGCCCTGTATCAGGCGGCGCGGCTGTTCGTGTTCGCCTCGCTGGTCGAGGGCTACGGCCTGCCGGCGGCCGAGGCGATCGCCTGCGACTGCCCGACTATCACGTCGGACACCACCTCGCTGCCCGAGGTGCTCGCCTGGGAGCCGGCGACCTTCGATCCACGCGACCCGGACAGCATCGCCGCGGCCATCGCCCGCGCGCTGACCGACACGGCGTTCTACCAGGAGCTGCGCGCCATTGCCCGCCAGCGCGCACCGCTGCACCGTTGGTCGGCCGTCGCCGCCCGCGCCGTCGGCGCGCTGGCGCGCCTGCCAGCGCCACCTACCCCCAGCCTCGCCTCGCTAAATGGGGCGCGGGGCGCAGACGACGCCGCGGCGCGCTCCATCCAAGGCGAGCCCAGCCGCATCGGCGCATGGTCGCGCCAGCGGCTAGCGCTGGTAGGACCACTGCCGCCTAGCAGCTCGGGCCTGGCTGCCCACAACGTGCGGCTGGCCCAGGCGCTGGCCCAGCGCTGCACGCTCGACCTGTTCGCCACTGCCGGCGGCGGCCGGACGCTCAGTAGCACGCTAGACGGCGTGCGCTGCTTCCCGGCGCGCGCCCTCGGCCGCCCGCTCAATCCCGCGGCGTATGACGCCATCGTGTACACCGTGGACAACCGTGACGACCACCACGACACTTACGAGCTGGCCCGACAGTATCCGGGCCTGGTGTGGCTGCACGACCTCCACCTCGACGCCTTCTATCGCAGCTACGGCCAGGCGCGCCGCGGTGGCGACGCCCACGGTTTTGTCCATGCCCGGCTCGATGAGCTGTACGGCGAGCGCGTGCCGAACTACGTGCCGCGCCCGTTCCGCCCGGAACAGCACGTGCGCCATGGCCTGCGGCTGACGCAGGAATGGGTGCGTACCGCGCGGGCGGTACTGGTGAATACCCGGGTGGCACAGCACCTGGTGGCGCTCGACCAGGGCCCACACGCGGCCCATCCCCCGCTGTGGCGAATGCCCCTGGCCTGTCCGCCTCCCTCGGGCGTGGCACGCGGCTGGGGTGAAGGCCGCGCGCAGCCGCCGGTGGTCGCCGTATTCGGCCAGGTGCACCACGCGAAGTTGCCCGAGCCGTTGATGGACGCGCTGCTACTGGTGCGCGCGCGCGTGCCAGCGCGGCTGGTGTTCGTGGGACCGATCGTCCCGGCGATGCGGGCGGCCTATGAGGAGCAGGCCGCCCTCCGGGGGCTGAGCGCGGCGGTGACGTTCACCGGCGCGGTGTCGCCGGAGGAGTACGCGGCCTGGCTGGCGCGCGCCACTTGCGCCGCGCAGCTTCGGGTGAGCAATGATATCGGGGGTACGGCGGCGATCGCCGACTGCCTCGCCGCCGGCCTGCCGGTGGTGACCAACCTGGTCGACGCGGCGCGCGAGTACGGCGACGCGGTCGTGGCGCTGCCCTCGGTGTTCGCCACAGAGGCGCTGGCCGCGCAGTTGGTCGCACTGCTTACCGAGCCAGCCACCTGGGAGCGGCGGAGCGCGGCAGCGCTGGCCTTCGCCGAGGCCCACTCCTTCGCGACGCTGGCCGACGCCCTGCTGCGCGCCGTCGCCGCGGTGCAGGAGGTCGATTGCACAGCCTGGACACCCTGATTCCGCGTTAGTCAGCGGTTTCAGATGGGAACGGTCATGGGAATGGACACGCCCGCGGGCGATGCGGCCCGACCGCCGACATCGGCGGAGGTGCTGGCGGCGCAGGTGGACGAGCTGCGGGCACTGCTCCATGACGCCCACGCGCAGCTTGCCGAGCGCGATGAGGCGTTTGTTGCCTGGCGCACCGAGATAGAGGCCAAGTGGGCACAGCGGCTGGCCGACGCCTGCGCGCAGCGCGATGCACAGCTCGCCCAGCTCACGGCAGCTCTGGCGGGGCGCGATGCGCGCGCGGCCGAGCTGGAGCGCGCCCTGGCCGACCGCGACGCCCGCCTCGCCGCGCTCCAAGCAGCGCTGAGCAGCCGCGAGGCGGAGCTAGTGGCCGCGACCGCCCGCCTCGGCCAGGCACAGGCCGCTGTCGCCGACCAGGCCGCTCGCTTGCAGCAGATGGACACCGCGCTCACCGAGCAGGCCCAGCGCATCCGCGAGCTGCACGCCGCCCTCGCCGACTACGAGGCACGTCTGCACCTAGACGCTGCGAGCGCGCCTCCCGCGCCGCCACCCGCTGTCCCCGTGATTCCCACTCGTATCGCCACTGGCGTCCCCGGTGTCGCGATCCCCCGGCCGCCTCAGCCGAGAGCTATGCCCTTGGTATCTAGCCTTGCGTCTGAGGTCAGCAAGCAGCTATACTCTCGACTGCGCCGGTGCCTGGGGCACGTGCTGGCACCCTGGCGGCGCGCCCGCTGACCACGGCGCCGGCCGCTTAGCCCGACCCAATCACAACCTCGGCGTCCCGGCGATTCCCATCGACGACCCTCTCCCCGCAGGGCGCGGAGCGCATGCCGACTTGCTCGATCGTGGTGCCCGTCTACAATCGGGCCTCGCTCACGCGACAGTGCCTCGACGCGCTGCTCACCTACCTGCCCACCGAGTACCCGGTCGAGATCATCGTGGTGGACGACGCCTCCACCGACTCGACGCCTGCGCTGCTGGCCAGCTACGGTGACCGAGTCCGTGTGGTCACCCACGTTGTCAACACGGGCTACTCGCGCGCCTGCAACGACGGCGCCGCCGTGGCCACCGGCGACTACCTGGTGTTCCTGAACAACGACGTGCTGCCCCAAGTCGGCTGGCTCGACGCGCTGGTGCGCTATGCCGAGACGCACCCGGCAGCCGGCATCGTCGGCGCCAAGCTGCTGTATGCGGACGGGACGATCGAGCATGCCGGAATGGTCATTGGCTACGACTCCATCCCGCGCGTGCTCTACGCGGGGTTTCCCGCCGACCACCCGGCTGTGAACCGCTCGCGCCGCTTTCAGGTGGTCACGGGCGCCTGCATGCTGGTGCGGCGCGACTGCTTCGCGGCCCTGGGCGGCTTCGACCCGCAGCTCACGCACTACTACGAGGACGTCGATCTGTGCCTGCGGGCCGGCCAGTTGGGCTATGAGGTCCATTACTGCCACGAGAGCGTGCTGGTCCACCTCACGTCGGTTTCCGAGGGCCGCCTGGCCGACGGGGTGGTCAACCAGCAACGGTTCCTGGCTCGCTGGGCGGGCCGTATCGAGCCCGACGAGATGCGCTACTACGTAGAGGACAGCCTGCTGCAGGTCCGCTACCCGGCCCTCTACCCATTGGAGTTCGAGGTCTCGCCGCTGCTGGCGGCCATCTCGCCGGCGAGCCGCGATGCTGGCCCGCTGCTACGGCGCCGCGCGGAGCACGTCTATCGGCTGCTTACTGAGAACACACGGCTGAAGGTCGAGCTGCAGGAGCTGAGCGCGCGGCTGCACGCGCTACGCGCCCCTGCCCCGGGCGCCCCCGCGGGGCCGGCCCTGACGCGCAACGGCCATACCGCGAACGAAGCTCGCGCCTCGGGGCCACTGTGCGTGCTACTCACCAACTACCAGCTCGCCGAGCGAACAGGCTCCGAGCTGTACGTGCGCGACGTGGCTCTGGCCCTCCGGTTGCGCGGGCACCGCCCCCTGGTGTTCAGCCCCGTGCTGGGCCCCGTGGCCCATGAGCTGGCGGCCCAGGGCGTGCCGGTGGTGAGCGACCTTGACAGGCTGCCCGCCGTGCCGGACCTGATCCACGGCCAGCACCACGTGCCCACGATGTTGGCGCTGCTACATTGCCCGGGCGTGCCCGCGGTCTACTTCTGCCATGGCGTCCAGCCCTGGCAGGAGCGGCCGCCGCGGTTTCCGCGGATCGTGCGCTACGTGGCGGTGGGCGAGCCGACGCTCGAGCATGTGCTGCAGACGTGTGCGGTCCCGGCGGAGCAGGTGGACCTGATCCTCAACTTCGTCGATCTCGATCGCTTCCGGCCGCGCCCGCCGCTGCCCTCGCGGCCGCGCCGCGCCCTGGTGTTCAACAACCACGCCAGCGAGCGCACGTTCCTGCCAGCGATCCGCGAGGCGTGCGCGCGTCTGGGCGTGGTAGTCGACGCAATCGGGCTAAGCGTCGGCGTGCCGGTCGCGGCACCGGAGCGGCTGCTGCCGCAGTACGATCTCGTCTTCGCGGTGGGCCGCGCCGCTCTCGAGGCGATGGCCGTGGGCGCCGCCGTGGTCCTGTGCGGGCCCGAGGGGCTCGGCCCGTTGGTCAGCCGCGCCGAGTTCGCACGCCTGCGCGCGTACAACTTCGGCTACCGTACGCTGACGCGTCCGCATACGCCCGAGGCGATCGTGGCGGAGATCGCCCGCTATGACGCGGCCGAGGCAGCCGCTGTGTCAGCCGAGGTGCGGGCCACCGCGGGGCTGGATCGAGCGATCGAGCAGATCGAGGCCACATACT
>JADGHJ010000125.1 GCA_019686175.1 Chloroflexota bacterium | reverse complement strand
CCCGACGAGCGTCGCCTCCGTCTCCCGGGCACCGCGACGCACCTCCAGCGCCTCGGGCGTTGCCGTGAGCCCCCAGTGTAGATCGGGTGCTTCCGCGACCCCCAGGGCGAGCCGCGCGCTGCCCTTCGGTCCGCGGGCGTAGATGCGCGGCAGGTTGCTCTCCACCAGCATGGGCAGCAGGAACCGCGCGATCTCCTCGTCGAGGGCGGCCGGCTGGCCCACCGAGCACAGCAGGTCCCAGCGGTGGAACGCCACCTCGGCCAATCGCTGCTGCGCGTACCAGCGGGCCGAGCGGTTGCCCGCGGGGTGGTAGCAGATCCGCTCGAGCTCGTCGGCCGAGAGGCGGTGGAACAGGCCGGCCAGGTCGGCGGAGTAGCGGTCGAGCGCGGCGAGCAACTCGGCCGGTGCCCCCGCCGCTAGCGCTTCCACGCGCGCGGCGCGTGCCTCGCGGGTGACGGCAGGCTCGGTACGGCCGGCCACGCCGTGCTCGACGTTCTCCTGCACGAACAGCGCGTTCTCGACCAGATGGGCCGCGAGGCGGCGCACGGGCCAGGGCGGGCAGTTGCTCGGCGCGTCCCAGCTCTCCGCTGGCAGCGCCGCCAGTTCGGCGCGCACCCGCGCCGTGAGATCCGCCAGATAGCGCAGGCTCTGCTCCACCTCCGGATGAGCGGCCATTGATCCCTCCCTCTCCTCGCGGCTCAATGACGCGGCTGGGGCCGCGTGCGCTTGATCTCGTAGAAGCCGGGCTGGCGCATCAGCCACGCGAGATGGTCCCAGAGCTGGCCGGCTTCCTCGCCGCGCGGCACGGGGTTGATCACCGGCCCGAAGATGCCCGGGCCCTGGCCGCCATCGAGCACGAGCGTCGGCACGCCGAACGCCTCCATGTGCTCGACCACCCCGTAATGCTCGCGGAGCACCTCTTCCCGCGTGGAGGCATCGGCCAGCGCGGCCGCGCGCAGGCCGCGATCCAGGCCCACGCTGGCCAGCGCTTCCTCGACCACGGCCGGGTTCGATAGCTCCTCGTTGCGGACGAAGCGGGCTTGTCCCAGTGCATCGTACAGCCGGTCGACGGCGTCGTGGCCGTGCTGGCGGCGCACCAGCGCGAGCACGCGCAGCACGGGGGCGGAGCGGCCGGCCTCCCAGTCCACCGTCTTGTCGCCCTTGTTGACCTCTTCCAGGCTGAAGAATCGCCATTGCACCTCGACGGGGCGCACCCGGCGCACCTCCCGGATCCAGTCGGCGGCGCGCCAGGCCCACGGTCAGATCGGGTCCAGGTAGAAGGCGACGACTTCCTTCTCGGCCACGGTCGTGTCCCTCCTCCAATTGGGCTACGCGGGGTCACGCGCTCTCAGTATAGCGAGCGCGAGCCTCCCGGACCTTCCCTGGGCGCTCAGGCTTCCACCGGCACCGTCAGCCCGTTCAGGAACAGGGCCAGCAGGGAGTAGTAGCCGACCAGCACGGTCAGCTCCACCAGCCCCTGCGGACCCAGTGCGGCGTACAGCGGAGCGGCCAGCGCCTCGTCCACCGTGCCGTCGCGGGCTAAGGCCAGCGCGTAGCGGACGGCCGCAGCCTCGAGGGGATCCAGGCCGTCGGCTACCTGGCCGGCGAGGACCGCGGCCCTGGTCGCCGCATCGATCCCCGCCCGTTCCGCGAGCGGCTGATGCTGGGCGCGCTCGTAGGCGCAGGCCCAGCGGCCCGCCACGGCCAGCGTGACCAGCTCGCGCAGTCGGTCCGGGAGCACCGAGTCGTAGCGCAGGTACTCGCCGACCGCGCCGACACGGCGCATGAGCTCCGGGCTGTGCGCCATGGCTTGCCACAGGTGCCCCACGCCGCCCCGCTTGCGCGCTACCTCGGCGTAGGCCGCGCGCACGGCCGGCGGGGCAGTGTCCGGCGCGACCAGTGGGACGCGCGCCTGCTCGCTCTCGCTCACTGCGATGTCTCCTCTCTCCCACCCGAGCGGTTCAGACGGCCAGGCCGCCAGCGCGGCCGTGGCCACCGCCTCCTAGGGTACACACGGCGTGCGCTCTAGCGCGACGGCCGACGCCCTACCGTCCGGCCTGAAAACGCGGCAGCCGAGGGCGATCGCTGCTACACTGGGGCCACGCTAGCCCGGTGAGCGCCGGGCACGGCCGCGGTTCGTGCTTGCCGGAGGAGGACGCCGTATGCCGCGCCAATCCTGCCGACGCTGTCTCGTCCTGCTGCCGCTCCTGATGATCGCGGGCTGCGCCTCGCCGGCCGCGGCCCCGAGTGCCTCGCCGGCGGCGACGGCGCAACCGCCTGCCGCTGCCACCCCCGGGCTGGAGCCTCTGACAGGTGCCCAGGTATCGGTGGCGGGCAACTATCTGCCCTACTACGCGGCGGATAAGTTGGGCTTCTTCACGCGCCACGGCCTCCAGTTCGAGCTGCTCATCGCCGATAGTCCGACCAAGGTCGTGCAGGCGATCGCCAGCGGCTCGGCCGACATCGCCTGGAACGCGCCCGACTCGTCGATCCTCGCCATCGAGCAGGGTGCGCCGCTGACGATGGTGGGCGCCACACAGAACTCGATCCCCTACAGCCTGATCGTACAGCCCGGCATCCGCAGCTTCGCCGAGCTGAAGGGCAAGACGTTCGCCGTGTCGAGCCTGAACAGCGGGCCCGCGATCTTGATGCGGAAGATGTTCGCCGCCAACGGGCTCGGCGAGGGCGACTACGACTTCGTGCCCGTGGGCGGGACGGCCGAACGCTTCGCGGCGATCCGCAGCGGCACGGTGACCGGCGGTCTCCTGCTGCAGCCCGAGGACCTCCGCTTGATGAGCGAGGGGTTCGTTCGCCTGGCGCTGGCGACCGACTACGTGCCGCGCTACCAGTGGCTCACGCTGTTGACGCGGCGCGAGTGGGCGCGCGAGCACAGCGATCGCGTAGTGCGCGCCATCCGTGCCCTCCAGGACGCCATCCGCTGGGCCTACGACCCGCAGCACCGTGCCGAGGCGATCGCGTTGATCGAGGAGTCCACGCGCGCCCCCCATGAGCACGCGGTCGCGACCTACGACCTCTACACCCAGCTCCGCATCTGGCCCGAGGACCTGGCGTTCGAGGACGCGGCGATGCGCGCGGTGATCGAGCTGATGGGCGAGCTCGGCCAGCTCCCCCAGCCGCTACCCGAGCCCGCCAAGTACATCGACACCACCTACCTGGCACGAGCGGCGCAGCGCTAGCGGGGCCGGCGCCGGCGCCCCCTCTACCGAGAAGGTCCGGAGGCGCCTGGGCGGTCGAGGGCGCGCGGTCGCCATTCCCGCCTTGTCCCCGCGCGGGCGGGGGACTACTATCCTCAGCAGGACGGGGCCGCCGCCCCGCCAACTACGCACGAGGAGCGACCGATGGCTGTGGAGACCCACGTCCAGCCCCAGCGCTTCCGGCTGCGCGCCCCCTTGCTGAGCGATGGGCGGCTCGACGTCGATCTGGCCGAGACGCCCAACCTGACGGTCGGCATCAAGGTGTACGCCGTGGGCGGCGAGAACACGCTGCACACGCACGTGACCGAGGACCATTTCTTCATCGTGCTCGACGGGCAGGCCCGCTTCCACGGCCCCGACGGGGAGATCGGCCTGCTCGGCCGCTACGAGGGTATCATGCTGCCGCAGGGCTGCTTCTATTGGTTCGAGCAGGTCGGCGCCCAGCCGCTGGTGATGCTGCGCGTGGGTACTGGCCGCGAGGCGCGGAAGGCGCGCATCGGCATCGACGGCCGGCCGCTGCCCGGTGAGTCCAAGGAGAACAAGCACGTCGACCCGGTGATCATCCCGGGCGCGTTCTTCGAGTAGCCGTCTATGGCCCGCTACGTCCTGCGGTTGTGCGAGGACCGCTGCGCGCCGGGGGTCCGCACCGACCCCCTGCCGCCCTGTCCCCGCGTGCTCTACGTGCGCGAGGGCCATATCACCCTCACTAGCGGCGGCAACAAACAGGAGATCGAGACCAACCAGGCCTGGTTCGGGACGGAGGACTGCACCTACGCGGGTGGCCTGGGCGGGGCGACAGTGCTCCGCTATGAGCTGGTGCCCGAGCCGGCGCCGCCGGCCGCGGCGGGCGATCGCCTCGAGGAGGCGGCCACGCGTCTGCTGCTCGCGCAGCCCGTGGAGCTGGACCCGGCCCAGGCGTGGCTCATCCGCTGCGACCGGGTCGACTTCGCTCCCGGCGCGGTCGCCCTTCCCCACGGCCACCGAGGCGGCGGCATTCGCTGCCTGATCGCCGGGGAGCTGCGCGTGCAGGTCGGCGAGCAGCCAGCACGCGTGATGCGTCCGGGCGATGCCTGGTACGAGAGCGGGCGCGAGCCGGTGCGGGCCGACGCCTCGCCGACCGAGCCGACCAGCTTCATCCGGGTGGCCATCCTGCCGGCGGAGATTCGCGGCCAGAGTTCGATCTGGTATGTCGATCCCGCCGCGGCCCGGGTCACCCCGCGCCAGTACACGGTGTTCGTCGACGAGCCGATTGCGCTGCCCTGAGGATGTCCGAGGTGCTTGCCGCCGCGGGCGCCGCGTCATTCCCGCGACGCTGGCGCGCGCGCGAGCGCCTCGTACAGGGCGAGCAGCCTGGGGGCCAGTTGCGCCCAGTCGTAGCGCGTCTCGGCCAGCGCCCGCGCCCGCGCGGCCAACTGCTGGCGCAAGGAGGGCGCGTCCAGGAGGCGCGCCACGGCCGCCGCGAACGCCTCGGCGTGGTCGGCCACTAGCGCATGCTCGCCGGGGCGCGCCGCTACGCCCTCCAGCCCCAAGGTCGTGGAGACCAGCGGCACACCCGCCGCCATCGCCTCCAGCACCTTGAGCCGGGTGCCGCTGCCCATGCGGAGCGGCACGACGTACACGTGGGCGGCGGCCAGATAGGGACGCACGTCGGCCACCGCGCCCGTCACGACCAGGGCGGGACAGCGCTTCGCGGCGGCGCGGACCGCGGATGCCGGACTCTTGCCCACTACCAGACAGCGCAGGTCGGGATAACGCTGCCGGAGCCGGGGCAAGATGGCGTCGGCCAGCCACACCACGGCGTCCACGTTCGGCCGGAAGTCCATCGTGCCAGTGAACACCAGCGTCGGCGGCGCCGCCGCTGGTGGTGGTGCGGGCCCGAACTGGCTGGTGTCCACGCCGTTCGGCAGCGTCACCAGATGCGCATCGGGCGCGATGCGGCGCAGCAGCGCGGCATCGGTCTCCGAGACGGCCACCACCGCGCGGGCCTCGGCGCACAGCCGCGCCTCGTAGCGCTGCAACCGGCGCCACTGGACCAGCGAGTAGAGCCCGGTGTGCAGCCGGCCCGGAGTGCGCAAGTCGGTCAGGCAGGCGCGCCGCTGCAACTGGTACTCGGCGTTCAGGTCGTCGAACACCAGCGGCGGGCGAGCCGTGACGGGGAGCAGCCGGCGGTAGGGCATCATCTCCAGGCTACTGATGTGGATCAGGTCATACGCCTCCGCGAGGAGCAGCGCGCGCAGTCGGCGCGCCAGGGCGGGCTGCCAGGCGCGCCAGGCGAGGTCGGGCAGCGGCGAGGCAAGCAGCGTGCGCAGCCGCTGGGCTGCCGAGCGGTGCGGCGCCGCGAACACCTCGACCCGGCGACAGAGCCGCGCCAGCGGGACGGGCACGCCGTTGCCCGCTACTGGCGCACCCTCGAGGAGAGCACCACGGGACGGGGCGTTGGCACCCGGCCGGGGCTCGAGGCTCAGTAGATCGACCGTGTGCCGAGCGGCGACCGCGCGCAGCAAGTGGTAGTTGCGGATGCGCGCCCCCTGGTCCAACGGCCAGGGAAGCTGTGGGGTGAGCCAGAGCACCTTCATCCGTCCAGCACCTCGCGGTACACTGCCAAGGTGGCGCGCGCCGTCCGCTCCCAGGAGTAACGAGCTGCCTGAGCCTGCCCGCGCCGCTGCAACTCGGCGCGCAGGACCGCGTCGTCCAGCAGGCGCCGGAGGGCCTCCGTCCATGCCTCCTCGTCCAGTGGCGGCACGAACAGCGCGGCATCGCCGAGCACCTCCGGCAGGCTGCTGGTACGCGCCGCGACGACCGGCGTCCCCAGCGCCATGGCCTCGAGTGGCGGGAGGCCGAAGCCTTCGTACAGCGAGGGGAACACGAACGCTACGGCCGCCGCGTACAGGGCGGGGACGTCGGCCGGGGAGATCGGCCCCAGCAGGCGCACACGCTCGCCCAGCCGTGCGGCGGCCGCCAGCACTGGCTCATCGAGCCAGCCGCGCGGTCCGGCCAGCACGAGAGGAACGGACGTGGGGAGCCGCGCGAAGGCGCGGAGCAGCGTGAGCAAGTTCTTGCGGGGCTCCAGGGTGCCGAGATACAGGAGAAAGGAAGGGGGCAAGCGGTAACGCATGCGTACGGCGGCCACGTCCGCCGGGGTCGGCAGCGCGCCGAGCACGGGCGCCAGATGCACGACACGCAGCCGCTGGCGCGGCACGCCCAACAGCGCTTCCGCGTCGGCGGCGGTATGGACCGAGTCGCAGATCACGCGCTCCACCGTGGGCAGGATGCGCGCCACCTGCGCGTAGTGGCGGCGGCTCTCGGGCGTGAGGATGGCTGGGTACCGGATGAACGCCAGATCGTGGATGGTTACCACCGCGGCGTAGCGACGGCGGTGCGGCACGAGGAAGTCGGGCCCGTGCAGGAGATCGAGGCGCTCCGGGGCCAACTCCAAGGGGAGCAGCACTGGTTCCCAGCGGTGGTGGGGCGGTGTGAGGAGCACCCGCTGGCGCGTGCCGGCTGGCGCCGCCCAGGGGTAGCGGCGGCGGCGAGCGCGGTAGACCGTGAAGCGCGTGTGCGGCGCGAGCCGTGGCAGCCAGCCGGCGAGCTGGCGGATGTATTGTGCGATGCCGCCGGTGGTATAGTCGGCAAGGCGAGCGTCGAGTCCGATGTGCACGCGTGGCTCCCGTGACGAGAGTTATGGCAGGGAACGGCCGCAGCGCGCCAGATCTCTTGCTCGCACGGCGCGCGCGTGCTATACTGCACACGGTGGGACGGCTATGGCGAGTAGCGCCGCGCGTGCCCGCCGGTGCTGCTTAGCCGTTCAGCCATCTTCCTCGTCCGTGTACCCTACTGGTTGCGGAGCCCCCGCTGCCGCGCTCGCGCCGGTTTCCACATGCCACGGGTAGCGCGACGACAGCTAATGCAGTGGTGCATCTGCCTCAACGGGTAGCCACCCAGGCCACCCGCCACACAACTCCACCCGTTGAGGCTGTCTCTGGGAGCGCTCTGTGAACCTTGCCGAACTGGAAGCCAAGACCCGCGATGAGCTACAGGAGATGGCCCGCGAGCTGGGCGTGCACGGAGTCACGACCCTGCGGAAGCAGGACCTGATCTTCCGGCTGCTGCAGGCCCAGACCGAACAACAGGGCAACATCTTCAGCGGCGGCATTCTCGACATCGTCGACGACGGCTACGGCTTTTTGCGCCAGGAGCGCTACTTGCCAGGGCCCAACGATGTCTACGTGTCGCAGTCGCAGATCCGGCGCTTCGGCTTGCGCACAGGCGACATGGTCACCGGCCAGGTGCGCCCGCCGAAGGACAGCGAGAAGTACCACGGCCTGCTGCGGGTCGAGGCCGTCAACGGGCTCGACCCGGAGGTGGCGAAGCGGCGCCCCCATTTCGACGCGCTGACGCCGATCTTCCCGCGCGAGCTGCTCAACCTCGAGACGGTGCCCCAGAATCTGACCCAGCGCCTGATCAATCTCGTCTCGCCCATCGGCCGCGGCCAGCGCGGGCTGATCGTGTCGCCCCCCAAAGCGGGCAAGACGACGGTGCTCAAGCATATCGCCAACGGGATCACCACCAACTATCCAGAGATCCACCTGATGGTGGTGCTCATCGGCGAGCGGCCCGAGGAGGTCACCGACATGAAGCGCTCGGTGCGCGCCGAGGTGGTCTCCTCCACCTTCGACGAGCCCGTCGAGGACCACACGGCCGTGGCCGAGATGGCGCTCAACCGCGCCAAGCGCCTGGTCGAGTGCGGGCGCGACGTGGTGATCCTGCTCGACAGCATCACCCGCCTCACCCGCGCCTACAACCTGGCCGTGCCGCCCAGCGGCCGCACTCTCTCCGGTGGGATCGATCCGGTGGCGCTGTACCCACCGAAGCGCTTCTTCGGCGCCGCGCGCAAGGTCGAGGAGGGCGGTAGCCTGACCATCCTTGCCACCTGCCTCGTGGACACCGGCTCCCGCATGGACGATGTGATCTACGAGGAGTTCAAGGGCACCGGCAACATGGAACTGCACCTCGACCGCAAGCTGGCCGAGAAGCGTATCTTCCCGGCGATCGACGTGCTCCGCTCAGGCACGCGCCGCGAGGAGTTGCTGCTCGACGAGCAGACGCTCAAGCAGGTGTGGCTCATGCGCCGCATGCTGGCCCAGATCGGCTCGTCGGCCGAGAGCATCGAGCCGTTGCTCAACCGCCTCTCCAAGACCAGCAGCAACCGCGAGTTTCTCAGCAGCTTGACCAAAGACTAGCGGCACCAGCGCCCCGCTGGGGCGCTGGTGCTCGTGCCGCGCTGGGCCCGCTCAGCGGCCGAGAATCGTCACCGTTCGCGTCTGGCTGCCGAAGCGTCGCGCGCTGTCTAGATCGTCGAACCAGACATCCACCACCAACCCGCGTACCGCCGCCCCGGTGTCTTCTGCGACGAACACGGTTCCCTCGAACCCCTCGATCAGGAGGCGGGTGCCCAGGGGGATGACCTGCGGATCGACCGCCACCGTCCCCCACCGCGGCACTGTGCCCGTGCTCGTCCGTGAGGTGTTCACCCAGGGTACGTGGTAGCCGACGACTTGCATGCGCAGCGTGTTCGCGGGACGGGCTGCCGTGGCCGTGAGGGGCGTGAGCACCGCCGGATCGCCCAAACCGCGTAAGTAACGGCCCGCCGCCCACCCCATGCGGTCGTCGAACCGCACTTGATACCACTGTTCGCCATCGGCCAGGCGCGGCCCATCTAGCACCTGCACGCGTGTGCCCTCCGGCAGCAAGCCCAGCGGGTTGCCGCTCAACCCGGGCGTCTGCCGCAACCGCAGTCCATCCCCTTCGGTGTTCGCTACCACCGCGCCGCCACCAACCGTTAGCTCACTCGCGTCCGCCGTGACTATCGCCACGGTGCACAGCACCACACTCAGCAATACCGTCATGAGATAGCGCACGGGGTGGATCGATACGAGCAACGGCGACGCAGTGTTCTTGCCCTGTGGGTGACCCAAGTGACCCCCGCCACACGAGTAGTCACACCGGCTCTCCACTCGCCGCAGCAATCTACTGCCTCCAAGGATTGGGGGGCGAGCAATCGAGGCGACCCCACTCAACTGAACCCCGCCACTATACGGTTGGCACCGGCAGCTGTCAAACCGGCGCGCATGGCGCGTAGCAGCGGGTATGGACTACCCGTACAAACATAACGCGTCGCCCACCCGCCTGCCGCTTCCGGTACGTCACAATCCTGTGATTTCTGCCAGAACTCGGACCGCGAGCGGGAGATCGATCTGAGGGGACGCGAACGATCTACGAGCACGGATTACGAACGCACTACAAACAGGCCACTGTAATGTGTTTGTAATGCTCGTACTCACTGCTCGTGCGTAGGTCGCTGCCAGGACTCGCTACCAGCGCTGCGGCATGGTGACGGTGGCGCCTGTGCGCACGGCGGGGTGCGTGGTGCTGCGGGAAAGACGCGCCGGGACGGATCATGTTAACCGTCGGACCGCGTCTCGCTCTCGACCCAACCCAGATATGCTGGCCATCCGGCCACGATCGGCAGGGCGATGATCTCTGGCACCGAGTAGCTGTGCAAAGCGCGCACCCGGCTCGCTAGCAGGTCGAGACGCGCGCGGACTGTCTTTACAATCAGCAGCACTTCCTCGGCTTCTTCGACCTGGCCTTGCCAACGGTAGATCGACTGCACCGGAAGTCGATTGACGCAGGCGGCAAGGCGCTCGTCGACTAGCGCACGCGCTAGCCGCTCGGCCTCGGCAGTCGACGGTGCAGTGATGTAGACCACCACAGTAGTGTCCGATGGTTGCATGGCGTCTCTCTCGATAGCCTATCTTACCTAGCCCTAGTCGGCCGCCCCAGCGCCGGCCGGCGTAGGGGCGGGCCGGCGCGCATCGTGGCGCGCCCGGGGCATACCGCTCGGTAGCAGCCAGACCACGCCGAACCCGATGGCCGCGGCGAGCGCCATCAGCAGCCACACGCCCTGCAGCCCTTGCCACAGCAGGAGACGGAGGGTCGCCGCTGTCTCCGGGGCCAATCGCGCGCGCTCGGTTGGATCGAGTAACTGCGTTACGGCGCCCACACCCGCCTCGCCGCCCTGCAACAGCATGCCGAGCTGCAGATTGAGCGCGAGGCCCAGGAGAGCCACGCCCACCGCGCCGCCGATCGTCCGGAAGAAGACGGTGCTGGCGGTAGCAACCCCACGCTGGCCCCAGGTGACGGAGCTCTGGACAGCGATCACCAGCGGCGCCACGACGCAGCCGAAGCCGAAGCCACTAGGGGCCAGGGTGGCCACGAACACCGCGTACGGCACCTCTGGCCCGAGGCGACTGATGCTGAACAGCGACACGGCGACGATGCCTATCCCCATGGCCACTAACGGCCGATAGCCGACGCGCAGCAGCAACCGGCTCGAGACGAAGCTGCCGACGAGCCAACAGGTGTCCATGGGCAGCAGGGCCAGCCCCGCGGTGAGCGTGCTCCCACCCAGCACGCCCTGCACCGTGAGCGTGGTGTAGGATGCAGCGCCGATGATGCCCACGCCCGCCAGGAGCCACAAGATCGCGCCGATGCCCACGATCCGCAGGCGCAGGAGCGGCAGCGGCAGCAATGGTTCCGGTGCCCGAGCCTCCCACCAGATGAACAGCACCAGAAGCAGCCCGGCCACGGTCAGCAAGGGGCCAGGCGGTAGGAGGGAAGGGGCTGTACCGTCGAGCGCGAACACGGCGAGCAGTAGCGCGCTCACACTCCCCGTGAGGGTCGCCGCGCCCACCCAATCGAGCACCGGGCGATGGGACGGCCGGCGCTCATGGAGAGCCACCGCCATCAGTACGGCCGACAGAGTCGCGATCGGCACGTTGACCCAGAACACCCAGCGCCAGCCCCACCCTTCCACGAGGAAGCCACCTAGCGGGGGCCCGGTCAGGCTGGCCAGGCCCCACATAGCGCTGAACAGGCCCTGGATGCGCGCTCGCTGCTCGAGCGGGAAGAGGTCGCCGGCCAGCGTGATGGCGATCGGCTGGATCGCGCCGGCCCCGAGCCCCTGCACCAGCCGGCAGACGATCAGTTGCTCCATACTGCTCGCGACGCCGCACAGCAACGAGCCGCCCACGAACAGGACGGTCGCCACTAGATACACCGGTTTGCGCCCGTACAGATCCGCCAGCTTCCCATACAGCGGCATGGTCACAGTCATCGACAGCAGGTAGGCCGAGAACACCCAGCTATACAGCGGGAGTCCCTGGAGTGCCGCGGTGATACTCGGCGCAGCAGTTGCCACGATCGTGGTTGATATCGCGGTCACGAACATCGCGCTCAGCATGGCGATAGTCACCAGCGCCAAGTCGCTCGGGCGTCGCACGGTCCCTCTCCCCGTGACAGGTGCGCGGACACTATAGCAGGCGCTTGCTCCATGCGGCGCGCCCGAGCAGCCCGTGGCACGGGCGCTGCATCACCGGTCGTTAGCGCGCAGGATACGGAAGGGACGAACCATGGCCAAGAAGCGGAACCCGAAGTCCAAGGATTTCGCCACCAAGATCACCCTGAACCCACCCGGCCGAGGCGAACCGAAAGCGACGGGCGCCCGCCCGGCCGAGCGGGAGGTGGGCCAGTACACCGGCCAAGGCACCCCGCCACTGCAGAAGAAGTAACGGCGGCTCCCGACGCGATGCTTGCCGAGTGGTGGGGCCCGGCAAGCGTAGCGCCCTCGCGTCTCAGCGTGGGCCTCAGGGCTGGCCACGAGTCCATTTGCATCACGGAGGATCCGAGGATGAAGGCCACCGAGCGCAGTGTGGTGGTGGGTGCGTTCCCTGACCCCGAGCGGGCCCGCAGGGCAATGGAGACGCTGAAAACCGCTGGCTTTTCGGGTGGCGACATCAGCCTGCTGATGCCCACTGCCCAGGATGTCGACGCCGTGAGGCAGCAGACGGCCAATAGTACCGGCCAGGCGACAGCCGCGGGCGCAGTAGCCGGGGGGGTCCTCGGC
>JADGHJ010000124.1 GCA_019686175.1 Chloroflexota bacterium | reverse complement strand
TGCTCGATCGCCTCTAAGCACGCTCGTTGGCTGGGCGGGTCCCAGTCCACGTCCGGCTGCAGCAGGGTCGACGCGAAGCCCTTGATATGGTGCAGCGGGGTACGAAGCTCGTGCGACACCAGGCGCAAGAGGCGTGCTTTCGCGGCCTCCAGCTCGCGTTCGCGTTCGGCATCGCGCAGCGCGTACAGCCCGACACCCACCAGTAGCAGCGCCCGCCACACATCCTCCCAGCCGGCGGTCGCTACCGCGAGACTGTCCAACCAGCTCAACGCCGTGGCTACGATCAGGACCAGGGGAGCGGCCGGGACCGGCAGCAGGCGGGGGGCCAGGAGCACCGGCAGCGCGTACGCCAGCCAACTAACCGACGGGGAGTCGAGTACCCCGCGGTCTAGCACGTAGACGGCAACCAGCAGGCCGAAAGCGACCGCGAGCCGGCCACCCGCCGGCGCCCACCGGCGCCACGCGGCGTGCCAGCGCCCTGGGATTTGCCACGCGCCCCCACCCGGCCACTGCCTCAGACTCCCAACACCCAGGCTCAAGGTCTCCGCTCCCCCGGGCTCTCTGCGCCTGCTCGGCCGCCTGGCGCGACTAGCCCCTGGTTTCCGTAAGTAGCAGAACCACGGGCAGCGGCGCAGAAGCCGTGCCAGTACCGTCTAATAGCGGTCGCGTATCCCACCTCCGTCCTCGGACCCGTTGACCACCAGCATGTCCTACGTGCCGCCGGGTGGCCCGTCCCGCCCTGTTCAGGGCCTTTTCAGGCCATAGCTGGCTGCGCGCAGGGCGTGTCTAGGTGGCCGAGGGTAACTTGCGAGCAAGATCTACTCCTCTTGGCTGGCCAGCGCCTGGCGGCCACCCTCCCGTGGGCTGCGGGCAGCGAGCTCGGCCCGACGCCCGGGAGGGCCAGCGGAGGGACGGCATGAACGTGCAGCGATTGGAGACGAGCGTCTACTGCATCCCGACGGATCGTCCCGAAGCTGATGGCACGCTCCAGTGGGCCTCGACCACGCTGGTAGTGGTCGAGATCACGGCTGACTCGGGCTTACGAGGGGTGGGGTTCACCTACGGCAGCGCGGCGGCGGCGACAGTGATCCATGAGCTGCTGGCGGAGGTCGTGGTCGGGCGCGGCCTGCACGACGTGCGCGGCGCCTGGGGCGCGATGATCGCCGCGGTGCGCAACGCGGGGCGCCCCGGGATCGCCGCCACCGCTATCTCGGCGGTGGACATCGCCCTGTGGGACCTCCACGCGCGGGCCACGGGGCGGCCGCTGTTCCAACTGCTCGGCCCGCACCGCACCGCCGTGCCGATCTATGGCAGCGGCGGCTTCACCAGCTACAGCGAGCAGGAGCTGGCCGAGCAGCTCGGCGGCTGGGTCGCTCAGGGCATCCCGCGGGTCAAAATGAAGGTCGGCACCGACTGGGGCGCGCGCCCCGCCATCGACGTCCGGCGCGTTCGCGTGGCGCGGGAGGCCATCGGCCCGGACGCCGAGCTGTTCGTGGACGCCAACGGCGCCTACACGGTCAAACAGGCGATCGCCCAGGCCCACGAGTTCGCCGCGGCGGGGGTGGTGTACTTCGAGGAGCCAGTCTCGTCCGACCACCTCGAGCAGCTCGCTTTCGTGCGCGAGCGGGTGCCGATGGCGGTGGCGGCAGGCGAGTACGGCTACGATCCCTGGTACTTCCGCGACATGCTCGCGGCGGGCGCCGTGGATATCCTACAGGCCGACGTCACCCGCTGCCTGGGGATCACCGGCTGGTTGGAGGCGGCCGAGCTGGCGCACGGCGCCGCCACGCCGTTCTCGGCGCATTGCGCGCCCAGTATTCACGCCCAGGTGGGCTGCGCGGCGCCCGCGCTCGCCCACGTCGAGTACTTCCACGACCACGCGCGCATCGAGCACCTGCTGTTCGATGGCGCACCCACCCCGCATGCCGGCGCCTTACACCCGGATCCGGCGCGGCCGGGGCTCGGGCTGGAGTTCAAGCGCGCGGATGCCCAGCGCTGGAGGGTCGCGGGATGAGCAACGGTGCGCTGGGCCGGCGGGTGTGGGTGATCGCGGAGGGCTATATCCCCGCTGCGAGCTACGATCCCCATCCCAACCGGGCCATGGTCAGCCACGAGGTCGCCTGCATCCTCAACACAGGCGACCAGCCGGCGGAGGTCGCGATCACGCTGTACTTTGCCGACCGCGAGCCCGTCGGGCCCTACCGGGTGACCGTCGGCCCGCGGCGCACGCTACACCTGCGCTTCAACGACCTCCACGATCCAGAGCCCGTGCCGCGCGATACCGACTACGCCAGCGTCATTCGCTCGTCGGTGCCGATTGTGGTGCAGCACACGCGGCTCGATTCTCGCCCGCCGCCACACGCGCTGCTGTCCACGATCGCCTGGGCGGAGTAAGCGCGGCCACGCTGGCCGGCGAGCATCTGCCTCGTGGCCTGAGAGGGCGGCCCGGCGAGCTGCTCGCGTCATCCTGGAGGAAGCAACATGGCACTGTCGCCCGCGAAGCGGCGCCCATATCGCACGCACGTCATCCATCCGCCCGTGCAGGCGCCGGAGCTGGCCGACGCGCTCCGCCGGGAGGTCCGGGGCGAGGTGCGCTTCGACGACGGCAGCCGCGCGCTATACGCCACCGATGCCTCCAACTACCGCCAGGTGCCGATCGGCGTGGTACTCCCCCGCGACGCCGACGATGTCGTGGCCACCGTCGCGCTCTGCCGGCGGTTCGACGCGCCCGTGCTCGCCCGTGGGGGCGGTACCAGCCTGGCCGGCCAGTGCTGCAATGTGGCGGTGGTGCTGGACTTCACCAAGTACATGAACCGCATCCTCGAGGTGGATCCGGCCAGGCGGCGGGCGCGTGTGCAGCCGGGCTGCGTCCTGGACGATCTCCGCAACGCAGCCGAGCGGCACCACCTGACCTTCGGTCCCGACCCCGCCACGCATGACCACTGTACGCTCGGCGGCATGATCGGCAACAACTCGTGCGGCGTCCACTCGGTGATGGCCGGCAAGACCATCGATAACGTCGAAGCACTCGAGGTGCTCACCTACGACGGCCTACGCCTGCGCGTGGGGCCGACCAGCGACGACGAGCTGGCGCGGATCATCGCCCCGGGCGGCCGCCGGGGCGCGCTCTACGCGGGCCTGAAGGCGCTGCGCGACCGCTACGCCGACCGCATCCGCCAGCGCTTTCCCGACATCCCCCGGCGCGTGTCGGGCTATGCCCTGGACCAGCTCCTGCCCGAGCACGGCTTCCATGTGGCCCGCGCGCTCGTCGGCAGCGAGAGCACCTGCGTGCTGGTGCTGGAGGCGCAGCTCCGCCTGGTGCCCAGCCCGCCAGCGCGCGCCCTGCTGGTCCTTGGCTTCCAGGACATCTTCGCCGCCGCGGACCATGTGCCGCAGGTCCTCGAGCACGGCCCGATCGCCCTGGAGGCGATCGACCACGAGCTGACGCAGCTAGCGAAGCTGTTCCACATCCACCCCCGGGACATCGCCCTGTTGCCGCGTGGGGGAGGCTGGCTGCTGGTCGAGTTCGGCGGCGAGACGAAGGACGAGGCTGATGCCCAGGCCCGCCGACTGATGGAGGCGCTGCAGCAGGAGCGGGTGCCGCCGGCCATGAAGCTGTTCGAGGACCGGCGCGAGGAGGACCGGATCTGGGCGGTGCGCGAATCGGGCCTGGGCGCTACCACGTTCCTGCCCGTCAGCCATAAGATCGCCTGGCCCGGATGGGAAGACGCGGCGGTCCACCCCAACCAGCTGGGCGCTTACCTGCGCGACTTCCGCGCGCTCCTCAACCGCTACGGCTACGAGGGCTCGCTGTACGGCCACTTCGGGGACGGCTGCGTGCACACCAGCACCGACTTCGACCTCGACACGCGCGATGGCATTGCGAAGTTCCGTGCGTTCGTCGAAGAGGCCGCCGATCTGGTGGTGCGCTACGGCGGTTCGCTCTCCGGGGAGCACGGCGACGGCCAGGCGCGCGGCGAGCTACTCGTCCGGATGTTCGGGCCGGAGCTGGTGCAGGCCTTCCGCGAATTCAAGGCGCTCTGGGACCCGGATGGCAAGATGAATCCGGGCAAGGTGGTGGACGCCTACCCACTCGACGCGAACCTGCGGCTCGGGACCGACTACGCCCCGCCGGCGTCGAAGACTCACTTTGCGTTCGTCGCGGACCAGGGCAGCTTCGCGCGAGCGACCCTCCGCTGCGTGGGCGTGGGCGAGTGCCGCAAGCTGGACAAGGGCACGATGTGCCCCAGCTACATGGTCACCCGCGAGGAGATGCACGCCACCCGCGGCCGCGCGCGGCTGCTGTTCGAGATGCTGCGGGGCGATCCGCTGCGGCACGGGTGGCGCGACGAGCACGTCAAGGAAGCGCTCGACCTCTGCCTGGCGTGCAAGGGGTGCAAGGGCGAGTGCCCGGTCAAGGTCGACATGGCCACCTACAAGGCCGAGTTCCTGTCGCACTATTACGCCGGGCGCCTGCGCCCACGCCAGGCGTATGCCTTCGGCCTGATCATGTACTGGGCGCGCCTCGCCGGGCTGGCGCCCTGGGCCGCCAACTTCGCGACGCAGACGCCGCTACTGCGCGACCTGGCCAAGGCGATCGCGGGCGCCGCTCCGGCCCGCCAGCTCCCGCCGTTCGCCCGCCGCTCGTTCCAGGCCTGGTACCGGCGGCGCCCCCCGCGTAACGGCGACCGGCCCCAGGTGATCCTCTGGCCCGACACCTTCAACAACTACTTCCTGCCCCGTACGGCGCGCGCGGCCCTGGAGGTCCTCCAAGCGGCGGGCTGGCAGGTGGTCGTGCCCCCCCAGGCGCTGTGCTGCGGCCGGCCGCTGTACGACTACGGCATGCTCGATCTCGCCAAGCGCCATCTGCGACAGATCCTCGCCGTGCTGCGCCCGCACATCCGCGCCGGTGTGCCCGTCGTCGGCTTGGAGCCGAGCTGTGTCTCCGTCTTCCGCGACGAGCTGGTGAACCTCTACCCGCACGATGAGGATGCGTCGCGGCTGCAGCAGCAGGTGTTCCTGCTGAGCGAGTTCCTGGAACGGAAGGTGCCGGACTATCGACCGAATCGCCTCCGGGGGCGGGCGCTGGTACAGGGCCACTGCCACCACCAGGCGGTGCTCGGGATGACGGACGAGGTGGCGGTGCTAGACAAGCTGGGGCTCGACTACGAGCTGCTCGACGCGGGCTGCTGCGGCATGGCGGGCGCGTTCGGGTACACCGCTGGCCAGCCCTACGAAGTGGGCCGGGCCGCCGGCGAGCGGGTGCTGCTGCCGGCGGTGCGAGCGGCCGCCCCGGACACGTTGATCATCGCCAACGGCTTCAGTTGCCGCGAACAGATCCTGCAGGGCACGCAGCGGCCGGCGCTGCACCTGGCCGAGGTGCTCTGGCTGGCGTTGCGCCACGGCGAGCCGTCGCGCGGCGAGAGCAACGACGGCCAGGTCCGCGCTCAGTCCGCCCGGCAGCCGACGCGGCGAGTGAGCGCCGGCTAATCGGCGCGGGCGCTTGGCAGAAGGGAGGCAGGTGTGCGCGTTCAGCAGTTCGACCACCGCTACGTGGTGCGTCTGGAGAGTGGAGAGGCGCTGATCGAGACACTTACGGCCTTGCTGCGGGGCGAGCAGCTCGCCTTCGCTACCCTCACCGCCGCAGGCGCGGTGAGCTGGGTCCGGCTGGGCTATTGGGACGCGCGCCGGCAAGCGTACGAGTACCGAGAGATCGAAGAGCAGCTCGAGGTGGTGAGCTTCGAGGGCAACGCCTCCCTCAAGGACGGCCAGCCGTTCCTGCACCTCCACGGCGCCTTCGGACGGCACGACTTCACTGTCTTGGGCGGCCACATCCAGGAAGCGCGGGTGCATCCCACCCTCGAGGTGTGGCTGCGCGTCGAGGACGTCCCTGTGCGCCGCAGGCACGATCCCTCCACTGGGCTCGACCTACTCGACTTGCCCGCGCAGCCCGACCGACCGGACGCGCGGCAGGCTCCACGCTGAGGGGCACCGCGGCCGCGCCGCCCCGATAGCGTCAGCGCTCGCCGACACGCCGAGGGAGAGGAAGCATGGCAGAGACCGTAGCGGATCGACTGGTGACCCGTCTGATCGACTGGGGGGTGGACACCGTCTTCGGCCTGCCCGGGGACGGGATCAACGGGATCATGGAGGCGCTGCGCACCCACCAGCAGCGCGTGCGCTTCATCCAAGTCCGCCACGAAGAGGCGGCGGCCTTTGCCGCCTGCGGCTACGCCAAGTACGGCGGCGGGCTGGCGGCCTGCCTGGCCACCTCCGGGCCGGGGGGCATCCACCTGCTCAATGGGCTGTACGATGCCAAGTGCGACGGGCAGCCCGTGCTCGCCATCACCGGCCATACCTTCCACGATCTGATCGGCACCTGGTACCAGCAGGACGTCGACCTCGACAAGCTGTTCCAGGACGTCGCCTACTATAGCCAGCGGGTCATGGGGCCGGCGCACGTCGACAACGTGGTCGACGAGGCGGTCAAGACGGCGCTAGCGCGTCGCGGCGTGGCGCACATCACCATTCCGAAGGACGTCCAGGAGTGGGAGATGGGCGACGTGCCACGCTCCGACGCCAACGTCAAGCAACATAGCGCGAGCCTCTTCGCCCCGGTGTACCCGCTGCCCGCGGCGGGGGAGCTGGAGCGGGCCGCGCACTTGATCAACCGGGGCCAGCGGGTCGCCATTCTCGCCGGCCGGGGCTGCCTGGGGGCGCGAGCCGAGGTGCTGGAGCTGGCCGAGCAGGTCGCGGGCCCGATCATCAAGCCGTTGCTCGGCAAGGCCGTCGTCCCCGACGATAGCCCTTACACTACGGGCGGCATCGGCCTGCTCGGAACCGCCCCGTCCCAGGACGCGCTGAGCGAGTGCGACACGCTGGTGATCCTGGGGAGCAGCTTCCCTTACCTCGAGTTCTACCCCAAACCCGGCCAGGCGCGAGCTGTCCAGGTGGACGTCGATCCGGAGCGCATCGGGCTGCGCTATCCGGTGGAGGTCGGGCTGGTCGGCGACTGCGCCACGGTGCTGCGCGCCCTGTTGCCGCTCATCGACCGCCAAGCCGACCGCCGCTTCCTCGAGCAGGCGCAGGAGCGGATGCGCGACTGGAACCAACTGATGGCCGAGCGCGGCACGCGGCAGGACCGCCCGATGAAGCCGCAAGTGGTGACCTATCACCTCAACCGCCTGCTGGACGACGACGCGATCGTCTCGGCGGATAGCGGTACTATCGCCACTTGGGCGGCGCGCTACATCCAGATCCGCGGCAACATGCAGTTCTCGCTGTCCGGCTCGCTGGCCTCGATGGCCAACGGGCTGCCCTACAGCGTCGGGGCGGCGATAGCCCACCCGGGGCGCCAAGTAGTGTGCATCATCGGCGACGGCGGGCTCAGCATGCTGATGGGCGAGCTGGCCACCTGCGTGAAGTACAACCTGCCCGTCAAGGTGATCGTCATCAAGAACAACGTGCTGGGCCAGATCAAGTGGGAGCAGATCGTGCTCAGCGCCCACCCGCAGTACGGCGTCGAGCTGCAGCCCATCGACTTCGCCGCAGTCGCTCGGGCCTGTGGGGCTGCGGGCTACAGCGTGGACGATCCCGCACGCGTGGAGGCCGTACTGCGCGAGGCGCTGGCCCATCCCGGCCCGGCCGTGGTCGAGGCGGCCGTCGATCCCAACGAGCCGCCGATGCCAGGCAAGGTGACGACCAAGCAGGCGCTGCACTTCGCCCAGGCGCTGGCGGCGGGCCAGAAGGACCGCTTCGAGATTCTCAAGACGGTGCTGGCCGACCGGGTGCGCGAGGTAGTGTGAGCTTAGCCCGGCAGGAAGCTGAGGCGCACCTGGCGGGTGGGGTTGTCGCGGTTCAGGTCGACGAATGCGACCGATGTCCCTCGCGCTCAGGGCTGGCGTCTCGTGACCTGTGGCAGGCGGTCGAAGTCCTGATCGAAGCTGATCACCGCGCTACTCCGATCACGCTCCATGTGAGCTACGATCAGGGCGTCCACGAAGTCCAGGGCGCTGGTGGCGTAGAGGTCCAGCGCTCGGAGGTACACCCCCTTGCGCGGGAGGCGCAGCCCTCTGAGCGACAGCAGGTTGCTCAGATGCTGGCGGATCAGGGGACGGGGCAAGTTATAGAGCGCCCTGGAGGAGAGCACCTGCACGGCCTCCACGATCACCCCCTCACAGGTGGTGGCGGTGGCCTGACCAGCTTCGAGTTGCTTGAAGAGGGCCCGGGCCTGCTGGCCCATCCGCGGGTCGTCCTGAGTGATGTGGCGGATGAAGACGTTGGTGTCCAGGTAGTCGAGCGGCGGCATCAGCGCTCGAGCCCTTCTCGGGCGGCCTCCTGCGCATGCTCCTCATGCGCCACCTGCTCCACTTCCTTCCAGGACAGCTTGTGGGGCAGTGGGGGCACTACCTGGAAGCTCTCGTCCACCCGCGAGCGCGCGGGGCGCAGGCGCAGCGAGTCCTCCTCCAGGGTGAACTCCACGCTGTCGCCCTCTTGAATGCCGAGCCGCTTGCGAAACTCGACGGGGACGGTCACCTGCCCCTTGCGGGTGACCACGCTCTTGATGGCGCCCATGCGGCGCTCCTGTCTTGAAGTACTACGCCTGTTCATCTGTAGTACCAGTTTGCCACTTCGAGATTCTCAAGACGGTGCTGGCCGACCGGGTGCGCGAGGTAGTGTGAGCTTAGCCCGGCAGGAAGCTGAGGCGCACCTGGCGGGTGGGGTTGTCGCGGTTCAGGTCGACGAATGCGACCGACTGCCAGGTGCCCAACGCCGGCCGCCCCGCCAGCACCGGCAGCACCAGCGACGGGCTCAAGAGGGCCGGCAGCAGGTGGTCGGCGCCGTGGCCGCGCGAGCCGTGGCGATGGACGTAGCGATCGTCGCGAGGCAGCAGCCGGTCCAGCAGCGCCTCCAGGTCGTGCTCCGAGCCGGCGCCCAGCTCGATGAGCGCTAGGCCGGCGGTGGCGTGGGGAGCGAACACGTGCACCAGCCCGTCGCCCTGCCCGGCACAGAACTCGACCACCGCGAGCGTCAGGTCGACGATGCGGCGCTGCGATGTATCGAGCGTCAGCACGGTCGTCTTCATGATCTCGCCCCCTGGCGCGCTGCACACCTCTGCCACATTATGCCATCGCCTACGCCCAACACCGTGAGCGACCGGTCGCGCGCTCACTGGCAGACCTCCTGCGCCTCTCCGCTGTGAGCGCCAGCCAGCCCGACGAGTACTCTGGGCCGGGGCGAACTTGGCGTATCTGCGTACGGTGTCGCGTAGAGGCAAGGAAGACGGCGAATATGAGTATGGCGCACGAGATCAAGCTACAGCCGGGAGCCGCACCGCCGGACATGGCGACGGGATCGGTCTTCTTCATCGGGAATGCCACCGTGCTCCTCCGCTACGCCGGTTTCACGATCTTGACCGACCCGACCTTCGTCCATATGCACGAGAAAGTGGATATCGGCAACGGGCTATCCGCCACGCGGCTGACCAACCCGGCGATAGCGTCCGCGACCTGCCGCCTCTGGACCTCATCGTGCTGTCGCACTTCCACGGCGATCACTTCGACCAGGTGGCCGAGCGGGACCTGGACAAGTCGCTGCCGATCGTCACGACGCCCGAATCTGCGGCACAGCTTCGCCAGCGCGGCTTCACGAATGTGTACGCGCGGAATCTTCCCTCCCACTCCGCGCAGTCCGATTAGCTCTGGGGCGTGAAGATCGGCTCTGACCAGCGCTCGCCCCCGTGCTCCACGGCCTCCTGGCGCAGGGGCTTCAGCCGCCCGTGCTCGATCCCCCGCCGGTCCGGGCCCTCTCCCTTGTTCCCCCTTCTGCCGCTGCGCCCGGAGCTTGGCGCTCTCGGCCAGCCGCTCGAACGTGTCAGACGGGCGGTGAGCGCCGTGGTTCAGCCGCACGGGCGTCCATGAGCGCCCGGAGCTTGACGGTCGTGTTCCAGTTGCGGATGGTCATGCTCTGGTAGACGGGCAGCGCGACGATCCGGCTCAGGTAGCTCTGCGCCGCCCGGCTGGCGAGCCGCGCGAAGTAGCACACACCGTCGCCAGCGCACGCCTGGTCCACTCCCTCTCGGGTCCTCAGCTGCCGCATGGCCTCGGCGACCGTGAGCGGCTCGCGCAGGAAGATGACGTCGTACCGGTAGCGCTCCGGCTGGTTGCCGAAGCCGGCCGGGGCGCCGGCCACAATCGCACGCATCTGGTCGTGCGAGCGCAGCACGATCCGCGCCGCATAGCCGAACTGTGCCGCTAGGGCCTCCTCGATCCGGGCCGTTAGGTCGGCCGGTTCCTGCTCCGCAGCCTCGAACAGCACGTTACCACTCTGGATGTAGGTGGCCACGTTGCCAAAGCCGAGCGTCTCGAAGCAGAGCCGTAGCTCGGGCATCTTGATCAAGTGGTTCCCGCCAACGTTGATGCCGCGCAGCAGCGCGACATACTGTATCATGGCCTGCTCCTGCTCCCTCTTGCGCCGCTAGAGAGATCGACGCCTCCTCGCTCTTCGAACCTGTGGCTCGACGAACTCGCGGCCGAGCAGCGTGCGGACCCGACGCAGCTCCTCTGCCTGACTCTCCGCGAGGGTGCTTGCCACATGACGATTGCACGAGGCCTTTGCAGCGCTGCCAGTTGATGATCTGGTTCCGAAGCGGGTCGTGTGCCGGCGACGATCGACTGTTGGCGCGGCTCTAGGCGTGCTGCCGGCTAGCCGCGGCTACGCGGGCGATACTGGAGCGCCTCGGCGACGTGCGCCGCGCCGATCAGCTCAGCGCCCGCCAGGTCGGCGATGGTGCGCGCCAGCTTCAGCACCCGATGATACGCCCGCGCGCTCAGGTTGAGCTGCTGCATCGCCGCCCGCAGCACGGCCTGCGCCGGCTGGTCGAGCACGCACAGCTTGCGCACGTGGCCGGGGCCCATGTCGGCATTGCAGGTGAGCCCGGTGCCGGCCAGCCGCTGGCGTTGCCGCTCGCGCGCCGCCTCCACTCGCGCCCGCACCACGCGCGACGGCTCGCCGGCCCGGTCGGCGGTCAGCTTCTCGTACTCCACGCGCGGCACCTCGAGGTGGATGTCGATGCGGTCGAGCAGCGGGCCCGAGAGGCGCTTCTGGTAGCGCGTCACGGCGCTCTCCGAGCAGGTGCAGGCGCGCTGCGAGTCACCATAGAAGCCGCAGGGGCATGGATTCATCGCGCCGACGAGCATCGTCTTGGCGGGGAAGGTGACGCTGCCCTGGGCGCGGCTAATGGTCACCACGCCGTCCTCCAGCGGCTGGCGCAGCAGCTCCAGCGCCGGCTGGCCGAACTCCGGCAGCTCGTCGAGGAACAGCACGCCACGGTGCGCCAGGCTGATCTCGCCCGGGCGCGGCCAGCGCCCGCCGCCGACCAGCCCGGCCTGGCTGATGGTGTGGTGCGGCGCGCGGAACGGCCGGTGGCGGATCACCGGCTGCTCCGGCGGCAGCAGCCCGGCCACGCTGTAGATGCGAGTCACCTCGAGGCACTCCTCGCGCGTGAGCCGCGGCAGGATCGAGGGTAGGGCGCGGGCGAGCAGCGTCTTGCCCGCCCCGGGCGGGCCGCTCAGGAGCAGGTTATGGCCCCCGGCCGCGGCGACCTCGAGCGCACGCCGCGCGTGCTCCTGTCCGCGGACATCCGCCAGGTCGCCCCCGGGTGGGTCGCCGTCCTCCGTCAGCAGGTCCGCCGTCTCGGGCGCGGGCGCGAGGGGCGCCTCGCCGCGCAGGTGCGTGACCAGCGCGGCCAGCGAGGGCACGGGCATCACCCGTACACCGCCCAGCAGGGTGGCCTCGCGCGCGTCGATGGCCGGCACGTAGACGGTGTGCAGCCCGCGCTCGCGCGCCAGCGCGACGAGCGCGATGATGCCCGGCGTGTGGCGCAGCGTGCCGTCGAGGCTCAGCTCGCCGAGGAACAGCGTCCCGCCGATATCGGCCGCGAGCTGACCCGAGGCCAGCAGGATGCCGACCGCGATGGGCAGGTCGTAGCTGGGTCCCTCCTTCTTGAGGTCGGCTGGCGCCAGGTTGACGGTGATGCGGCGGAGAGGGAAGCTGAGGCCGCTGTTGCGGATGGCGGCGCGCACGCGCTCGCGCGCCTCCTGCACGGCGGCATCGGGCAGGCCGACGACCAGGAAATGGGGCAGCCCGCTCTGGGCGATGTCCACCTCGACCTCGACCAGCGCGCCGTCCAGCCCCACCACCGCCCCGGTCAGCACCTTGGCCAGCATGCCCACCCCCTGCCGCCTGTCACGGCCAGCGCCATGATAGCAGCTTCCAACGCCGCCTGCTGGCCGCAGTGAGACGCAGGTGCCCGGAG
>JADGHJ010000123.1 GCA_019686175.1 Chloroflexota bacterium | reverse complement strand
AGCTCCTGAAGCTGGCGGGTCATGCGCTGGAAGGCCAGGCCCAGCTGGTCATGGGGCGACTGGGGCTGGATATCGTGGCTCAGGTTCCCGTCGGCGATGGCATCGGCAGCGCCAGCCATACGCTTGAGGTAGGCCACCATATTGCGGAACGATTCGGCCATCTGACCGATCTCGTCGCGCGAGCGAACGCTCAGCTGCTGGTCCAGGTCCCCCTCGGCGATACGCTGGGCCGCGCGCTGCACCTGTCCGACGGCCCCCGCGATCGAGCGGGCCAGCAGCCAGCCCGCCACCCCCAGCACCAGCGCGGCGGCCACCGCGGCGCCAATGACCAGCACCAGCAGCCGGTTCAGGCTGGCGAACGCCGAGGCCTGCGACTGGGTGATGGCTGCAAACCAGCCGGAGCTGGCGATCGGGACGACGGTCGCGAACTCGTCGCGTTGGGTGAGCGGGTTGTAGAACGCCAGCGAGCCCATCTGCCCCTGGAGCGCGCGCGCCACGTAGGGCAGGTCCGTGAGCGGCTCGGCGGCGAGCCGGCGCTCCTCGTCGGGGTAGACGATCGGGACGCCGCGGCTGTCGAACAGCAGCAGATCGACGTCGTCGCTGGCGCGCACCGTGCGGGCCGCTTCGCCGAGCACGGCGAGGTTCATCGGTCCGGCCAGCACAGCGATCATGGCGCCGCTGTCATCCTTCAAGGGCGTGGCGACCGTGGCGGTCGGCAGGCCGGTGGCGGGCGAGAGCGTGACGTCGCCCCAGGCCGTCGCGCCACTGGCCAGCACCCGCTGGTAATAGTCGCGGCTGGCCAGCGTGGGCGTGTTCATGCTCAACTGCCGAGGGTAGGGCTCCATCAGGTAGATGTCGCCCTGCAGCGTGAGGATGACCGAGGAGTTGAAGCGGGGCATCGTCCGCACGACCGCGCCCATGATGTCGCGGCGGACCGGATCGACCTCTTGGGGCACCCCGCGCAGTTCGGGATCCACTGCCTCCAGCGTGAGGGGCGTGCGCACCTCAGGCATCTGCGCCAGGCTCTCGACGATGCTCCGCGAGCCGTTCAGGTACTCCTCGACCATGGTGGCGTACCCTTTGGCGATGGCCGCCTGGTCGCGGAGGATCTGGTCCTGCAGGAACTGTCGCGCCTGGACCGCGAAGAACAGCGACACCAACAGCACGAGCAGCGCGCCCCCGCAGACGAGGGCGAGGATCTTGGCCCGCAGACTCGCCCGGACCCCCCCCAACACGATCGCCATGACCTCTCCTTCCCTTGAGACGCCCCCGCTCGACACCGTTGCCGACAGGCCTTGCTTTCGCGGCCCCGCGCCTCGGCACCCAGCGGTCGGGACCGCAAGCGAGCGGCGTGGCGAAGTGACAGGGAAATAATCGGCGGCGGCTCCGCCCGATTCAGCGAGCGCTCGCAGCGCCCAAGGGGCGATCGGGTGAAATGGGTGGCGGGGGCGCGGCCGGCGGCTTACGGAGCGTGTGGTCCATCGGCCGCCGCGAGCGCACGGACGACTGCAGGGCCCATTTTTGCTGCGGCGTCGACTAGCGCGGCGCGGGCGAGTGCCGCACAGCCAACGGGGAGCGTCACGTGGGCCAGGAGGCGGGGGCATCCGCCGTGGTGAAGAACCGGTAAAGACCGCCAGCGAGAAGACCGGATCGCGTTCTCGCAAGCCCCTCCGTACTGGTACTTACGATAGACGGAATATATCCTGTACACGATATTGCTGCGATATCTCTGGCGCCGTTCGTTGAGGTGCCTCCCATGGAGCCCGAGGTGCTTCTCTACCAGCTTGTCGGGCCGGACCACCGGGAATCTTCCCTCGTGTGCCCGCTCTGCCGGCGCGCGCTGCAAGCCAAGGATCCCATCGTCCTACTGCCCTACACGGACGGCGCCGGCAACCGGTCGCACCTGCTCGCGGTGGCTGTCCACCGATGGTGTGCCGAAGCGCGCGCGTGATGGTCACCAGGGCGCTGTAAGCGGCTGCCGGGGCCGAGAGTACGAGCACCGCTGGCGCCGCTAGCGCATGCGCCACTCTCCGTCGCCCTCCTGCAGCACCTTACAGAGCATCGCGCTGCCCAGCGGGCTGTATGGACTTGCTATCATGCAGCCAGTCAGCAGCACGCGCACGGTTGCCATCTCAGGGCCGGAGGCATTGATGATACGCCGCCACGTGGTCCAGCCGGATCGATACTACGACTCCGTCCGGCTGATGGCCGTGTCCGGCCAGCTCGAAGCGCTGCCGGGCGTGCACCGCGCTGCGGCAATGATGGGGACCGCGGCGAATCGTGATCTGCTGCGCGATGCCGGCTTGCTCGACGCCGAGGCGGCGGCGGCGCTTCAGCCGAGCGACCTGGTCATCGCCGTGCAGGCGGACGACGATCGGGCGGCTGAGGCAGCGCTGGCCACGGCCGAGCGGCTGCTGACCGCGGGCGAGCGCGCGGCCGCGCCGGTGGAGGCCGCGCCGCGCACCATCGAGGCGGCCCGCGAGCGGTTTCCCGAGGCCAACCTGGCGCTGATCTCCGTGCCCGGCCCCTACGCGCACTACGAGGCCAAGCAGGCGCTGCGCCAGGGGCTGCACGTGCTGCTGTTCAGCGACAATGTGCCCGTCGAGGTCGAGGTCAGTCTGAAACAGCTCGCCCGTGCCACGGGCCTGCTGCTGATGGGGCCAGACTGCGGGACGGCGTACCTGGGGGGGATCGGGCTGGGCTTCGCGAACGTGGTGCGCCGCGGGCCGATCGGCGTCGTCGCCGCCTCGGGAACCGGGCTGCAAGCGATCGCCTCGCTCGTGCACAATGCCGGCCTCGGCCTCTCGCACGGTATCGGGGTGGGCGGCCGCGATCTCAGCGACGCGGTGCGGGGCCTCGCCACCTTCATGGCACTGGACGCCCTGGCCGCCGACCCGAGCACCGCGGTGATCGTCATCGTCTCCAAGCCGCCGGGCGCGCGCACGGCCGCGGCGCTCTACGAGCACCTGCCCCGGCTGGGCAAGCCCGTGGTCACCTGTCTGCTGGGGGCCGATCCGGCGGGGGCGCGCGCGGCCGGCGCCTATCCCGCCACGACGCTGGAGGAGGCTGCCGCCCTGGCGGTTCGCCTGGCGCGGGCGCCGGCCGCGAAGGAGCCGGCGCCCCGCGCGGTCGAGGGCCTTCCCGCTGACGCGTCGGTGCTGGCGCCGGAGCGTGCCACGGGCGCGCGCCCGGCGCAGGTGGCCTTCGCGCCGGGCCAGCGCTGGGTGCGCGGGCTGTTCAGCGGCGGCACGCTGGCCAGCGAGGCGGTGTGGGTGCTGCAGAGCGTGCTGGGTCCCGTGTACTCGAACGTCGAGGCGGATTCGGCCCGCGCGCTGCCCGATCCGCGCCAGTCGCGCGAGCACACGGTCGTGGACCTCGGCGCCGACGAATTCACGCGCGGACGCCCGCATCCCATGATCGACCCCCGGGAGCGCCTGGCGCGCCTCCAGCGTGAGGCAGCGGATCCCAGCGTGGCTGTCTTGCTGCTCGACGTGGTGCTGGGCCGCGGTGCACACCCCGATCCGGCTGGCGCGCTGGCGCCGACGCTCCGGGAGGTGCAGGCGCGCGCGCGGGCGGCCGGCCGCGTGTTGCCCGTGGTGGCCTGGGTCTGTGGTACCGAGGACGACCCGCAGCGGCTCTCCGACCAACAGGCGAAGCTGGCCGCGGCCGGCGTGCTGTTCTGCGCCAGCAACGCCGCCGCGGCGCGCACTGCCGCTGCGCTGGCCCAGCAGGCAACCACAAGTCGCGCGGGGGCGCAGACATGAGCGAGCCGGCCGCGCCCCCGCGGGCTTCGATCGCCCAGTTGCTGAGCGCGCCCCCGCGCGTGATCAACGTGGGCGTGGGGCTGTTCGCCGACCAGCTCCGCGCCCAGGGGGCCTGGGTGGTCGAGCTGGACTGGCGCCCGCCGGCCGGGGGCAACGAGCGGCTCGCCGAGCTGCTGGCGCGGCTCACCTGACGCCGTCGGGACCTGCCCTCCAATTGCCGGCTTATGCTGGCTTACTCGCCCCTCGGCTCGCTGCTGCGCGCCGGCGCGGGCTCACGGCTGGCGGTACGGCCCGAGCTGGCTCAGGGCGTAGTCCACGTAGCTCATGTCCACGGCGCGGTCGAGGTCGGCCTCGGCCGCGAGGTCGCCGCGCTCGCGGTACCAGCGCTGCATGTCCACCAAGCTCGCCTTGTTCACCGCGCCGTCGGGGTTCAGCCACAGCGCGGCTTGGCGCGCCAGCAGCGCAGTATCGCGCGAGCCGGTCAGCTCGGCCATCAGCTGGAGGATCGCGTCGCGGCCCTCGCCGTCGCCGAAGAACGCGCGCACGTAGTCGCGAGCGGCGCGCAGGTAGGCGACCATGAAGCGGCGGGCCAGCTCCGGCCGCTGCTCGGCGAAGCTGGGCCCATAGAGGACCACCGCAAGCTGGAAGTCGGGGACCAGGTCGCCCGTGGGGCGCCAGCACTGCGCCACGCCGCGCTCCTCGGCCAGCGTGACGAACGGCTCGACCACGAACGCCACGTCGATGGCTCCGTTGGCGTAGGCCGCCAGCATGTCGGGGAACGCTAGCACCGTGACGTTCACATCCTGCAGGCTCAGGCCGGCTCCCTGCAGCGCTCGCTCGAAGGCGTAGGTGGTCGCGACCGCAGGGACATTCTCGGCAAACGTCCGGCCGCGGAAGTCGGCGAACGATTGGACCTCGCCGCTATCCAGCAGTGCCTTGCGCACCATCAGGCAGTTGAAGCGCGAGCCGGGGACCATCCGCACGCGATCGGCCACGATCCGCACGTTGACGCCGCGCTGGATGGCGTTGAACAGGCCGGGCCCGGGCGCGCCGCCGCCGATGTCGAGCTGGTCGGCGCCGAGCGGGGCGATCATCTGACCGGCGCCGTTGAACACCTGCGTGGTCATCTCGATGCCCTGCTCGCGCAGGTAGCCGCGCTCCTGGGCGAGCAGGAACGGCACGTCGGCACCGCTGTTCAGCACACCGACGCGCACCTCGCTCAGCGGTGGCGCTGAGGCGGGCTGCGCACCGGTGGTGGCTGGCGGACTAGTGACCCGAGGGCCAGTGGTCGCCGCCGGGGTGCTGGCCGGAGCACCGCCGCTAGGGCCACCAGCCGGAGCGGCCTGGCAGCCGCTCAGGCCAAGTACAGCGACGGCCAGCAACACATGCCAGGGCTTCACGGCATTCTCCTCTATCCTTGAGGTAGCAGTCACGGGGATCCTTGCAGGCGCGCAGTCATGATACCGAGCCGATGTGGGCGTGCCTAGCGTTGCAAGGGGGATATGGCGGTGCACTGGCACTGGTGGACGGACTGCGCGTATGGTGGAACGGCCATTCCTGACGACGGCGGAGGCAGTGCATGCGCACCGAGATCGGCGCGACCTATCGGGCGGAGCCCGTGGGCAGCTTGCTGCGGCCGGAGTACCTCAAGGAGGCGGTACAGCGCCACGAGGCGGGCGTGTTGAGCGCGGAGGAGCTGGCCGGGGTCCAGGACCGCGCAGTTCGCGAGGCGGTCGCTCTCCAGGAGGAGTGCGGGCTAGACGTCCTGACCGACGGCGAGATGCGCCGCTGGTCCTGGAGCGACCCGCTCACGCGCGGGCTCACCGGCTTCGAGCGCCAGGCGCTCAGCCCCGTGCCGTTCACGCGCGAGTCGGGCCGCGCTCAGGTGCAGCCCCGGTTGCCGGCCGTCACTGCACGCCTGGGGCCTGGCCCCAATCTGCCGCTCGCCGAGTGGCGCTTCCTCCAGGGGCTGACCGCACGCCCCACGAAGGTCACGCTCCCCAGCCTGAGCTACGCGAGTGTGCTGTGGGTACCCGAGGTGTCGAGCCGCGCCTACCCGACCCGCGCGGAGTATCTCGCCGATGCGCTGCGCCTCCTGCGAGCGCAGGTAGAGGAGTTGGTGGCGGCGGGCGTGCGCTATATCCAGCTCGACGCCCCGCGCTACACGCACCTGGTGAGCGAGGAGGGACTGGCCAACTTCCGCCGTCTGGGGATCGACCCGGCTACCTGGCTCGACGAGATGGTAGCCCTCGACAACGCTCTGATCGCTGGTTTCCCGGGAGTCACGTTCGGGCTTCACCTATGCCGTGGGAACTCGCGCAGCATGTGGTCGGTCGAGGGGGGCTACGATCCGATCGCCGAGCGCCTGTTCAACACGATCCACGTGCAGCGCCTGCTGTTGGAGTACGATACGCCGCGCGCCGGCACCTTCGCGCCGCTGCGCTTCGTGCCCAAGGACAAGGTGGTGGTGCTGGGGCTGATCACGACCAAGGAGCCGCAGGTCGAGGACGCGGCCGAGGTGCGCCGGCGCGTGGAGGAGGCGGCGCACTACGTGCCGCTGGAGCGGTTGGCGCTGAGCCCCCAGTGTGGCTTCGCCTCGAACCTGCCCGGCAACTTGATCACGGCCGAGGCCCAGCGGGCCAAGCTGGCGCTGGTGCGCCAGGTGGCGCGCGACATCTGGGACTGAGTGGGCTGGCCTAGCCGCCCAACAGGTGTAGCTCGCCCAGGCCGCGATACACGAGCTGCACGCCCGCTACGAGCAGCACGAGCAGCACCAGGCGGTTGAATACCTTCTGGTCGATACGGCGCTGGAGCCAGAAGCCCGCCCGCACGCCCAGCAGCGCGGGGATACAGAGGGCGAGGCTGATGGCCAGCGCACCGGGCGACAGCTCGCCCGCCGCGACCAGGGTGGCCAGGCGAAGCAGCCCCATGCACCCGAACATCGCGGCCACCGTGAAAGCAAACAGCGCGCGTTCCAGCTCGAGGGAGAGCAGGTACAGCCCCAGCACGGGCCCCGAGACGCCGACCGCGCTGTTGGCGGCGCCCGCCACGAGCCCGACCACCGGCATGAGCGGGCGTCGCCAGCGCGGCGGCAGCGTGACCTCGCCGCGCCACAGGCCGAACAGCATCGAGACGACCGTGACCAGCCCGAGCCCCAGGGCGATGGCGCCCACGGGCAGCGCCAGCAAGAGGTACGTACCCAGCCCTACGCCCAGCGGCGTGGTGGCGAACAGCGGCAGCAGCGGGCGGGCGTGCGGGAGCTGGTCGCGATAGCGCAACACCGGCAGCAGCATCACCAGCGGGGTGATCCCCGCGAGCAGGATGACCGCCGTGCGGGCGTCCAGCAGCAGCGCGAGCGCCACGGCCACGACGGTGGCGAAGCCCAGGCCGGTGGTGCCGTTGAGACACCCGCCCACGAACACTACCAGCGCCAGGATGAGCAGCACACCGGGGCCATATGCTAGGAGAGCATTCGTTCCCACGGCGCCATCATGCCATTGCCCGGCAGCCGGCACAAGAGGCGGCCGCCGGGTAGGCTTCCATCGCTACTGCTACGATCCGCCGCGTGGGGCGCGGTGCTGGCTATACTACACGCGCTGGCGCCGGACCCGAACCCTGCGCCTGGCCTCGAAGGGAGGCGACGTGTGAGCGAGCAGCCGTGGACGGTAGGGGAGCAGATCGCCGCGGCCAACGCCGTGGCCCTGGCCCGGCTGCATGCTGCGCAGCCACAGCTGGTGGCTCTGCGCTATCGGCACGAGGTCTGGCCCGAGCTGGACCCCTACACCCTGCTCCACGCTGGCCCGCCGATCACCTGGGAGCGCATGTGCGGGCCCTTGCGTGGCGCCGTGGTCGGCGCGCTGCGGCTGGAGGGCCTGGCGCGCGATGAGCGCGAGGCCCTGGCGCTGGTCGAGCGCGGGCGGGTGCGCTTCGCGCCCAATCATGACTACGCGACTGTTGGCCCGATGACCGGCATCACCTCCCACTCCATGGCGCTGTTCGAGGTGGTCGACGCGGCCTCGGGGACGCGCGCCTACTGCACTATCAACGAGGGCCTGGGCAAGGTGCTGCGGTTCGGAGCCAACGACGACAGCGTACTGGCCCGGCTGCGCTGGCTGCGCGACGAGTTGGCGCCCGTGCTGGCCGCCGCCCTCGGGCAGGGGGGCCCGATCGACCTCCGAGCGCTCATCGCGCAGGCGCTGGCCATGGGCGACGAGCTGCACCAGCGGAACGTCGCGGCCACCTCACTGTTCGCCCGGCTGATGCTGCCGCGCCTGCTGCGCACGGGCCTGCCGGCCGCGCGGCTCGCGGCTGTCGCCGACTTCCTCACCGGCAACGACCAGTTCTTCCTCAACCTGGCCATGGCGGCGGCCAAAGCAACGTTGGACACGATCCGCGGTATCGACGGATGCAGCCTCGTGAGTGCGATGTGCCGCAACGGTACCGACTTCGCCATCCGTGTGAGCGGGCTGGGCGACCAATGGTTCGTGGCGCCGGCCAACACGCCGCAGGGGCTCTATTTCCCCGGGTTCTCCGCGGCCGATGCCAATCCAGATATGGGCGACAGCGCGATCGTGGAGTGCCTGGGGCTGGGCGGATTCGCCATGGCCGCCTCGCCGGCGGTGGTGCGGTTCGTGGGCGCCGGCAGCGCGGCGCGGGGGCCGGCGATCACTGCCGAGATGGCCACGATCACCGCGGGCCGCAGCCCGCACTACCAGATCCCGGCGCTGGATTTCGCGGGCGTGCCCACCGGCATCGACGTGCGCAAGGTGGTCGCGACGGGCATCGCGCCGCTGATCAACACGGGCATCGCCCATCGCACGGCCGGGGTGGGCCAGGTAGGCGCCGGGGTGGTGCGGGCGCCGCTGGCCTGCTTCACGCAGGCGCTGGAGGCGCTCGCCGCGCGCTACTTGCCGCCCGCGGCGGCCCGACGGTAGCGGCGGTCCGCGCAGCCTGTGCCGGGGCTACTCGGACCCCCACGCCGTTGACTAAACTGACCCTTGAATCGACCCGGCACCGCTATGCCTGGTGGGCGATCAGGCAGGGCCGGGCAGATCCGGGCTCACCGAGGGAGCGAGCGAGCCATGGGCCGTGGAGAGGTCTGGGACGACGAGCTGGAGGAGCTGGACGTCGATGAGCGCTGGCTGCGTCGGGCGGCGCGCCGCGACGCGGAGCGCCAGCGCATGCCGAAGCATGGTCGTGCCTACACCGAGTTGGCGCGGGAGATGGTCTGGCGGCGCAACGCGGGGGCCACGAGCGACCTTGCGCGCGGCCGCAAGGATGCCCCGCGCCGCCGCGCCGATCGCTAGCGCGTAGCGGCCCCGCGCGAACGGGCCGTTACGAGAGCGACGGCTCCTCGAGGTAGCCACTGAAGATCCACAGCTCTCCGCTGTGGAAGTGGAAGCGGATCTGCGAGCGCGCGTGCTGGCGGGGGAGCCGGTCCCACGTGACCCGAGCTACCTCCGCCAGCGGCAGGTCCAGCGCCTCCTCTTCCGACAGGAACGCGCCCGACGGTGCCACCGGTCGAAACGTCAGGGCCTCGGGGGTCCGCGCGGCCAGTCGCCAGCGGGCGTTGGACATGCTCAACGTGAGGTCCGCAGTGCGCCGCAGGAAATTGCACGCGCTCGCCGCGAGCGCGCGTGCCGCGGTGTCCAAATCGATCTCGCTCATGGGTTCCCAGCCGTCCGTAGATGCCATCCGGGGTGCACGGCGTTAGGGCAGGGCCTCGGCCGGCTCGGTGGCCACTTGCGCGGCAGCCTGGCGGGCTCGTGCCACCACCTCGGGCGTTACGGGCGGGAGCCCCGCGAGCGCGCGTACGCGCTGGATGTTCTCCAGATCCGGCCCCTTACGCTGGAAGCCGGGCACCTCGAGGATCATCGGCAGATGGGCGAAGGCCGGGTGACGCAGGAACCGCGCAAAGCCCTCCTGGCCGATGTGCCCCTCGCCGATGTTCTCGTGGCGATCGACCTGCGCGCCGAGCGGGGTCTTGGAGTCGTTGAGGTGCACCGCGCGCAGGCGCTCGAAGCCGACGGTGCGCGCGATCTCCTCCACCATCGCCGCCAGGCCCTCGTCCGTGCGCAGATCGTAGCCCGCGTTGAAGACGTGGCAGGTATCTAGGGCCCAGCCGAGCCGCGGATCGTCGACTGCCTCGAGGACGTACTGCAGCTCGGCGAAGCGGCGCCCGATGGTCGTTCCCTGCCCGGCACAGCTCTCCAGGAGCAGCCAGGCGTCACCCTCCACTTGGGCCAGGGCGCGCCCCACGCCCTTGACCACCCGCTCGAGTGCCGCGTCGAGCGAATCGTCGCCCGCGGCGCCCGGGTGGATGATCAAGCCGGCGGCGCCCAGGCGGTTGGCCGCCGCCAGGTGGCTGGCTACCGCGCCGATCGACATGTGGCGGATGTTGTTCTTCGGCGAGGCCAGGTTGGTGACGTACACGCCGTGGAGGAACACGGGATGGATCCCGGCGGCGGCGACGCCTTCGCGGAACGCTGCGGCGTCGGTATCGCTAAAGGTCGGCGCCTTCCAGGTCTGTGGGCTCCCGGCAAAGATCTGGATCGTCTCGGCGCCGATCGCCTGCGCGTGCGCGACCGCGCCTCGTACTCCACCCCCGACGTGACCGCCGACTCGCATGGCCTCCCCTTCTAGCAGCCGGCGGGCACGTTCCGGCCCGCCGTGCACTCCTACTCGGATTGTCGCAGGCCGCGCGGGCCGGCTACAACGCCGCCCGGCGCCCTCGGCCGCGCCTAGGCTTGCTGCCGCTCGCGGACAGCGCGCACGGCCTGAATCGGCGCGTCCGACTCGAGCGCGAGCTCCTGCAAGCTCAGGTGCGCCTCGTAGGCCTCCGGCGCGATCGCCGCCTTCACTGCCGGTTCGAGCACGTGATACACGGGCAGCCCCAGCGCCACCCCGGCCAGTGGGCCAGCCCAGGTCGGATCACCGGCGGTCACCGTCTCGGCCACTAGCTCCGCTCCGCCGACATCCAGGTGGCCGACGATCACCACCAGGTCGTCCCGCCCGCTGTCGGCCAGCTCCTTGATCCGCGCTTGCGTGGCCATGTCCATGGCCCCGGCCGCCGTTCAGACGAAACACTCGGTGCCCATGAACACGATCTCGGCCCCCGCGGTGCGCAGGCACTCCGCGATAGCCGGACCCTGGATGCCGTCTCGATCGCCGAGCGCGATGACGCGCTTACCCGTGAACATGGTGACCTCCTGGTAAGGAATAGTGCAGGCCGCTGGACGCGCGGCGCTAGGGCGCCTCGAGCAGCAACGAGGCGCCGTCGGCGAGATTGGTCATCCGCCCCAGGAACAGACTGCCCTTGGCCAGGAACATGGCGCTGTGCAGCCGGCCCGCGAGCATCGCCGTGCGCGCCCAGGGTAGGTAGGGAATCGCGGAAGGAATATGCCCTTGGGTGGGCGCGTAGCCGGGCAGGCCGTGCGCGCGGACGAACGCCTCGAGCTCGCCGGTCGCGATCTCGCCCCGGCGGGCGGCCAGCGCCGCCAGCAGCCGGTAGTTCTGCCGCGCCACGTCGGCCCGCTCGGCTGGCGCGGTGATCTCGGGATTCTGCAGCTCGGTGGCGTACTTATCCACGTCGATCAAGCGCCGCCCCGCCCGCGTCAACGGCTCGACCACCAGCGCTTCCAGGATCGCTTGCTGCGCGGAGCCGGCGCCGATCGGGTGTCGGCCCACGATGTCGAGGCACAGACGCGGGCTCCGGCCGTCGTCGCGGCCGACTACCGCCGCCACGGCGCCCAGGCAGTCCTCCAGGATCGGCAGCCCTTTGGCCAGATGGCTCTCGTACTTCATGCCCAGCTTGGCCAGGCAGCCGCCCCCGACCACCGCCACGCTCTCGGCCACCCCGGCCGCGACGAGGCTGCCGGCCACGATGAGGGCGTGGACCGGCCCGGCGCAGAACGCCTTCACGTCGCAGCCGGAGGCGTTGACGCAGCCGGCCAGCTCACCGATCGCCTTGGCCAGATTCCCGCCCCCGCGGTTGTAGCGGTCGCCCACCGCCTCCTCCGAGGCGCTCAAGATGTGGGTGAGCGTGGTGGGCGCGGGCGCGTCGGGCGCGAACGGCGCCAGCGCGCGGCGCAAGGCCAGGGCGGCGGACGCCTTGGTGGCCAGGTTCTCCAGGAGCACGGCCGGCGCCAGGGCGGCATCGCGGTCGTGGCCGGGCAGGACGGCGCCGACCAGGCGCTCGCCCAGGGTGAGCGGGAGCGCCTCACCGGCCGCGACCTTGGCGGCCAGCGTGGCAGCGGGCACGCCGCGCCCGATGCGCGCCGCGTCGGCATCTCCGCCCAGCGGGTGCGCGGCTACCTGCGGTGCCACACTGGCGGCGAACTCCTCCTCCAGCAGCAGCAGGTCGAACGGATCGGCCGCCTTCAGCCAGCCCAGGAACAGCGCCTCGGGCAGGATCGGGCCGAACTGCCCTTCCGCCTGGGCGCCCTCCAGTGGGTGACGCCACCACGGCGCCGCGAGATCGTAGAGCGCCTCGGGCGGCAGATTGCCAACGAACACCTGGTTGGGCGCATACGTCACCGCTGCCTCGTAGCTGCGGAGGGCAGCCACATAGGCGGCGGGCAGGGG
>JADGHJ010000122.1 GCA_019686175.1 Chloroflexota bacterium | reverse complement strand
CGCCCCGGCAGCCACCGCGCTGGCGCCTGCCCGCTCCCCGCCCGCGCTCGCCCCAGCAGCTCCTCCTCCTCAGCGCGCTCGTGGCGCTGGCCGGCTGGGTGTTCAACTTCCCCTTCAGCCGTGAGCTGCTCTACCTAGGGCTGCTGGGGGTTGCCATCGCGCTGCTCAGCATGTTGCTGCGGCCCCAGGGAGGTCGCCGCCGCTACTGGCGCGGGCGGCCTGTTGACTTGCCGCCTCAGAGCTGGCACGACCGGGTGTACCGGCTGCTCTATCGGGACTGACCGGTCGCCGCGCCCTCGGCCATAATGTCCCGGCGTACCCCACAGCCAGCCGCTATCCCTGGAGAGCCACATGGGTAAGATCGCATTCGTGTTCCCCGGCCAGGGTGCAGCCACCGTCGGCATGGGCCAAGCCCTCATCGCCAGCGATCCCGCCGCCGCGGCGGTCTGGCAGGTGGTCACTGCTGCCCTGCCGCAGCTCGATCAGTTGTGTCGTGAAGGCCCGCTGGAGCGGCTGGTCGAGACGGTCAACGCACAGCCGGCGCTGTTCGGGGTCGACTGTGCCTGCCTCGCCGCGCTCCAGGCGGCCGGCGTAGCGCCGGACGTCGTGGCCGGGCACAGCCTGGGTGAGTACGCCGCGCTGGTCGCGGCCGAGGCGCTCGATGTCGCCGCCGGGCTGTCGCTGGTCCGGGCGCGCGCGGAGGCGATGCAGCGGGCCTGCGCGCGGCCCGGCGGCATGCTGGCGGTCAGCGGCCTGACCGCCGAACAGGTCGAGGCGATCGTGGCCGCATGGAACGGCGACGCGGTGCTCGCGGTCGCCAACTACAACGCGCCGGGGCAGACGGTGATCTCCGGCGATGCCGCGGCGATCCGGGCCATCGCGCCGGCCTTCGAACAGGCTGGCGCCCGCGTCACGGAGCTGGTGGTCGGCGGCGCGTTCCATTCGCCGCTCATGGCGCCGGGCGAGCCGGAGTTCTGGCCGGCGTTGGCGGCCGCGCCGTTCCGCGACGCGCGCGTGCCGGTCGTCTCCAACACCACAGCGCGGCCAGCGACCGACGCCGAGGTGCTGCGCGCCGCGCTGCGCTCGCAGATGACCGGCAGCGTGCGCTGGCAGCAGTCGGTCGAGACGCTGCTGGCCCTGGGCGTCGACACCTTCGTGGAGGTCGGCCCGGGGCGCACGCTGCTGGGCCTCATCCGGCGCACCGTGCCCCGCGAGGCGCGGGTGCGTCTGTTGAATGTCGAGGATCCGCCGTCGCTCGAGAGAACGGTGGCGGCCCTCCGTGGCTAGCGGCGGCGCCGTGTGTCACTCGGGTGACAGACAGCCCGCTGGCCGCCCGGCTACGATGGCGCTAGGTTAGCGCGCACGAGCCGCTAACACTGGGAGGGCCGGCAGCGCCGGCCAGGAGGAGCACGGTATGTCCGAGATGCAGCGGCCGAGTGAGCAAGACCTCAAGGAGTTCGGCGAGCGGCTGTCGCAGTTCCGCAGCACGCTGCCGCCGGCCCAGCAGCGCATCCTCGACGCGATGTACATCGCGGCTTGCAAGCCGGCCGAGGAGGAAGTCCAGGGCTACGGCCTGGTGGCCACGCCTTGGGGCCCGCAGTTGGCCCCACCAGGAGTCGGCGCGCCGGTGCCGGTGACGACGTATGTGCCGCGGTACATCCCCACCTCGCCCTGGACCGGCTACTACACGGCCTTGCCCGTCACCTACTACGCGCCTTGACCATCAGGGGGTCGGCGGGGGCCGGCGCGTTCCGCCCTTGCCGATCCCCGCTCCGCAGGCGGCCCATCGCGATCTGAACGCGGCGGGCGGACGTAAGATGAGGGACATGGCCGAGGTGCAGTTGCCGAGCGAGTCGGAGCGGAAGGCGTTTGTGGAGAAGCTGGCCCAGTTCCGCAGCACGCTATCGCCGAACGAGCAGCGCATGCTCGACGCCATGGCCATCGCCGCGTTCGGCACGCAGGAGCCGCAGAGCGACGTCCAGGGCTACGGGTGGTACTTCGACGCCTCGCCGGCTGCCCAGCCGCTGTTCTATACCTACGGCCACGCTCCGAGCTGGGAGGATACGCGCTGGGGCCACGTCTATCGCTCCCTGCGCCCGAGAGCAGCGCCGTGGGCGTTCGAGTCCCGCGCATCCCCGTAGGGGTCGCGGACCGGCCCGAGAACGGTTCAACTTGGTCCGTCGCTCCTGTCGGCACACGGACGTAACCACAGGAGGGAGACAGATGGCCGAGGTGCAGTTGCCGAGCGAGTCGGAGCGGAAGGCGTTTGTGGAGAAGCTGGCCCAGTTCCGCAGCACGCTATCGCCGAACGAGCAGCGCATGCTCGACGCCATGGCCATCGCCGCGTTCGGCACGCAGGAGCCGCAGAGCGACGTCCAGGGCTACGGGTGGTTCTACGGACCGTACGGCCCCGTGTACACCGGCCCCACCTTCTACCAGACCGGTTGGACCTGGCAGTGGCAGGCCACGCCGTGGGGCTATGTGTATCGGACGGTGCCGACGGGCGTGTGGTATCCCTGAGTCGCTCCCGCAGTTCGCCGCGTCGACGGCGGGTATCGTGCGAGCCCGCCGTTTGCTGTTTGGGCCGCACTCAAGCGATCGTGTCGCCAGCTATCGCTGCCTCGGGACGATGGCGCATGTTCCAGGCCGTGGCACGCAGAATGGTCTTGATCTGGAACGGCGTGAGGCCGGGGTGCTTGGCCCGGATCAGGGCCACGATCCCCGTAATATGTGGGGCGGCGAAGCTGTTGCCCGTGGTGCTGATCGTGCCACCCCCGAGCCAGGGCACTTGCACATCGATGCCGTAAGCGCCGAAGTCGACCGGCGGCGTGGGGTTGTAATAGAAGCGCATGGGGTCCTTCACCTCGTGGCAGGCGACGGAGATCACGGATGCGTACATCGAGGGAAAGCTCGGCTGAGGGAAATTGTTCGCCGCCGTGACCAGCACGATGTTGCGGAAGTACGCGAGGTCGGCCAGTTCGTGCAGCACCGCGAAGAACTCGCGCTTCGTCGTCCCCAGGCTGAGGTTGACCACGTCCAGGCGCTGCTCGATCGCCCAGCGGAGGCCCGCCACGAACATGTTCCCCGTGCCGCTGAGCGTGGCGCCGAGGACCTTGATGCTGTACAGCTCGGCCTCGGGCGCTAGGCTGTGGATGATCCCGGCGCAGGCCGTCCCGTGCCCGAAGCTGTCGCCGTGCGGCGCCTCATCGAAGTGGACCTGGCCCTCCTGCTCGACGACCGCGACGCCGCCCCGTACCATGCCGCCCAGCGCCGGGTGCTCGGCGTCGATGCCGCTGTCCACCACGCCCACGCGCACGCCCTTGCCGGTGCTGCCGCCCCAGGCCCAATCGGGGGTGATCTGATCGAGCACGGGCACCGGGTCGGGATAGCGCAGGGCGTCCGGCGCGAACTCCTGGCTCCAGGCCGGCCTCATCATCATGGGTGCAGCCAGCCTCCGCCGGCCTGCAAGGTCTGCTGGCCACGCAGATACTCCGCGATGCTGGCCAGCACGTGGTCGGCGAGCTGGCGCGCGGCCGGCCCATGGCGGCAGATCTCGCCGACGAGCTGAGTGATTGTTAGCGCGGCGCGGTATTCTTCACTCTGTGCGATGCGTTCGGTGAACTCGGCCGCATGGGCCTCGAGGGTCCGGCGCAAGGCGTCCTCTTCGCTGCTGCCGCCCGGCAGCAAGCCCTGCAGCATGACGTGGAACAGCAGGGTGAGGTCGCGCACGATCCGCGACTGCTCGATAGCGACCGCCGCCTGGGAGGCAAACTGCGCCAGGAGCTCCATATCCGTCGGGGTGAACGGCTGGCCGTCGCGTTTGTCGAATAGCTCCACTACACCCATGACCAGCTCGCCCTGGCGCAGTGGGATGCAGAGGATCGACCGCGGGATGTAGCCGATGCTCTGCGCCATCTGACGGGCGAAGCGCGGGTCCTGGGCGGCATCGGCGATGGCGAGTGGCTGGCCGGTGGCCGCGACCCAGCCGGCGATCCCCTGACCGAGGGGCACCCGGTAGCGGCGGGCGGCCGAGGCCGACTCCCCCAAGGCCACCTGGAACACCAGCTCCTGGGTCTCGTGGTCGATGAGGAACAGCGAGGCGGCCCGCGCTTGGAGCACCTGGGCAGCGGTGGTGATGATCATATCGAGCAGCTCGTTGTACTGCGCGGGCGCTGCCAACTGGCCCGCGGCGCCGAGGCGCACCAGCGCTTGGCGCAGCTCGTCGGCAAAGGTCTCGTCGGCTACCTGACGGCGCAGCTCGGCCAGCTCACGCTCCTGCTCGGCGAGCCGCGCCTCGGCGCGCCGCAGCCGCGCTGCTAGCTCGGCCACGGTCGTCCCCTGGTCGGGGTCGTTACCCATGCCACATCCTCATTTCCCACCTGCCCACGCTGTTCCGACTGTACCGCAAATGCACCGCGCGGGGCACGGGCCGTCTGCCACATGGGGTGTTCTGGGTTGTCCTGCGACCTACCGGTACACTGAAGACAAGAGGTGCGCGAGGCCGCCGCGGCCTGTGAGCGCCGGGCGGCGACGGCAGGGGGTGCCGATGCCCGAGAGCGGCTTGAGCGCAGGCTCGGATGATGCGGCACTACTGGGCTCAGTGGAGCACTACTTGCGGCGGGCGCGCGAGCGGCGGGCGCCGCTGGTGCTGGTGGTCGATCGCGACCCGGCGTGGCTCGGGTCGCTGGCCGACCAGTTCGCTCGCCTCAACTGCCGGCTGCTAGTCGCGCCCCAGCCGGCGGCGGCGGACCTGCTGATCGAGCGGATTCGCCCGACGCTCGTGCTCTGGGGCGCGGATCCGGATCCGGCCCTGACCCTGGCCTGGTTGGAGCGGCTGATGGCGCTCATCCCGCCCCCACGGCTGGCGGTGCTGCTCGATCGAACGCACGCCGGGCGCGATCTCGCCGCCGAGGTGCAGGCGCTCGGCGTCCTGGGCGTGCTGTATCGTCCGCCGCAAGCCGATGCGGTGCTCGATGCGGTGCGCACCTGGGCCGGGCTACCCTAGCCGCCGGACCGCGGTACGTGCGACGATAAACCGCCGACTGCGGTTCTACCCGGCCGGCCCGCGAACGCGGTATGGTCTGGCAGAGGACTAGAGCAGGGCCATCGCCCTGCTACAAGCGCATGTAGAGGGGCAGCCATGAGGTCGGATGCCGAGAGGCGGACTGCCGCCCCGGGCGAGTCGCCCACCGTCCAGGAGAGCAGTCGTGAGCCGCCCGTGGTGACCTTAGCCCAGAGCTGCCAGGGGCTGCTCGCGCCCCACGGCTTCTGGCTCGAGCGCTACGGCAGCTCTTTGGGCTTGAACTGGGTCCGCTTCCGGCGCGTGCTGCGCGACAGCGCCATGGGCGTCTGCACCCAGGTGTTCTTGGTGGCGCACGATCGCGAGTCGCAGCAGTTTCTGGCGGACGACTACCTCGTGCAGGATCGCCTGCTTCTGGACGAGGCCGACCGCCATGCCGCGTGGTCCTACGCGGATGTGGACGAACTGCCCGCGGTCATGCAGGCGGTGTGCCGCACCTTGCAGGAGTGGGCTACTCTTCCACCCCGGATCCCTGGGCCGTAAGTCTCGGTCGAGGGCTGCCCTGGAGGGAGCGACGTCCGGCGGGTTGGCACACTGCCAGCCCGCCGGACATCTGGCTCCTGTTACTGCTCTTCGGCAAAATCCGGCTCTTCGAGCGGCGTCTCGAGGTCCAGCTCGGCCTCGGCCGCGATATCGGGCTCGACCTCGGCCTCCTCGTAGGCCTCTTCCTCTTCCTCCTCCGTGTCGTAGCGGATGACCGTGTCGCGCGTGTAGGCGCGGAACGCCTCCGCTGCGGTCGGGAAGGACGGCCGGTCGCCCATGGCGGGCGCGCGATAGGTCTCGCGGATGATGATGCGCAGGGTGGTGTCGTCGGCAGCGGTAACCGTGGCTGTGTATTGGTTGCCGAGCTCCAGCAGGCGGAGCACCCGCTGGCCGAGCTTCGGCTCCAAGCGGCCGAGGTACTCGTTGTTCGGCCCCAGCACCCGCACGCTGTTGCCCTGGACCTCCAGGGTGACGACATCGCCCGGGTTGAGCGGGGCGCGCACATCGGCGGGGGCCAGATCGACCAGCGAGGTCTGCGCGGTCTTCCCGGTCTCTTCGATGAACAGGCTGGGGTCGACGGGGCCGGTGGTCAAGGTGACCGCCGTCCCGGCCTCCTCGTCTTCCACCAGCTTGGTGAGCTTGGCGAGGTTCTTCTGCGCGATGGTGTTCATCGGATCCACGCGCAGCGCCTCGGCGTAGGCGTCGCGGGCCTCGCGGTAGCGCCCTAGCTCCATCAGCGCCTTGCCGAGGCGATTGTAGGCCTCTGGCTCGTTCGGGTAGTCCTTGATGAGTTCGCGGTTCAGTTCGGCCGCCTCGCTCCAGCGGCTGAGCATGGCCAGATTGATCGCCTTCTCAATCTTTTGCCGCTTGGCGCGCTGGCGCTCCTCGGACTGAAAGATGGCCATCTGTGGATTCCTCGCGATTCCTGCGATCCGTCGTCTGGCGTGCCGGGCAGCGTGTTGAGCGGCCAGGCCGATCGCACAGCAGAATGTTTCTCCAGAACCTTCCAATTGTACCGCTGTCATCCGAGCCCAACAAGTAGGCGGGGCCGCCGTTTACCGCCTCCGATCAGTTGATGTCGCGCGTCTATGCGCGCCGCTGCTACGCGTGGCGTGTCCGCTGCGCGCCGCGCTGCGGCGACCGACTGGCCGACTGCGGGGGCTGACCACGGTCCGGGACCGGGCTAGCGTGATTCCCTCGCCTACGGTGCTGCGGCGAGACCGACTCTCTCGCGCGCCGCCTCGAACAGGCGTGTGTCGATCAATCGTTCTAGCGGCGGTTCTTGCACGATATAGCCGCGCTCGCGGGCCCATGCCGCCTGCTGGCGAAGACCGTCCACATTGACCTTCCCGTCGAGGGCCAAGGGCGACAGCGCCGAGCGATCGAACAAGGCGCGGTCCTTCAGGGCAGTGTGCTGGCTGTAGTAGCCGAATAGCTCGTCACGGTCCTGGCCCGTGTCGAGCATGCGCTGCCAATCGCGCGCGCCACGGAGGTAAGCACTTAGCCAGCGGATGGCGACATCCGTCCGCTCTGTCGCGAACCGCTCCGAGAACATGATGAACGTGAGCTGGATGCCGGGGACGATTGCCCCGGCCCCCATCACCTTCACGGTCCAGCCTCGATCGGCGAATACCACGCCCGAGGGGTCACCGATCAGCGCGGCATCCAGACTCCCATTGGCGAAGGCCGGGCCCATGTCTGGCGTGGCCAGCTCGACTACCGAGACATCCTGCAGCTGCAGTCCGTGCTGTTGCAGCAGGCGATCTACGAGGTACTCATTGCCGCTGGCGAGTGCGGGCACCGCGATACGTCGACCGCGCAGATCAGCAGGCGATCGAAATTGCCCTTCGTCGAGCAGCGCCTTGCGGACCACGAACGACAGGCCGAGATGCTCCGGGTCGATTCGGGTCATGGGCGCCACGATCCGCACGCTGACACCGCGCTCCACGGCATTGAACAGTGCAGGACCCACGCTGCCGAGGCCTACGTCGAGTTCGCCGGTACCCAGCGCGGGGATCGCCTTCGCTCCAGAATCGAACTGGACCAGCTCCAGGTCGAGGTGCTCGTCTCGGAAGTAGCCCCGCTCCAGTGCGGTGTACAGTCCCGCTTCATTGCCTTGTCCCGTCACCTGCACCACTACTCGCGCCGAGGGAATGGTCGCAGGCGGCGGGGTTGGCGAGGGCTGGGAAGCTGCGTGCGAGACTGTTCCTTGCCGGGCGGGAGTCGTGGCGGGAACCGCGCAGGCGACCACGCCAGATAGTAGACCAACAGCTAGGACCGGAACGAACGCCCCCGCGCGCCAACAGTCGAACATGCGCTCATCCTTCCGGGCAAGCCGTGCTACGCTCCAGGAACGTTGCCGGTAATACTCAGATCGAGGCCGGGATGCTCGACGAAGGCCGCGCGCAGCTCACGCGTCGCCTCGATCCAGTCGGCGTCGCGGGGCAGCACAACACCGCCAGCGCGCACTCGATATACCGATGGATCGTCCACGCTCAACGGAGTGGCGCCGGTCGTTCGCAGCGCCTTGACCGCTTGGAGGAGGACCTGCCGCGTCTTAATGATCATCGTGTCACTGGAGCTCAGGCGCTCCTTGCTGCGGTCAACGATGGGCCCCATGCTCTCGGTGATGGCCTGATCCTGCATGTGAATGCCATCGATGCCCGTGTAGCTGCGCGTCCGCTGCTTCTCGCGATCGATCAGGTAGTCGTTCGTGCTGTTAGCGACCGGCCGCCAGCGTCCGTACCAGTCCGTGGTGTTCGGCAGCAGGGGCGGCCTGCCCAGTGTGGCGCCCTCGAACGTCGTCGTGCTGCCGTTGGACGTGCCAGATCCCGTTGTGGGGCGCGGCCCCATCATGATGAACATGGTGTGCTCGTCGTCCATGGGGACCCAGGCTCGTACCACGATCTTGTGCCCCAGCACCCCGACGGGCGGCATCGTGTAGAAGGGGAGCAGGAAGTGCGCGATGCGCCAGTAGTAGGTATCGGCGCCGGCGGGACGATAGGCGCCGTACATGGTGCCGTAGTCGGTTACTGCCACCTGGTAGCGTGGTGCGCGGTCTCGGAGCGTGTATTCGGAGAAGGTGCCCGGAGTGGCCGCGTCCACGGGGATAGCGCCCAGATGTAGAAAGCCCAGGTGCGCCGTGTCGATGTCCCCCTCGAGGGCTTGCAGCCAGTTGCACTCGCGCAGCACGGCCGCGACCGTCCAGGTGCCAGCGGGCAACATGTTAGGCTCCAGGTCGGGCAGGGGCGGGGGTGTCGCGCGGGGCCCGAGGTAGGCCCAGACTACGCCATTGCGCTCGCGACACGGATAGGCAGTCGCGCGGACGCGATGCTTGAAGGTACTCTCGGGTGGCTCGCTGGGCATATCGATGCAGCGCCCGGCCACATCGAACTTCCATCCGTGGTACACGCACCGCAGACCGTCCGCCTCATTGCGGCCGAAGAACAGCGACGCCCCGCGATGCGGACACGCATGTTCCAGCAACCCCACCTCGCCCGTGCCTGTACGGAAGGCGACCAGGCTTTCCCCGAGGAGGCGAATGCGAACGGGCGGACATCCAGGGGCTGGCAACTCCTCCGAGAGGAGCGCTGGTACCCAGTACTGACGCATCAGATCGCCCATCGGGGTCCCAGGTCCGACACGCGTCAGCAGCTCGTTATCCTCCTTGCTCAGCACGACCCAGCCTCCTTACCCAATCCCAGTGCCCGAACTATTGGGGGGCGTCGTCGTAGATGCCAGCAGCCTGAGGCCCGGAACGTTGGCACCGATTCTACTACGCTCGGCTACAGGCAACAACGACCAAGACGGTTTGTCGATCGCGGCAGTGCGAGCGCCGGAGCGTGGTGCGACATGGCGGGGAATGGGGCAGGCGTGGGAGCACCGCCTGGGACCGTGCTTGAGCCGGTCGCTCGCGTGCCGTATCCTGAGGCTCACGGCCCGGTCAGGGGCTCGGCGGTCGAGGAGCGCCGAGCGCGGTGGCCGCGCGGGCCGCTAGCAGAGGGCGAGAGCGTGCGATGGATTTCAGTCTGAATCGCGCCCAGGAGATCCTGCGGCGCACCCTGCGCGACTTCTTCCAACGCGAGTATCCGACCTCGGCCGTTCGCCAGGCCGAGACGACCGAGCACGGCTACCTGCCCGCCGTGTATCAGCAGCTCGGTCGACTGGGCGTGCTGGGCTTCGGACTGCCACCCGCGCAGGGCGGCGCGGGCGGCGGCTGGCTGGAGACATGCGTCCTGTACGAGGAGGCCGGCCGCGCCCTGTTCGTCAGCCCACACCTCTCGAGCGTGGTGCTCGCCGGCCGGCTGCTGGCTCGCTGGGGCAGCGCGGCGCAGCAGCAGGAGTGGCTGCCGGCCCTGGCCAAGGGCACGCGTACCCTCGCCGCAGCCTGGCCGCTCGACCGCGGCGAGGCCGATAGTCCGCCCTTGGTAGCTCACTCCGACGATGGGGGCTATCGCGTGGAGGGCCGCGTGTCCCACGTCGGTGGCTGGCCGGGCGCCGACGGCGTGCTGCTGATTGCGGAGCTGGCTGGCAGCGCCGGCCAGTCGGCGCTGCTCCTCGCGCCGCGCGATGTGGCGGGCGTCCGCGTCACGCCGCAGCCCGTGCTCAGCGGCGAGCGCCTGGTGACCCTCGACTGCGCGGGGCTCCAGCTGCCGGCTGCGGCGGCGGTGGGCGAACCGCGCCCCACGGCCGAGTTGCTCCAGCCCACGCTCGACGGCGCCAAGGTTGCCGTGGCGGCGCGGGCCCTGGGCGTGGCCGCGGCGTGCCTGGACCTGGCTGTGGCCTACGCCAAACAGCGTGAGCAGTTCGGCCGGCCCATCGGTAGCTTCCAGGCGATCCAGCATCGCCTGGCCAACCTCGCCATGCAGGTGGCCGAGGTGCGCTGGCTGACCTACGCCGCGGCATGGGCGCTCGATCAGGGCGAGGATGCCCATCGCGCAGCGGCGATGGCCAAGCTGCGCGCGGGAGCGGTGGCGCGCGACGCGGGCAAGGACTGCATCCTTGTCCATGGGGGCGTAGGATTCATCGTCGAGTCGGACCCGCCGCTGTACTACCGCCACGGCAAGACACTCGAGTACTTGCTCGGCACGCCCGAGGCCCAGCGAGCGCTGATCGCCGCCGAGCACCAGCCATTCATCCCAGCCTGAGCGGAGGGCGCCATGGAGTTTCGCTTCACCCCCGAGCAGGAGCGCTTCCGCCAGGAAGTGCGCCAGTTCTGCCGCGAGAACGTGGATCCCGACATCCGCAAGCGGCTGGAGTCGCGCCATGAAGAGCACGACCCGACGCTGTACAAGAAGATCGCCGAGCGCGGCTGGATCGGCATGCAGTGGCCGGTGGAGTACGGCGGCCAGGGGCGCAGCCACGTGGACATGGCTATCTTCTACGAGGAGTTCGGCTACGCCCGGGCGCCCACGGGCCGCTACACCGGCTCGGTGGTGTTCGTCGGCGAGTCGATCATCGCCTACGGCACACCCGAGCAGAAGGCGTACTTCCTGCCCCGCATCGCCCGGGGCGAGATCACGTGCTGCTGGGGGCTGACCGAGCCCGACGCGGGCTCCGATGCAGCCGCCCTGCGCACGCGCGCCGTGGACAAGGGCGACTACTACGAGGTCACCGGACAGAAGATCTTCACCAGCGGCGCCCACCTGGCCGACGTCGGCCTGTTCGCCGTGCGCACCGACCCCACGCGGCCCAAGTACCACGGCATCAGCCTGCTCTTGATCGATATGGACAGCCCGGGCATTACCCTCCAGCCGCTGATCACCCTCGGTGGCTGGCGCGTGAATGTCACCATCCTCGACCACGTGCGAGTGCCGAAGAACCGGCTGATGGGCGAGGAGAACGAGGGCTGGAAGCACGTGCTCACTACCCTCGGGCTGGAGCGTGCCGGACTGGCCCCGGTGGGCTTGCTGCTGCGCACGCTCGACGATCTCGCGGAGTACATGCGGCAGCAGGAGGCGGCGGGGCGGCGCGTGCCCCAGGCGCACTGGGATCGCTTCGCCGAGCTGGCTACTCAGGTGCAGGCCGCCCGCTGGCTGTCGTACCGTGTGGCCTGGATGCAGGACAGCGGCCTGCCGGATTTCGCCGAGTCGTCGATGGCCAAGGTGCTCACGGCCGAGCTCCAGGTGCGCGTGGCGAACCTGGTGGTCGACGTGCTGGGGCTCGACGGGCTGGTGCGCGGGGAGGCCGCGCCATTGGATGGGCTGGGCGAGCAGCTGTACCGCTCGTGTCTATTCCACCACATCGGGGGCGGCACGATGGAGATCCAGCTCAACGCCATCGCCCTGCAGGGGCTCGGGCTGCCGCGCGAGCCGCGTCCGGCACGGACCTAGAGCAGCCTCATGAGCCCGCCGCCGTGCACGGCGGGCCCGCCCTGTAGGGCGCCGGCTCAACCAGCCGGAGAAGGGCTGTAGTGTTCTGGGACCTGTGACTGGCTGACAGCATCGAGCTCTCTGTGGGCCGCCCGACTTGCACCAGGAATACGTCGTCCTCCGGACCAAAGCCGAGCGCGCATCCCTTGAGCCGTTCCGCGCCGTGGGCCGCGGCGCCCCCGATCGCCTCAACAATACACGAAGGCCACCGTCCGGTCCGGCAGCAAGGAAAAGTCTTCGGCGACCCCGTTGGGCGCAACCGGGGTTCAGCACCGCGGGCCATGGTGGCGAGATCCGAGAGGACAATGAGGGGTGGCGGAGGAGGGATTCGAACCCCCGGCCAAGGGCTTATGAGTCCCCTGCTCTACCGCTGAGCTACTCCGCCCAGGTCGCCTGCTCGCGCCCCAGGCAGCACCGTATGCTGCGCACGGCATCTCGG
>JADGHJ010000121.1 GCA_019686175.1 Chloroflexota bacterium | reverse complement strand
GCCCACGCCCCAGCCCACGCCGCCCCCCTCGGAGATCACGCGGCTCGATCAATGGGTCACGAACCCCGGACCGATCGAACTCTGGTCGAGCCCGGACCCCGACGCAGTGAGCCTGGGCCGTGCCCCTGCGGGTAGTCGCTTCGATCTTACCGGCAGCAGCGGGCGGGGCCGCCTGTTCGTGTACTACCCGGGGTTCCAAGAGTATGCATGGATCGACGCGGACGCCGTGGCCCCCGTGACCGATCAAGCACCACCCACTACGCCCCCGACGCGAGGCACGACGCCCGAGGTCGTGCAGGCCATCAACCTGCCGGGCCGCGCTCTGGGCTACACCGTCCGCTCCTGGCCACGCGTGGCCCCCGAGACGCGACTCCGCGAACTGCCGCACAACGCCTCCGTGTATGTCTACGAGGCGGTGCGGGGTGACGACGGGGACATCTGGTACCGGATCGGTGACGGGGAGTATATCCACAGCGCGGGCGTGCGCCTGCCCAAACCGCCGCCCCAGGTGTTCCCCGGGCGCTGGATCGATGTGGACTTGACCGAGCCCACGTTGATGACTGCCTACGAGGACGACCGCGTGGTCTACACCGCGCTGGCGCTACGCGGCACCGTCGTGGACTCCACCCCCACGGGCCTGCACCGGATCCTGCGTCGCGTGGAGAACGAGACGATGGACAGTGCAACGATCGGCATCCCGCGCGACTCGCCACGGGGCTACTATCTCGAGGGCGTGCTGTACACGCAGTATTTCACGACGGATGGCGCCGCCATCCACTACAACTACTGGTCGAGCCACTTCGGTTACCCGGGGACGCACGGGTGCTTGGGCGTGAACCTGGAGGACGCCCTTTGGTTCTGGAACTGGGCAGAGATCGGGACGATCGTGAACATCCACTAGGTTAGCCGGCGGGCCGCCCGCTGCTGCCCAATTGCCGCTCGCTTGTCCACCGCCTGCCGCGTTTGTATACTCTAGTCAACGGAACTGGCAAAGGGGCCAGCCCCCAAGGGGCTGGCCCTTTGTATTCGCGAGGGAGCGCTCCCATGCTCGCCGAAGTCGCGCAGCCACTGCGGTTTGACGGCCAGGATCTCACCGACGTCCGCAACGACGATGAGGTGATGGGGTACGCACTGGTGGTCTGCCCGGGCTGCGGCACCGAGCGCGACCCGCGCTACCCGTTCTGCTGCGGCCTCGGCGTCGAGCCGCGCAGCATCACCCCCACATCGTCTTCGGCCCATCTCTGATCCAGTAGCTTAGCAGAGCTCACCGGCGGGGAATTCGTCGGCGCTGGCGCGTTGTGCCCTCGGTCTAGAGCGGAGCGCCCGTGGAGGCCACCTAGGGTTGCGCCAGCAGACGAGCGGGTTCCGCGTACGGCTGGGCAAGGCAGCAAGCTGCATCGCTCTGTGGTGAGCGGCGCGCCCGGGGATGCACTAGCAACCGGCGCACGGAGGCTCGTACCTGGCTAGCCTCCGACGGAGGCGACTGCCTCTGCTCGGATCGTCAGTGCGACTGGCCCTCAAGGCCAGTCGCTTGGCTCGTGGGTCAGGCGGGTAGGTCGCCGTGGCCGTCCGGCGGCACCTCGTCGGTAGCAGCCAGCGCGGCCAACACCTCGCCGTCCGCGCCGAGACGCCGGGGGGCCGCCGACTCGCCATCCACCTGGCGCTCGTGCTCGAATCGCTCCACTGCGCGGATCACGCGCCGCGTGGCCTGTCGCAGGACCTCCTCGGCGTCCAGGCCGTCCAGCCGCGCGAGCCAGGCCGCAGTGAACAACACGCGTGCCAGTGCCGCCTCGCTGCCCTGGTCCGGTTGGGCGGCAGCGGCTGCCGCCGCACGCAGTTCGGCCGCGGGGACTGCGCGCTCCGCCGGGAGGAGCCCGGCGGCCACCAGACGCTTCACCAACGCCTGAGCAACCGCGAGCGATGGGCCGTAGCGGGCCAGCCCGTCTAGCACCGAGGGCATCCGCTCGCGTTCACCGCGCTCCGCGCGCTTGATCGCCTCCCAGTTGCGCTCGACCTCTGCGGCGTCCGCCACCGCGACCGTCCCGAACACATGGGGGTGCCGGCGCACGAGCTTGCGACAGATGCCGTGGAGCACGTCGCGCAGGTCGAACTCGCCGCGCTCGTCGGCCATCTGGGCGTGCAGCGCTACCTGGAGGAGCAGGTCGCCTAGCTCATCGCACAGGGCCGGCCAGTCGCGCTCGTCGATCGCCTCGGCCACCTCGTACGCTTCCTCGAGGACGTACTTCTTGATGCTGGCGTGGGTTTGTTCGCGGTCCCAGGGGCAGCCGTTCGGGCCGCGCAGGCGTGCGACCAGCGCAGCGAGACCATCTAGGGTGCCAAAGCTCGCTTCCGGGGCCAACGGCGGGAGGTAGATGGCCGTGAGGTGGTCGTACGGCCGACCGCGATCCAGCGCGGCCAGTTCCACCTGCTCCACTTGCTCGGCGGAGGTGGCCGCCGCTCGCACCAGCACCACGGGATGCTCCGGCGGGTAGTACCGCAGCAGCGCCACTTTCAGGTCGGAGGCCACGCTGGCCTTGTAGACCTGGTACACCAGCAGCGGCTGAGTTGGGACAAGGGGCGGAAGTGCCAGGGCGTCGACCACTTGCAAGTGCTCGACGCCCGGGGTGTGAGCGGCGGTTAGCACCGCTTCGATGAACGACATCCCGCCCACGATGCGGACGCTGAGGCCTGCCGCCGGCGCGCGCGCCAACAAGCGCTGCACGCTGGCCTCACCGATCAGCGGATGGCCGGGCACGGCGTAGGTGATGTCCGCCAGGGCGCCACGCGCCAAGAGCGTCTCGGCGATGCGGTCGTACAGGATGTCGAACGACGGCGCCTCCTCGTAGAGGGCATCGAACGATTGCCAGCGCAACGCCGGTGGGAACTCGGCCACGGTGGGATGCCGCTCGGTGCGCAGGTACAGCTCGCCGGCGGCGTGGAGCGCATCGACCGCCTCGAGGGTAAGCGCCCGATACGGGCCCGGGCCCAACCCGACCACCGTGATCCCCATAACGGCTCCTCTCCCGCGTCCCGGGCGGGCACCGTCGGCGCGCCCGGGAGCGTTGACCGCGGGTTCCGCGCATTGGTACCATGCCCACCGTTGGCCGGCCTTCCGGCCCGCCCGGTCAGTTGCATCTAACTCAAGGGTACGCTATGAGCCGTCGCTGGACCTGTGCCATCCGGGCCGCCAGTGGCCTCCTGCTCGCCAGCACACTGCTCGGCTGCTCCGCCGCCGTCGCGCCCGCGCCCCCGCCCGCGCTTCCGACCAGCTCGCCGAGCGCGAACGCCACCTTGGCAGCCGCGGCCGCCACGCCCCTCGCCCAGGCGGCGACCGCCATCGCCCTCCCTGCCCCGACGCTCCCGGCGGTCATCAGTGAGGCCGCGGAGCAGGCGCCGCCCCCGCCGGGCTCGACGGATGCGCCCCTGCCGACCGCGCGCGACCTGGCGCGCGGAACGATCGCGGCCCTGTTGAAGGTCAAGAGCGCCCGCTTGCTGGCCACGCTCTCCAACGGCCACCGCACCGATTTGATTTATGTCGCCCCGGACCGCGCGACGCTCGTCGAGCAGGATGCCACTAACCGCGAAGTGGCCCGCTACGTGATCATCGGCGACACGGGTTACCAGAACCTCCCGTCGCTGGGCGGGAACTGGACCCAGACCCGGCACCCGGATTTCCGCAAGCAGGCCCAGGTGTTCCGCGCCCTGCAGGTCGCGCTGGCCACGGGGAAGCCGCGCCCTGTCGAGGCGGACGCCGAGGTCGAGGTCGTCGAGTGGCAGGGTCGGCCGGCGTTCCGGGCGACGTTCGACTACTCGGCCTCGCCCGAGCTAGAGGAGCTGGGGCTGATGCGGACGGCCCAGGGCAACAGCGTCACCGTAACCGTGGACCCCACGACCTGGCTGCCGCTCCACTCGCGCGAAGAGACGCAGGGCTACGTCACGGAGGTCGACTTCGTGGAGTTCGACGAGCCGCGCACGATCGAGCCGCCGATCCCCTGATTCGGACCGTCGCGCGTGGCTACGGCCGCCCGCGATGATCCACCCACTGGTAGCGCGTCTCGATCGGCTCCTCGGGGGCCTGCCGAGCACGGGGCTCCTCGCCCGCCAGTGCGCGCTCGTGCTCCGCTACCACGTGGGGCGGGCACAGCTTCACGAACGCCAGCAAGCTCAGCACGACCAGACTGACGTCATCGAGCTGGCCGAGCAGCGGCACTACGTCCGGCAGGACGTCGATCGGCGAGATGAGGTAGAGCAGCGCGGCGGGTAGCAGCAGCTTCACGGGCATCGGCACCCGCTCGTCGCGCAGCAGGCGTAGGGCTAGGCGAGCCTGGCGCAGCAGCGCCCAGATGCCCCCCGCGCGGATCACGGCAGGGTGGGCGACCAGGCGAAGCCAGGGCATACGCATCGTTTCCTCCAATGCTCCGGCGCACAGCGCGCCCAACCGGATTATACGAGGCGGCTGTGATGGCCCTCGGTCAGGGCTGATATGGCCCCAGGCGCTCCACGGCGTAATCGACAAAGCGATTGTCGATCACTTGGGCCATGTCCACGCGCTGACGCACCAGCCCGAGCCGGAGCATCCAGTCCTGGTCCCAGGCGATGCTCTCGGCGTTGGCGCGGCCGTCGGGGTTGATGTACAGGAGGGCGCCATTCTCGTACATCCGCAGCCAGAGCGCGCGGTCGCGGATCGGCAGGCGCGTCGTGAGGATGTCCAGCACGGCATCCTGCTCGCGCCGCTTGCGGAAGGCGTCCTCGAAGTCGCGCACGGCCCGCAGGTAGGCGACCATCAGGCGCCGGGCGGCCTCGGGCTGGTGGTCGATGAACTGCTGGCCATACAAGATGACGGAGGACTCGCGGTCCGGGTACACCTCATCGACCCCGTGGAGGCGGACCAGAATGCCCTGCTCGGCACCAAGGGTCACCAGGGGCTCGGATTGATTGGCGAGATCGATGCCGCCGTTGGCCAGCGAGACGTTCATGTCGGGCTGGCTCAGCTCCACGATGTGGACCTCCTCCGGCCCGATGCCGAACCGCTCCAGGTATCGTCCCACGTTGGCGTGGACGGTCGTTCCCAGCGCGGTGACGGCGATCGTCTTGCCCCGGATGTCCGGCCCGCTGCGAAAGCCCGCGTCGTACAGATCCTTGCGGACCACGATGGCCGACGGGCTCCGGCCTGTGGTGTTGAACTGGTTGCTGGCCACGATCTTGATGCCAATGCCTGTAGCTAGCGCATTGAACAGGCCAGCGCTATGCGATCCCATGCCCGCATCGAGCTGCCCTGCCGCGAGGGGAGCGACCATTCGGGCCCCAGAATCGAAGCGCTGCAACTCGACTTCCAACCCCTCCTCGGCGAAATAGCCCCGCTCCTCGGCGATAGCAAACGGAGCCTGGGCGCTGACGGCGAGTACCCCGACGCTGACGTGCACGGGGGCGCGCGCCGCCGGCTGCGTGGTGATGGGCACACTGGTCGATGCCGAGGTCGCGGGCGCCGCCGGCGCCGCCTGCGGGGCAACCGGTGCCGAGCTCGGCCCGCAAGCCAACAACGTCCAGCCAATCAGCAGCCCGAGGGATCGGCGCAGCACGCTCCTCGGCATCACCCTGTCCTCCCTGTGATGATGAGCGCATGGTACGGCAGACACGGGGTGCCGGCCAGCGTTCCCTGGCGCGCGACACGCGGATGGCACCGCACGGTCGCCTGCTGATCTCGGGCGGCTACGTAGCGTATCATCTGGGCGATGCTGCACGACGCGGGGCGGGAGGAAGCATGACTGATACACCGCGGGCGCCAGAGGCGTCCGTGTGGGCGGACGCGGCGCTGGTGGTCGCGGCGACTCCGGACCGGAGGGAGACCGCGTGAGCGATTCGCCTCCGGACGTCCGCATCCTACCGATCACGCCGCAGGACTTGCCACGGGCCGCCGAACTGTTCCACGCGTTGCATACCTTCAACGCGACGTTCGACCCGCGATTCACGCTCGCCGATGACTGGCCCACCCACTTGCGGGCCGCCTACGAGCGCACGCGCGACGATCCGGACACGCTCTGGACGCTGGCCTGGCACGGGGAGGAGGCGGTGGGCTTGCTGCTGGCGCAGGCGCATCTCGACCCCCCGATTTTTCGACACCGCCGTTGGCTCGAGCTATCCGCCCTGTATGTCGAGCCCTCGTACCGACGTCACGGCGTGGCGCGCCTGCTGGTCGAGTACCTCCAGGCGTGGGCGCGGCAACGCGGCTTCGACGCCATCCAGCTCTATGTGAGCGCGGCGAACACCGGGGCGCGGCAGTTCTACGCCCGGCAGGGCTTCGAGCTGCTCCAGGAGATCTGGCGCTACCGGCTGTAACGGTGTCGGCTATTGACGACCGTCCAGGCGCACACCTATGCTGGGCGCGGCATCCATCTTGCATAGCGGCGGCGAAACTCACGCTGAGGAGGGGCGATGTTCCGCAGGACACTGCAACGCGCTGCGATCCTGGGAGCCCTGCTGGGCGCGCTGGTGCCAGGAGTGGGCCTCGCCAGCGAACTGGGGCCATCCGCCGACGTGCCGGTGGCCTGCGCGGCACCGGTGGCGAGCGGCTGTGGGGTAGCGCCGGTCGCCTGTGTACCGATGGCGCCACCATGTGTGCCGCCAGCACCCTCGGCCACCACCCCCACGCCGGCGACGGCGCTCGGCACGCCGCAGGTCAGTTACTCGCCGGGCCCGGGGCTGCTGGTGATGACCTCGTGGATGGACCCCAATCCGCTGTGGCCCGCTGAGCTGTGCAGTCCATCGTGGTGCTACCAGTGGGATATCTGGACGCGTCCCGCGGTCTCGCCGCTGGCGGTGGGCGCGTTCGCCATTCCTGCAGGGGGCACCTGGTCTGCTTCGCAGGTGTGTGGTTGTCCCTGGCCGGCAGTGCGCTGACCCCAGAGAGCGACCGGCGCAGCCAGCAGTCGGACCGTGCTAGACCGCCGCGGCGGCTCCGCGGCGGCTCTGCCGGAATCGGGGTGGCAGGAACCGTGCGAGTGAGAGGGGTGGCTGTGCCTTCAGGCGGCCGCGTGGATCGTGCCGTCCTCGATACGATAGACGCGCGCGCGGGCGAGGAAGCTGGCATCGAAGCCGCCCAGGTCGGTCGTCGTCAGGAGCGTCTGGCCCTCGGTTCCGAGCGTCTGGAGCACGAAGGCTTGGCGGGCGGGATCTAGCTCGCTGAGCACGTCGTCGAGTAGCAGCAGCGGCCGCTCGCCGGTCTCCGCTCGCATGAAGTCGACCTCCGCTAGCTTTAGAGCGAGCACGGCGAGCCGCTGCTGACCGCGCGAACCGTAAGTCCCCAGGGGGACGTCGTCCAGCAGGAATACCAGGTCGTCGCGATGCGGGCCGACCAGAGACACGCCCTGCGCCAGTTCGCGCTCGCGGCCGACGCTCAGGCAGCGCGCGAACCGCTCGGCTAACCCTGCGAGGTTGGGCAAGGTGGCCGCTGGGCTGTCGCGCCAGGGGGTTCCGCTCTCGCGCACGACCGCGTGCTCGACCGGCTCCTCGGCGCTCGCGCCATCCACACTTGACCGATAGGCGACCTCGAGCCGCGCGCGGCTACCGCTGAGCGCGCGGAACAGTTCTGTCAGGTGGCCGTTGAGCGTGGCCAGGAGCCGTGTGCGCTCCTCGATGATGTAGCTCCCGCTGCGGACCAGCTCGGCGTCCCAAGGCTCCAGCAGGCCCAGCGGCTGGCGGCGCTCGCGCACCTGGCGCAGCAGGTGGTTGCGCTGCGCGACGATCTTCGTGTAGCGCTGCAGCGCGCGCAGGTAGCGTGAGTTCACCTGCGAGAGCGTGATGTCCAGGTAGCGGCGCCGACCGGCCGGCGGGCCGCTCACCAGCCCGACATCCTCCGGCGAGAACAGCACCGCGATCACGGTACCCACGTACTCGATGGCGCGCTGGGGCAAGCCGCCAACGCGCACCTGCTTGCTGAGCGTCAGGCCGTGGGCACCGTTGCCGGTAGGGTTGATCTCCGCGCGAAGGGTCAGATCCACGTGCAGCTCGCTCGCTCCGCGATGAACACTGGCCGCGATGCGAGCAAATGGCTGGGCCTGGTCGAGCGCTAACCAGTTGATCAGCTCACGATCGCTGCTGGCGCGGGGTGACTTGGTCGTAGCGAGCATGTATACCGCTTCGAGCAGGTTGGTCTTCCCTTGCCCGTTCGCGCCGTGGAACACCACTAGGCCCTGGGGTAGCTCGAGGCCCAGGCGGACATAGGTGCGGAAGTTGGTCAGGGCGAAGCGATTCAGCCACATGAGCCCTCGCGCGCTCGCCAGCCGCGCGGCCGCGCGCGGGGACGAGGCTGGGCGGTTGGAATTCCGCTGACTTGGTTCATAAATTTTACCATCCGGCGCGTGTTACTCCTCGGCCATCAGCTGCGTCTGCCTGGGCGGACAACCGTCGCGTCCGCGGCCTGGAAGATCAGCGCCGCTGCGCCGACTACGCCCGCCCGGCGGCCAAGCTGGGCGGGCACCACCGTCAGGTCACGAGTGAAAGCGAGGCGTGCCCGGTGGGCGACTTCGGCTTGCAGTGGTGTGAACAGCAGCGTTCCCGCCTGGCTCACGCCACCACCGATGACCACCCGATCCAGGTCGAGTAGGGCGGCCGCGCTGGCCAACGCCTGACCGATCGCGCGGCCGGCCTCGGCGAGCAGCGTCAGCGCAAGCGGGTCTCCAGCGCGGGCGGCAGCAGCCACCGCCTCGCCCGTCAAGGGCGCCACACCGCGCAGTGCGGAGGCAGTCCCACGCCCCAGCGCTCGCACTGCCGCCCGCGCCAGACTGGGCCCAGCAGCGATGGCCTCTAGGCAGCCGCGGGCTCCGCAAGCGCAGCGGGGCCCGCCCGGCCGCACGATCACATGCCCGATGTGCCCGGCGTTCCCTTGGGCGCCGTGGACGAGTTGCCCGTCGAGCACCAGCCCCCCGCCGACGCCGGTGGAGACCACCATACCCAGCAGTGCCCGAGCACCGCGTCCCGCTCCCTGCCAGTATTCTCCGAGCGCAAACGCCTTGGCATCGTTGTCCACGCGGACCGGCAGGCCGTAACTGGCCTCGAGGCGCGCGCGCAGGGGGAAATCTCGCCAGGCGGGGATATTGAGGGGAGAGACGCGCCCCTCAGGATAGCGCATCGGCCCGCCGCAGCCCACGCCGATCGCGCACAGCGTGGCGGGAGCAACGCCGGCCGCCTGCAGGGTCGCCGCGATGGTCGCTTGCAGGTGGGCGAACAGCACCTGGGGATCGGTGGTGACAGGCGTCGGGCGCTCGACGAACCCCGCCACCCGGCCGTCGGCATCGACTACCGCAGCGGCCAGCTTGGTGCCCCCGATGTCCACGGCCAGGGCACGCTCCGGCACGATCCGCCCCTAGCTCGGCTGCAGCGATGCCTGGAGGTCCTGAGGGCCAGGGCAACAGCGGCGCCGCGTATGGCGGCCCGGTGGGTGTCTAGCGACGGAAGAGGGGGCCCGCAACGGCCCACTTGGCCGCTGCGTACGGAGCCACCCCGGCGCGCCGTCTACCGGTAGGCGACTAGTCGCCAGGGTGCCGAGGGCGGGACTCGAACCCGCACGGGTCTCCCCACACGGTCCTAAGCCGTGCGCGTCTGCCAATTCCGCCACCCCGGCATGGGAAGCGTGCGCTGTCTTAAATGGTAGCCTGCCGGCCGCTGCCGCGGCAACGCGGCATGGCCTGCGCAACCGTGCTCAATCCCAGCGGACAATCAGCTCGGCCGGCGCGAGACGAGATCGCGGCGGCGGCGGCTGCGCCGGGTAGCCGAGGGTCAGTAGCGCTTGGGGCCGCAGAGTCGGGGCGATCCCCAGCGTCGCCGTGACCACCTCGGGACAAAACAGCGGAGCGCACATCCAGCAGCTCGCCAGGCCGCGTGCCTGGGCCGCGAGCATGATGTTCTGCAGCGCCGCGCCGGCGCTCTGAGCCGCCATCATCTGTTCGGCCGTCTGTCGCCGCGCATCCGGGTAGCGGTCGAGCGTCGCCTCATCGGTGCACAGGACGACCACGGCCGGGGCCTCCACGAGGCGCGCGCGCGACCCGGCCAGTAGCGCGGCGATCCGCTCCGTGGCCACGCCGTCGCCACGTAGGTCGTCCGCCCAGGCCTCGCCCATCGCCATGGCCAGCCGCTCCTTGGCCTCCCGCCGAGTGAGCACGACCAGGCGCCAGGGAGCACGATGGTGCGGGGAGGGCGCATGTGCTGCCGCCGCCAGGCTGGCAGCCAGCAGGTCGGCCGGTATGGGGTCTGGGCGATAGTAGCGCACCGTGCGCCGGCCGAGGAGGACTTGCTCGAATGCGGTGAGCCGCTCCGCGCGTGTCGATGGTTCGTCGGTCATGGCCCGCTATCCGGTCCTGCCAGGGGACCACTGCTGTCCGCATCGGCCGCACCCAGCCGTGGGCTGCCGGCAGCGTCCCCACCGCGCTGCCGATAGTACAGCAACGCGAGGATGGCGCCGACCTGCGAGAGGACGATCGCGGTGAGCGTGGTGGGGAGGGCCCACGCCGAGGGCGACTCGGGCAGGTACATGCCCAATACCGTCACCGCGATACTCACGGGCGCGGCATAGAGCAGGATACCGATCAGCAGCCGGCGCCGGCTACCCGTGTCTACCAGCGCGTGCCCCTGCTGGTCCAGCGGCACCCCCAGGTAGCGGGCCAGCTCGCGGCCCATAGCTTCCAGTGGTGGTAGTCGCGCTCCTTCAGCCAGCAGATAGGCGCCGTGGGGCACGGCGATGCTCAGGAGGTAGTGCCGCCCGCCGAACGGCGCCTCGGGGCCGTCGACGCTGAGCAGGTAGACGCGCTCGACATTCTCCAGGGCGTACCGGCGCTGCCAGACCGTGAGATACCCACGCTCATGGATACATAGCTCGTTGCGGGCCCGGTCGACCACGCAGACGAAGCGCAGCCGCAGCGCGCTGATCATGAGGAACAGGGCGATGGGCGAGCATAGGGCGGCGAACAGGCCAGCCTGCAGTACCGACCGGTCGGGCGCCGACCACACCGCGCCGACGACGCCGAGGAGAATGGCCGCGCCCAACACTAAGTACAGCAGCGCCGGGTCGAGCCTGCTCACCAGTGTGAGGCGTGTCGGCGTCGAGTGGATGGTCAGGCGCAGGCCGGCCTTCGGCGCGCCCACGAGCTCGATCACGCTCGCCTCCCGTTGGGCAGCGCCCTGCTCCGAGGGACGCTGGGACAAGGACACTTGCCCGCCGGCCACCGGACGGCTGGAGAGCGCAAGGTGCGGTCCCAAGTGTCTACCCTCTTGGCGCGATGTTACTCGTCTGCAGGAATATTCGGCAATGGGCCATTCGACGGCTGGTCGCACATCCCCGCCCTTGCGCCGAGAGCGGCGGGTCCATGCCTCAGACAATGGACTTGCGGCCGGCTAGATAGACGAGTGACCACACACCTCCCGCGGCAAGCACGCCGGCGATGAACACCGTGACGAGGCCGACGAACAAAGGGACGCCTCCGCAACCCGTGCGCGCCGGCTCGTACAGCCAGACCGCCGCAGCCACGAGATTGACGACCGCTAACGCCCCCTGGATCCACGCCAGAAGCCGCACGCTGCCTCCGCACTCTTGCTCATGCCCTAGTCATATCACCAGCCTCACGGACGCGCCCGTCACGGTCTCGGGCAACGCAATGGTGGCCGCCTCGCCAGACGCCGTACGCCGAGCCTTTACCGTTCGTATACGGAAGTCGGCGCCGGCCGATATCGCGGCGGAGCGGCGATGCGCGCGGCGGGCCCGAGCGCCTGCACGGCCAAGGTAGAGCGTTCCCGGCGCGGGCAGGCGGGGCGGTGCTCATGATGGCGTCCAGCAGCCCTGGGCTTATTGGCTCGCCCGACCGGTCGCGTTGGAGCGTCCAAAGGTGGGGGCAGCAGCCGGCGCCACGGCGGGGGCTGCCGTGGGCCCCACTGGGGCGCTTATACGCGGGGCCTGCCCGGTGTTGGCGGACCCGCCGAGCGATGGCGTCGCGCCACCCTGTGACGCCGTCGGTGCCGCTCGCATGCTGACGGTCGGCGTGGCGGGGACGACATTCGCCCGGGTTGGTACGGGGGTTGGCGCTACCATCTGCCGTGCCGCGCTCGCCGCAGGCGCGGCCGGGGCCACCGGCTCGTTGGACAGGCGAGGGGCGACACCGTTTGACGCGCTGGTCGTCTCGGCCCCTCGCGGCGCGGCGGGGGTATGCATGGGCTGCGGGGCCAAATAGTAGCCGGGGGCCTGACGTGGTGGCGTCGCGGTAACCACCAGGTGGTTGCTCGCAGGTGCGCTCGACGCGGTCGAAACGGTCCGAGTCCCGCCTAGCGACGGCGTCGCTACCGGCGACAGGTGCACGGCTCCCCGAATCACCGCGTCGACGGTGCGATCGGGGGTGGGCTGCGGGATCACGGTGGGGGTCTTGGGCAGGTCGCCTCGGCCGCCCCCGCAGGCGCCGAGCAGCATGACCAGCCCCGCCAAGC
>JADGHJ010000120.1 GCA_019686175.1 Chloroflexota bacterium | reverse complement strand
GGTCAGCACCTTGGCCAGCATGCCCACCCCCTGCCGCCTGTCACGGCCAGCGCCATGATAGCAGCTTCCAACGCCGCCTGCTGGCCGCAGCGAGAGGCAGGTGCCCGGAGGAACTGGCTGCCATCGTGACGGTGGCAGCCACAGGGTGGCCGCCCGCCCCGCGCGGGTCCGCTGCCGGGCGTCTAGCGGGCCACGAGGTACACTGGCGGCGAGCCGGCGGTTGGGCAGAGCGGTACGTATCGTGGCGGCGCAAGCGCGCCCCACCCACGCGGATCACATCGGGCGAGCGCGGCTAGCGGACGGCGGTGGGCGTGCCCAGCGGGCGTAGCGCAGGCATCACCTCGCGGGCGAACAGCTCGGTGTTGCGGCGCGTCAGATCGGCCGGCAGGCTGCCGAACTGCAGGAACGGCACCAACAGGCCGTAGCCGATCTCCTTCTGCGCCTCGGTCAGCCGCTGGCGCACCGTCTCGGGGCTGCCGGCGATGATGTAGCCGTCGGCGTTCATCTGCTCGAAGGTGCGGTGGCCCTGCCGGTCGGCGACCTTGGCCTGGAGCACCGCGACCATCGAGCGCTCGGTGAGGTAGCCCGGCGGGAAGCCGTACTCCGGCGGGTAGCGCAGCAACTGGTTGTAGAACAGCTCGATGTGCGGCTTCGCCTCGCGCCGCGCCTCCTCGTCGGTCGGCGCCACGTACACCGGCACGGCCCAGCCGAGCTGCTCCGGCGACGCCTCGTAGCCGTAGCGCTGCGCCGCCTCGCGGTAGGCGCCCAGGTTCTTGCGCAGCGCCGCCAGCGTGTTGAACGTCTGCAGGTAGGGGTAGCGGCGCTCCGCCGCCCACTCGATCGTCTCCGAGCTACCCTGCGACGGGATCCAGATCGGCGGGTGCGGTTGCTGGAGCGGGCGCGGCCAGACGTTCACGTAGCGGAAGCGATAGTGCTTGCCATAGAACTCGAACGGCCCCGGCTCGGTCCAGGCGCGGATGATCAGGTCGTGCGCTTCCAGGAACCGCTCGCGCGAGTGCGTCGGGTTCATGCTGAAGGAGTGGTACTCGCAGCCGATGCCGCGCACGAAGCCCGAGATGATGCGCCCGCCGGTGACCACGTCGAGCATGGCCACCTCCTCGGCCACCCGCAGCGGGTGGTCGCGCAGCGGCAGGGCGTTGCCCAGGATGGCGATCTTCGCGCGCTGGGTCCGCCGCGCCAGCATCGCCGCCATCACGTTCGGCGACGGCATCAGCCCGTAGGCGTTCTGGTGGTGCTCGTTGACGCAGATGCCGTCGAAGCCCAGCTCGTCGGCGTACTCCAGCTCGTCCAGGTAGCGGTTGTAGAGCTGGTGCCCGACCTGGGGATCGTAGTAGCGATTGGAGTAGGTGACCCAGGCCGAGCGCTCGGTCTCCATGTAGTCGGGCTTCAGGTACGGGTACGGCATCAGGTGGAAGAAGTAGAACTGCATCGCTTCGCTCCTTCAGCCGCGTACTGGCCGGCGCTCTCCCTATCATAGTTGTAGGCGCGCGCCATCGCCAACGGCCCGCGCCCACTACTACGACGCTGGGAGAAGGCTCCGTGGTCGCGCTGTCGCCCGCCGTCCGCCAGCTCATCCTCGCTCCGAACCTCGGCCACCTCGCTACCCTGATGCCCGACGGCTCGCCCCAGGTGACGCCCGTGTGGATCGACACCGACGGCGAGCACATCCTGATCAACACGGCTGAGGGACGCCAGAAGCCGCGCAACCTGCGCCGCGACCCCCGCGTGGCGCTGGCCGTCGTGGATCAGCAGAACGCCTACCGCTACGCGCAGATCCGCGGCCGGGTCGTGGCGCTGACGCACGAGGGCGCCGAGGCGCATATCGACAAGCTGGCAAAGAAGTACCTGGGCCAGGACCGCTACCCGTTTCGCCAGCCCGGCGAGCGGCGGCTGCTGGTCAAGATCCGGCCGGAGCACGTCCATACCATGGGCCTGGAGGAGTGAGCGCGGTGGCACGCGCGCTGCGTTCTCGACGGTGTTTCGTCTCTAACGATGGCCGCCATGCCGGGAGAATCGACCATGAACACGCTCCGCCTAGTCCTGGCGCTCGTTGTCGTGCTGCCGCTGCTGCTGCTCGCGCCCAGCACCCCGGTGGGGGCTAGTCCGAGCGCCGACGCCGGCACGGCGCTAGTCGTCGTCGATCAGCCGCGTGGCGGCGTCAGCGGCCCCACCCTCTACGTCAGCGGCTGGGCGGCGGACCCTGCCAGTCCCAGCGGCACCGGCATCGCCCGTGTCGATGTCTACCTCGACGGTGAGCGCGATGCGGGCGGTACCTATCTCGGCCGCGCCACCTACGGCCTCCAGCGGCCGGATGTGGCGGCCAACCTGGGCCAGGCTCGCTTCACCCTCACGGGCTTCGCCCTCCAGGCGAACGTGGCGCCGGGGCCGCACACGGTGTACGTCTACGCGCAGACGACCGACGGCGCCATCGCGGGCGGCGGCCCCAAGACGGCCGCGGTGCTGGTGAGCCCGACCGTGGCAGGCGGCCCACCTGGCGAGATCCCCATCTGGACGCAGGCGCCGACGTCGGTCACCTGGCGGATCCCAGGGGTGAGCGGCTCGTACACCTTCGACGTGGTCACCGCCAGCGCCGCCTACCCGCCCGGGCCGGCCGACACGGGCGGCCCGATCTACGCGCCGCCGTACTACGGCTTCGGCTTGTACGGACCCCCCTGGCTGGTGCCCGATGCCACCGGCTGGCTGACGCCGGACTACGCGGGCTACACCAACGCCTACTGGAGCTACTACGCGAGCAGCTTCGCCCTGCCGTCGTACTGGGAGCGGGCCTACCTGTACGGCCTGGCGACCTACCCCTACGGGCTGTACGTGCCTGTAAGCGGCCTGTACGGGTCGGGCTACGGCCTCGACGCGCTGTACTACCCGAACTACTACCGCCGCAGCTACCTCGGGTACCTGGGCGTAGTCGGCGTGCCGAGCGTGATCTACTGCCCGCTTTACAGTTACGGGTGCGGCTCGCGCGGCGCGCGCGCGCCGCGCCGTCTACCATGAGGAATCCTCACCCCGTCCTCTCCCCATAGGTAGAGCGGGCTGGCCAGCATACTTCCCTCTCCCCTGACGGGAGAGGAGCTGAGAGCGAGAGGCCCCGGTTACGATCGGCGCTATCTGCCAGCTCAGGCGCCGACGGGGTGTAGCCGGCGCGTCCAGGGCGCGTAGCGCTCCTTGAGGCCCAGGCCAGTGATCAGCGCGTCGAGCTCCGCCACCCGCGGCCCGCTGAACTCCACTAGCGGTCGGCGCGGCCGGCCCACCGGCAGGCCCAGCAGCTCCATCGCCTTCTTGACTACCACCGGGTTCGGCAGCCAGTACATCGCCTTCATCAGCGGCAGGAGGCGGTAGTACAGCGCGCGCACCCGCTCGATGTCCACCTGCCCCTCCCAGGGCTCCGCCAGCTCGGCGAACTCCGCGGGCGCGACGTTGCCGGTGATGCCGGCGATGCCGCGGCCGCCCAGCGCCAGCGTGGGCAGGATCAGCCCGTACTTCGGGTAGTCGCAGCACAGCACTTTCACGCCGCCGTCGGTCAGCGCGATCACTTCCGCGAGCTGCGAGACGTCGGCCATCGCCTCCTTGTCGATGTACAGGTTGGGCGCCTCGCGGTGCAGCCGCGCGATCGTCTCGGGCTCGATGTGCACGCGCACGCGGGTGGGGTTGTTGTACAGCGCTACCGGGAAGCGCACGGACCGCGCCACGGCCAGGAAATGCTCGTAAACGGCCTCCTGGGGCGGCGTCACGTAGGCCGGCACCACCAGCACTACGCCGTCGGCGCCCTGAGCCTCGGCGTACTGCGTGAGGCGGATCGTCTCGCGGGTCGAGCCGCCAGTGGTGCCGAAGAACACGGGGATCTTGCCGCGCGCGTAGCGTGTCACGCGGTCAATGATCGCGCGCCGCTCCTCGGGCTCCAGCAGCGTCGGCTCGCCGGTCGAGCCCATCACGAGCAGCGCGTTGGTGCCGTTCTCGGCGTGGAAGTCGATCAGGCGCTCGAACGTGTCGAAATCGACGCTCTCGTCGTCCTTGAACGGCGTGGGGATCGCCACCCAGGAGCCTCGGGGCTGGAACACGCGACCACCTCCTTGACTGCTACTGCACGCGAGCGGAGCGAGTACCTCGCTGCTCAGCCCGGTGGGGCGTCGGCGCGCGCGATGCGGCACACGGCGACCCGGAACGGCCAGGCGCCGTAGGCCGGGTCGCACAGCGCGGGATCGTCTTCCGTATACGCGCTGACGTTGCTCTCCCAGAAACCGTACAGGGTCGGCGCGCGGCCCTCGCGCTCAGGATACCACCAGCGCTCGGCGTTCACGACGTCGGTGCCCAGGTCCGGCACTAGCCGCGCGCGCTGGTAGATGGTCCCGCGCGGCGTCTCGATGCGCACCCAGTCGCCCTCGGCGATCCCGTGCGCCGCCGCCAGCCGCGGGTCGATCTCCACCTGCGGGTCGGGGTGGCGGCGGCGCAGGCTGGCGATCTGACGGTGGTCCTGGTGCAGCGCGTCGATGCGCGTGCCGCCGACCATCAGCCACAGCGGGTAGCGCGCGCGGTCGAGCGCGGCGTCGAGCGCGGGGTCGTGGGCCGGCAGCGGGTCGTAGCCCAGCTCGGCCAGCACCGTGGAGGCCAGCTCCACCTTGCCCGTGGGGGTGCCGAAGCCGAGTGGCGCGCCCGTGCCGGGGTCGGGCTGCTCGTGGCGGCGCCGCTCGCTGGGGGCCGGCAGCCACCATTGCGGCGCGCGCACCAGCGCGTCGAAGGTCGTCTCGGCGCCGGCCAGCCACTGGTCCCACACCTCCTCCACCCGTTCGGGCCACTGCTGACCCAGCCGCCGGCCCAGGTCGCGGCACAGCTCGTAATCCGAGCGGCGCTCGTGCCGCGGCATGGTGACCTGCTCGCCCGTGAGCACCGGATCGCCGCGGCCGGTGGACCACAGGAACGGCTTCTCCAGCCAGCTCGCTGCGGGCAACACGTAGTCGGCCAGCATCGCCGTGGGCGTCAGCCACAGGTCGTGGACGACGAACAGCTCGAGGTTCGGGCTGACGAGCGCCGCGTACACCTCCTGGCTGTTGCTGTAGCAGCCGAGCAGGTTGTTGTGCTGCACCCACAGCGCGCGCACCGGGTACGGCTGGCCCGTGCGGATAGCGCGGAACAGGGTGGGCGGGTGCGCCGCCGCCCAGAACTGGACGCTATATGGGTAAGCGATGCCGTGCCACACGCGAGCAGCGGCCGCCGACAGGCGCTCGAAGCCCTCGTGCAGCAGCCGGAAGCGCTCGGCGCCCAGGCGCTTGGCCCGCTGCGCCGGCGGCAGGGCGGCGTAGTCCTCGCCGGTGGTCTTGTTGCCCACGCCCGGGTGCGGCCCAGCCAGCCGGTTGCCGCCGGGGCGGTCCAGGTTGCCCGTCAGCGCGATCAGGCAGCAGAGCGCGCGCTCGAAGTTCAGGGCGTTGCGGCCTAGCCCGTTGGGCGCGCCGCTGGCCAGCGCGGCCGGCGCCAGCGCGGCGTACCAGCGCGCTGCGCGGAGAATCTGGTCGGGCGGCACGCCCGTGAGGGCCGCCACCTGCTCGGGCGGGTACTCGGCGGCGCGCGCTCGCAGTGCGTCGAAGCCATGCGTCCAGCGCTCGACGAACGCGCGGTCCCAGAGCTCCTCGGCCAGCAGGACATGGAGCAGGCCGAGCGCCAGCGCGGCGTCGCTGCCAGGCCGCGGCCGCAGCCACAGGTCGGCGTAGCGTGCCTCGGTGGTGGGCCGCGGATCGACTACGATCAGCCGTGCGCCCGCCCGCTGCGCGGCCAGGATGCGGCTCCAGCCCGGAGGGCCGGACGCCGAGGGGTGGTAAGCCCACAGCAGCACCACCCGCGTGGTGCCTGGCACGATCTCGGGCGCAGTGGGACCATAGCCGAAGGTCAGCGCGTCGGCCATCAGCCGCGGACCGGCGCAGATGGGGCCGATGCCGCTGGAGTTGGGGCTGCCGAAGTGGTGCATCAGCCGGTAGCCGAAGTTGCCGTCGGCGCCGTGGAAGGTGCCGCATAGGTACGCCACTGCCTCGGCGCCCGCCTCGGCGCGGATGGCCAGCAGGCGCGCCGCGATGTCGTCCAGCGCCTCGTCCCAACTCACTCGCTGCCAGCGCCCCTCGCCGCGGGCGCCCGCGCGCTTGAGGGGGTAGTCCAGACGCGCCGGGTGCTGGAAGTACTCGATGGCCGCGCGCCCGCGCGGGCAGAGGAACCCCTGGCTGATGGGATGACCAGGGTCGCCGCGGATGGCAACCGGCTCGCCCCCCGCGTCGAGATCGACCAGCACCCCGCAGCGCGCCGAGCAGTGGCAGCAGATGGCGCGCTTGGTCCGCAGCGCCGACTCGCGCCCACTCACTGCTCTTGCCTTCGAGTTCGCCACGCTCCCAGGGCTCCACGCCTCGTGATTTGGGGAAGCATCCGCGGCACTGTGGGGCGGCCCGCCGTTCACAGTGGCTGCGGACCAGGCCAAGCCACGAGCCCCAGAGTGCTTCGGAGCAGAGCTGCCTGCCGGTGCTTATGCTTATCGCACATAGGGCCCGAGCCGCTCCAGCGCGTAGTCCCGGTACGCGCGGTTGAGGAAGCGGGGCAGGTCCGGCCGCTCGGGCACCAGCCCCTCGCGTACCAGCCAGTCGAGATCGTCCGTCAAGCTCTGCTCGTTCACCCAGCCGTCCGGATCGACGGCGAACGGCACCATCTCGTCGTACAACCGCGGGTCGGTCAGGCTGGTGGTGCGCGTCAGGATCGCCACGACCTCGTCGCGCTGGCGGTTGCGGAAGAAGGCGTCGTAGTAGGCGCGCACGCCCTGCAGATATGCCTGCATGAAGCGGCGGGCGGCCTCCGTCTTCTCCTGGCCGAAGGTCGGCGAGAACATCAGCACCGCCGCCTGCTGCTGCGGGTACACCTCGTGCGAACCCTTCCAGCGCACCCCCGCGCCCGCGGCCACGGCGCGCGTGGGGATCGGCTCGGCCACCGCCGCCATGTCGATGCTGCCGTTGGCCAGCGCGGCGATCATGTCGCCGCCGGGCATCACCGCCATGTCGGCGTCCTTGTAGGTCAGCCCGCCGCTGCGCATGTAGCGGTCGAACTGGATCACGTTCGCGTTGTCGTTGGCGATGGTCGCCACGCGGCGGCCACGGAAGTCGGCCGGCTCGCGCACCGCCCCGCTCTCCGCCAGGTCGCGTCGCAGGACGAACGCCATGTAGCTGGAGTCGCTGCCGGCGCGGCCGCGGTCGGCCACGATCTCGATGCCGATCCCGCGCGCCATGGCGTTGAACAGTCCCGAGCTGGGCGACCCGCCCCCCACGTCGATTTGCTCCGCGGCCAGGGCGGGAATCACGCGGGCGCCCGCATCGAACCGCGTGTCGCGCACGTCGAGGCCCTGCTCCTGGAAGTAGCCGCGCTCCAGCGCGATATACACGCCCGCGTCGGAAGCGAGCCCGAGCGTGCCCACGTTGACGGTCACAGGCGGGCTGGGCGATGCGGCCTGCGGCGCGGCGGGGGAGCTAGTCGGCGGCGCCGCGGGTGGCTGGGCGGCCGCCTGGGGTGTGAGAGCTCCCGCGTGCTGGCCCGGCGTACCACAGGCCAGGAGCGCGGCGAGGCCGAGCGCGAGTGCCAAACCGCCCATGGCGAGACCGCCCATGCTTGATAATTCCCCTTGGCTAGATCAGCTTTCTACGGGACTGTACCGAACCGGGCGGCAGCCTCACAATCGTGTCGGGTGACCAGCGCGGCACGGGGCTTGCAGGCGCTGACGGCCGGTGGTAGGAGGGGCGTCATGCTGTTTGAGACGGGCGACGAGGTCACCCCGGGGCTGCTAGCGGGCGAGACGCTGGCCGACGTGGCCGCGCGGGCCCGGCGCTGCCGCGCCTGTCCCCTGTACGCCGACAACACGCAGACCGTGTTCGGCCACGGGCCGCCCGACGCGCGCCTGATGCTCATCGGCGAGGCGCCGGGCGAGCAAGAGGACCGCCAGGGCATTCCCTTCGTCGGCCCGGCGGGGCAGCTGCTGGACCAGGCGCTGGCCGAGGCCGGCCTGGCGCGCGAGCGGCTATACGTCACCAACATCGTGAAGCATCGCCCCTGGGTGCTCCAGGGCACGCGGCGCAAGAACCGCCCGCCGCGCGTCAGCGAGATCCGGGCCTGCCGGCCCTGGCTCGACGCCGAGCTAGCGCTGCTGCGGCCCCAGATCGTGCTGTGCCTGGGCGCCCCGGCGGCGCGCGAGATCCTTGGCAAGGAGTTCAAACTCACCCAGCAGCGCGGGCAGTGGTTCCAGACGCCGCAGGTCCCGCACGTCCTGGCCACACTGCACCCGGCCTACGTACTGATCCAGCCACCGGAGAGCCTCGAGGCGGCCCGCGCCACGCTGTTCGCCGACATCGCCGAGGTGGCGCGCCGCTACCGCGCGCTGGCGCTCTGACCAGACCGGCATCACACGCTGTAATCTCCCGCAGGCCACGGTGTAGAATCACGCCCGCGTCGCGCACGCAGGGAGGCGGTACGAACACGCCATGGCCACACCGGCCCGCCAGCAATACCTCGATCTCAAAGCGCAGCATCCCGACGCGCTGCTGTGGTTCCGCATGGGCGACTTCTACGAGCTGTTCGACGAGGACGCCCGCATCGCCGCCCGCGAGCTGAACCTCACCCTCACCTCGCGCGAGTTCGGGCGCGGCGAGCGCGTGCCGATGGCCGGGGTGCCGTACCACGCGGCGCACAGCTACCTCGCGCGGCTGGTGCGCAAGGGCTACCGCGTGGCCATCGCCGAGCAGCTCAGCCCGCCGGGCCACGGCATCGTCGACCGCGCCGTAACGCGCGTGGTCACCGCCGGCACGGTGATCGAGCCGAACATGCTCGCGCCGCGCGCCAACAACTACCTGGCGGCGGTGGTGCGCGGCCCGGGCGGGCGCGGCAGCGCGACGCCGGAGGCGTACGGCCTGGCCTACGTGGACGTGACCACCGGCGAGTTCGCGGTCACCGAGCTGAGCGGTCCCGAGGCGCCAACGGCGCTGCTCGGCGAGCTGGGCCGTCTGGCACCCGCCGAGTGCCTGGTGCCGTGGGACCAGGCGGGCGCGCTCGCGCTCCCGAGCCATGTGACGCGCTTCGACGCCTGGCGCTTCGACCCGGAGGCCGCGCGCGACCGCCTGCTGCGGCAGTTCGGCGTGCGGTCGCTGGAGGGCTTCGGCTGCGCACACCTGCCGCTGGCGATCGGCGCCGCTGGCGCGATTCTGGCCTACCTCGAGGAGACTAACCCCGCGCTGCTGCCGCTGCTGCGTGGCCTGCGGACCTACAGCACCGCGGCGTACATGATCCTGGATGCCCACACCCGCCGCAACCTGGAGCTGACCCACGGCGCGCGGGGCGGCGGCGCGCAGGCGAGCCTGCTCGGGGTGCTCGACCAGACGCGCACGCCCATGGGCGGCCGGTTGCTGCGGCGCTGGCTCGGCCAGCCGCTGCTCGATGTGGCGGCGATCCGCGCGCGCCAGGACGCCGTGGCCGCCCTGGTCGAGGCCCGGGGGGTGCGCGCGGCCGTGCTGACGCGCCTGGGCCCCGTGGGCGACCTGGAGCGGCTCACCAGCCGGGCATTGCAGGGCGTGGCCAGTGCCCGCGAGCTGCTCCAGCTGCGCGAGCTGCTGCTGGCGGTGGAGCCGCTACGCGAGCTGCTGCGCGAGGTGCCGGCCCTGGCCGAGCTGCGCGCCGCGCTCGACCCCTGCCGCGCCCTGGCCGACGAGATCGGCCGCGCGGTGGCCGACGGCGACGACGGCCGGCTGATTCGCGACGGCTACGACGTCGAGCGCGACGCGCTGGTGGCATCGATCGCCGACACGCGCCGCTGGCTGGCCGAGCTGGAGGGCGCCGAGCGCGCCCGCACCGGCATCAAGAGCCTGAAGGTCAGCTACAACCAGGTGTTCGGCTACTACATCGAGGTCACTCACCCGCACCGCGACCGCGTGCCGCCTGACTACGTGCGCAAGCAGACGCTGGCCAACTGCGAGCGCTACATCACGCCGCAACTCAAGGAGGCCGAGAGTCGCATCCTGCACGCCGAGGAGCGCATCGCCGCCGTCGAGCGCGCGCTGTTCCAGGCGCTGCTGGCCCGCGTTGGCGAGCATGCCCCACGCCTGCTGCGCACGGCTGACGCCCTGGCTCACCTCGACGTGTACGCCGCACTGGCCGAAGTGGCCGAGCGCCATGACTACTCGCGGCCCGAGGTGGACGACAGCGACGAGCTGGTGATCGAGCAGGGGCGCCACCCCGTGGTGGAGGCGGCGCTGGGCCGCGAGCAGTTCGTGGCCAACGACTGCCGGCTGGGTGGTGCGGGGCCGCGACTGGCCCTGCTGACCGGCCCCAACATGGCGGGCAAGTCGACCTACCTGCGCCAGGTGGCGCTCATCGTACTGATGGCGCAGATCGGCAGCTTTGTGCCGGCGCGGCGCGCGCGCATCGGGGTGGTGGACCGCATCTTTACCCGCATCGGTGCCCAGGACGACCTCGCGGCCGGGGCCAGCACCTTCATGGTGGAGATGGTCGAGACGGCGGTGATTCTCCGCCACGCCACACCGCGCAGCCTGGTGGTGTTGGACGAGATCGGCCGTGGCACCAGTACCCAGGACGGGCTGGCTATCGCCCGCGCGGTGGTCGAGTACCTGCACGACCACGTGGGCGCCCGCGCGCTGTTCGCCACCCACTACCACGAGCTGATCGGGTTGGCCGACGCCCTGCCGCGGCTGGTGAACCTGCACACGGCGGTGCGCGAGGAGTGCGGCGAGGTCGTGTTCCTGCACCGCGTGGTGCCCGGCGGCGCCGACCGCAGCTACGGCCTGCACGTGGCGCGGCTGGCGGGCCTGCCGGAGTCGGTGCTGGCGCGGGCTGCCGCGCTGCTGGCCGCGGTCGAGGCCACCCCCACCGCTCTTTCCGCCTCCCGCAGCCACTCCGATGCCACGCCGGGCCAGGCCGATCCGCGCTGTCCGAACGAGCCGCCCAGCAGCCGGGAGACCGCCCGCGATGGCGCGGCCGCCACGCCGGCCAACGGCCCGGTGATCGTGCTGGCCACCTCCGATGCGCCCGCTCCGGCCGCTAGCGCTGCGGCATCGGGCGCGCCCGGGCCAGCGGCCATTGACGATCCCGTGCGGGCGGTGCTGCGGGCGCTGCTGGCGCTCGATCTCTGCCACATGACGCCGCTGGAGGCCCTCAACACCCTGGCGCGGCTCCAGCAGCAGGGACGCCAGGCCACGCCGTTCGCCGAGCGTGGAGGCGATTAAGACAGCGGAGGGGCGGTGGTGCCCGTGGAGATGCGCCAGCCCATCCGACCCCTGCCGCCGCGTGCCGCCGAGCGCATCGCCGCGGGCGAGGTGATCGAGCGCCCGGCCTCGGTGGTGAAGGAGCTGGTGGAGAACGCGCTCGACGCCGGGGCCACGAACATCCGTGTGGAGGTGCGCGGCGGCGGCCTGCGGTTGGTGCGCGTGGTCGATGATGGCTGCGGCATCCCCGCCGACGAGATCCCCCTGGCGTTCCAGCGCCACGCCACCAGCAAGATCCGCGGTGTCGAGGACCTGGCCCAGCTCGCCACCCTCGGCTTCCGCGGCGAGGCGCTGGCCAGCATTGCTGCCGTGGCCGAGGTGGACCTGCTCACGGCCGCCGACAGCAGCGGCCTGGGCGCCGAGGCGACAGTGCGCGGCGGCAGCGTCGTGGCCTGCGTGCCCCGCCCACGCCAGCGCGGTACCACGGTCACCGTCCGGTACCTGTTCCAGAACGTCCCCGCGCGACTGAAGTTCGTCGCCAACGCGCGCGGCGAGCTGGCGGCGATCACCGCCGTGGTGCAGCGTTACGCGCTGGCCTACCCGGAGGTGCGGTTCACCCTGCTGGTCGAGGGGCGCCAGACGCTGCGCACCAGTGGGCGCGGGCTGGCCGCTACGCTGCCGGAAGTGTTTGGTGTCGCCGTGGCCGAGGCGCTGCGCGAGCTATCCCCCCTGACCGTGGGCGAGGCGCACCTGACCGGCTACCTGAGCGAGCGCCATGTGACGCGGCCCAACCGCAGCGGGATCATCCTGCTGGTCAACCGACGCTGGGTGGAGGCGCGCGTGCTGCTCCAGGCGCTGGAGGCAGCATACCGCCCGCTGTTGCCCCGAGGCCGTCACCCCATTGCCCTGCTGTGCTGCACCCTGCCGCCACCAGCCATCGACGTGAACGTGCACCCGGCCAAGACGGAGATCAAGCTGCTCCACGGTGCAGTGCTGGCCGAGGCGCTGGGACGCTGGGTGCGCGAGGCGCTAGGGCGCAGCGCGGCGCAGCCGGCGGCCGACCTAGACCTCGGGCTGTCGCTGCTCACCCGCGAGGGCGCGCTGCAGTATGTCCCGGGTGGGGCGACCACCCGGCAGGTGGCCGAGACGCCCCTCTCTCCCCCGGCCCCTCTTCCCCAGGGGGAAGGGCGTGGAGGAGGGGCAGCCAGCCCCCTTTCCC
>JADGHJ010000119.1 GCA_019686175.1 Chloroflexota bacterium | reverse complement strand
TCCCATCCCTCGGTGGCGGTGCCCACCAGCTCGATCACCTTGAGCACGGCCATAGGCGGTCCTCCAGGCTGCCCGCCGCACGCCCGGCGCGGCCCCGTCCGCGCCGGGCGGCGACGATGCTACGCCTGACTGGATGGCGCACCACTATCGGGCACCTGGTGGTTGTTCAGCCAGTCGGGGCGGACGTCCCACTGGAGCGCGGGGATCTCGTCCGCCGCCACCGAGAGGACCGTGGCATCGTCACGCACGGCCTGCACGTAGCTGAGCGGCACATACAGCGCCCGGCCATCCGGGCAACGCAGGCGGAAGTAGCTCTCGCCCTCGCCCGGCATCGCCTCGCTGAAGGCGTACTCGCGCGGGTCGGCGGCCGAGGTGCCCTCGATGGGTATGGCCCCTGTGGCACCCCAGGACTCGGCCACACCCGCATCGGTCCACACCTCGCCCACGGTGCCCAGCTCAACCCCTTCGCGGTCGCGCACGACCATCCCCGTCTGCAACCGCTTGCCGCTACTTGCCATTGGCTGGCCCCTCCTAGCATTCGGGTCGCGGCGCCCTGTTCCGACGCGTTACGCAAGCCCCGTGCCGCGCGGGGAGTGGAACCCCTCTCCCTGTGCCACGGGTCCGCTATAGTCAGGGCACGCCGGCTCACGATGCTGCTGACGGTGCTGCCCCCGGCGGCCAGCGTCGACCACGAAGGAGGAGACGATGAGAGGGAGGGCATCCTACCCACGGCCCCTCAGCCTTGCGGCTCTGGTCCTGCTGTTGATCGCCTGCAGCCCTTCGCCGAGTGGCGCGCCACCCGCTCCGGCACCGGCTGCCGCCGGGCTCCCCACCTCCGCCGCGCCGACCGAGGCCCCGCCGCCCCGGCTGCCGCTGCGCATCGCCTACACGGCGCTCGTGGCGTCGCAGTCGGTCGCGTGGCTCGCGCAGGAGGACGGCACCTTCGACCGCTACGGCCTGGACACGACGATCACGTTCATCAACGGCGGCCCGGCGGGGATGGCGGCGTTGGTGGCTGGCGACATCGACATGGTGATCGTGGGGGCCGCCTCGGTAATCCGCAGCGCGGTCCAAGGCTCGGATGCGGTCCTCATCGCCGGCACGAAGAACCGTCTGGCCGGAGCGCTGATGGTCAAGCCGGAGATCCGCACGGCCGCCGATCTGCGCGGCCGGCGCGTCGGCGTGGCCTCGCGGGGCTCCAACAGCGAGCTCGTGGCTCGCGTCGCCCTCCAGCAGCTAGGGCTCGATCCCGATGCCGACGTCACGTACCTGGCCGTCGGCTCCGGAAGCCAGCGCGTGGCCGCGCTGCAACAGGGGGCCGTCGATGCCTGCGGCTGCATCCCACCCGACAACGTGGTGGCCGAGGACGCCGGGTTCTACACGCTCCTCGATGTGACCCCGTTGGACATCAAGTACCCGGCCACGGCGGTCGGCGCGCGGCGCAGCCGCATCGAGGAGCAGCCGGGGCTGTTCACGCGCGCAATCCAGGCGATGGCCGAGGGCGTGCATCGCTACCGCAACGACCCGGAGTTCGCCCTGCGGGTGATCAAAGAGTACACCAAGCATCAGGACGACCGCGCGGTGCGAGTGGGCTACGAGTTCGAGCGAACGTTGATGGCGCCAGATCTGCGGGTCGATCTCGAGGCCGTCCAGGCCACGATCGAGGAAGTGGCCATGACGATCCCGCAGGCAGCGGCGGCCCGGCCCGAGCAGTTCGTGGACACGCGCTTCGTCGACGCGTTGGCGCACAGCGGGTTGCTGGATCGCCTCGGCGCGCGCTGACCGTCCCGATTCCATGGGCACGAGGAGCCAGATGTGATATCCCTGGACTGCATTCCAGCTAGTCCGCCGCACGGTCGTTAGCCGCCGTGCGGGTGTTGCTGCCGACGCATCGACAGGAGGAAACACGTTATGCGACCGTGGCGCCTGATCCCACTGGTCACCGCGCTCGGCCTGGTCGCGGCCTGCGCCGCGCCCAGCGCTGCCCCCAGCCCGCAGCGTCCGAGCGCGGGCGGCCCCGCTAGCACTCCGGGCCCTAGCACCTCCGGTGCCTCCGTACCGGCGAGCGCGCCACGCACCAGCCTGCGGCTCGGGCTGAACACCGTGAGCGCGTCGATGGCACCGCTGTGGCTCGCGAAGGACGCCGGCATCTTCGACGAGTACGGCTTCGATGTCGAGCTGATCACGCTGCAGAGCAGCTCGCAGGTGGCGAAGGTAATGGCCTCCGGCGAGGTGCCGGTGGCCGTCTCCGCGGCGGCGGGCGTGGTCGACGCGGCGCTGGCCGGCGACGACCAGGTGCTAATCAGCGGGATGCAGAACTACATGAACTTCTGGATCTACGGCCGGCCCGAGGTGCGGTCGATCGCCGACCTGCGCGGCAAGCGGATCGGGACCACGCGCCTCGGCTCGGGCGCCCACCTCGCGGCGCTGAAAGCGCTCCAGCAGTACCAGCTCGAGCCGGACCGCGACGTGGCCGTGATGCAGGTCGGCGGCATGGGCGAAGTGTTCGGCGCGCTCAGTGCCGGGGCGATCGACGCGGGCGTGCTCTCCATCCCGTTCAACCTGGAGGCCCAGGCCGCGGGCTTCCCCCTCGTCTTCGATGTGTCGGCGCAGCACATTCCCTACCTGCAGAATGGACTGGCCACCACGCGCAGCTACATCAGCCGCAATGAGGACCAGGTCCGCCGCCTGATGATGGCGCACGTGGCGGGGCTAGCTCGCGTCCATCTCGACAAGCCGGCCACACTGGATGTCATGGCCCGCTACCTGCGCACGGAGGACCGCGACCTGCTGTCGCGCACCTACGATACGCTCGTGCCCTTGCTCGAGCGCGTGCCCTACCCGACCGCCGAGAGCATCCAGACCGTGATCGATCAGCGCGCGGACCAACAGCCGGAGGCGCGCCAGCTTACGCCCGCTCAGCTGAGCGACGACCGCTTCGTTCGGGAGCTGGAGCAGAACGGGTTCATCGACCAGGTCTACGGTGGCAGCGCGAGCAGCGCGCCACGGCGCTGACTCCTACATCGCGACCCGGGGATGCGCGGGCGTCGGCTCGTCGCGTGGGGGTGTGGCTGCCTAGCGCGCCGCCGCGCCGGCGGCCTGCTCGAGACTGGCTGAGGAGAACGACATGAAGCGACTACCGAGCTGGCCAGGACGCATGCTCAGCGTGGCGACCTTGGCGTTGCTGCTCGCGGGTTGTGCAGGAGGGGCCGCGCCATCGGCCAGCCCTAGTAGCCGCGCGAGCGCGCCGGGGGCCACGGCCCCGAGCGGGGCCGGCGCGGCGACTACCGCGCCGGCCGGGCAGGCTCCCGCGCGCATCGCGCTGAAGACCGCCTACACGACCGCCACGGCCGCGTTCGCCCCGCTGCTCGTGGCGGAGGAGAAGGGCCTGTTCGCGGAGCAGGGTATCGACGCCGAGGTGTTGTTCATCGGCCCCGGCCAGCCGCTCCTCGGAGCTCTCACCTCGGGCGAGGTCCCGATCGTCATGGCCGGGGCGCCCCAGGCGATCGACGCGACCCTCGCTGGCGGCGACTACGTGCTCCTGGGCGCCGTCCAGCCGTACCTCACCAACTCGGTCTACGTGGCGCCGGAGATCCACACCCCGGAGGACCTACGAGGCAAGAGCATCGGGGTATCGAACTACGGCGCGATCAGTCATGTGGCGCTGCGCGTCGCCCTTGAGCACTGGGGCTTCGTCGAGGGCCGCGATGTGAATGTGGTGCGCAGCGGAGGTACACCCGAGACGCTAGCGGCGATGCAGAGCGGGGCTATCGCCGGCGGCTCGTTCTCCCCGCCCCAGACCTTCCGCGCGGCCGATATGGGTTTCCGCGAGCTGTTCGATGTCGCGGCGACCCGGATGGAGATGGGCAACGCGGCGATCGTCTCGACGCGCCGGTTCACCCGCGAGCAGCCGGACGTGGTGGAGCGGTACCTCAAGGTGGTCGCGAAGGCGGTCCAGGTGTTCCGCACCGACCGCGAGGCCGCGGTCGCGGCGATCATGCGCCAATCGCGCATGGACGACCGGGCGGTAGCCGAGCGAACCTGGGAGTGGTTCCGCGACAAGTTCAATACCGACCTGAATATCACCGAGGCAACGGTCACCAACAACCTGCGGATGATGGCCAACGACAAGCCAGAGGCACTGCAAGCGCGCCCGGAGCAGTTCCTCGACACGTCGTTCATCGAGCGGCTGCGGGCGAGCGGGTACTTCCAGCAGCTAGAGCGGGAGAGCTAATCGGGCGCGCCGTGGGAGACGCGGCGCCAAGGAGCGGGCGAAATGAACGCGCGCGTCCATTTGGAGCGCGAGCGTCGCGCGCTGCTGGCCCTATGCCGCAGCTTGACGCCCGCGGAATGGGAGGCGTCCAGCCTGTGCGCCGGCTGGCGTGTGCGCGATGTAGTCGCCCACATTGTGGGCCTCGACCACGACCTCGCCAACCTGCTGCGCGCCCGCGGCGATCTCGACGCCGCCAACCAGCTCGCGGTCGAGCGCCGGCGCGACTGGCCGATCACCACCTTGCTCGACGAGCTGGCCACCCTCGTTCCGGTGCGCGGGTTCGCGCGTCTGGGTGCCCCACTGCTGCTGGTGGACAACTGGATCCACCACGAGGACATCCGTCGCCCGCTGGGCCGGCCGCGCGCTCAGGACCCCGAGCGGGTACGCTGGGTGCTGCGGGTCGCGCGCCTGACCCCGTACTCTCGCGCGCGTGACGTGACGCTCGTGGCCACCGATCTGGGCTTGACGCTAGGACAGGGGCCGGCGGTGTATGGTGCCGCGGCCGACTTGATCCTGGCCATCACGGGCCGGGAGAGTCAGCTCGCACAGGTGCACGGTCCGGGCGTCGCACGCCTGGGTGCGGCACAAGGGTGAGCGGGCACCACGCCGATGGAGGCCTCCCGCCCGCAGCGTCTCGCCGCATCTTCGCACACCAGCCGGGCGCCACTGCGGCCGCGCGTGCCCGAGCCGCGCGGACCACGGGAAGCGTTGCCGCGATCGAGGCAGCCCGCGGCACAGATCACAGCAGCATGCGCCCAGAGTCCAAGAGGCCAGTTAAGAACCGGTTAACGCGGCAACGGGTGGGCCGCGCACGGGCGCTGGCGCCACGGTCACTATATGTGTCCACGGGAGCGGCTGATCGAGCGCGGAGCAAGCCGCGCCCGCGCATGAGCCAGTGGGAGCGATGACAGTATTGTGGACCAGGGCGCTGTCGACCTGGAGAGCCACAGCACGGGCTCGGGCGAAGAAACACCCATGACCGTCTGGGCAATTACTGCACCATGACCTATGATGGGGATGGGCCGGCTCGCAGCAGCGGGGGGTGGCCTGCCGCGGGCCGGAGCGCAAGCCCCGGGGGCTCGGAAGCCGACCCGGCTCAGCTATGCCGAGATCGGCGCCGCGCACTCGGTCGCTGGCGCTGGTTCGAGTGTGCGCCCGGAACCGGCCGGGAGGGTGCGATGACAGCACTCCGCGCGCTGTCAGAGCAGCTCAGGGCCAGGCTGGACAGCTGCCAGCCTGGGCAAGGGTTGCTCGAGTACGGCTTGATCCTGGTCGTCTGCTCGCTCGCAGCAGTTGTTCTTATTATGTCGATGGGGCCGAAAGTGGCCTCGATGTTCAGCGGGGCAGCGGCCAGCCTCCAATGAGCGGGTGACAATGGGGCACGCACCCCCTCTGCCCCATTGTCACTCTCACTCCCCGTGCCAGCGGTCATCACCCCCTCTTAACCCGTGGCTCACGCACGCGGAGTATCGCCACGCCATAATAGGGTAACCACTCGCCGGTCTCCCCCTCGCCAGCACGGGGCCGCTGGCGCGATCGGCGGGTGTCCCCGCTTGCTGCCGGCCAGGCGTCCCCACGGCCTGGCCGGCTTCCGTGTGCGCGCGGGCGGCTCAACGGAACGGGTCGAAGCCCGTGTCGATCGCCGCCTGGAGCGCCTCCTGGGCCGCGCAGTCGAGCCCGTGCTGGCCGCACCCTTGCTGCAGCCGCACGGCGTGCTCGACCTCCTGGCTGTACGGCGCCCACGGATGGTGGACGATGATCGTCGTGTCGCGCGTGCCGCGGCGCACGAAGGCGTAGCGCGACCGCGGCGGATACACGAGCCAGCTCTCGCGCCGACTCTCGTCGAACAAGATCAACTCATTGTCGGTCCAGCGCGCGATCTTGAATCGCGGCGGGCCCTGCACAGGCCAGACTCGTGCCATGGACGTGCCTCTCCCAAGCGGGACGGCGCCGCGCGCGCCTCAGGGGAGGTCCAGCGCGAACGTCGCCAGGGCCTCCTGGCCGGCGCGTGCGACCTGCTTGACCGCGATCTGGTAGTGCCCTGCGTGTGCGTAGGCGCGCGTCGCGGCGGCACCCTCCCCAGTCGGACGGCCTGGCGCGCTTCCCACGCACCACCAGTCGTAGTGGAAGCAGGGCGGCCGGTGCTCAAAGTCTACCGCGCAGCAGGCCAGGCTGCCGGCATCGCCGTCTGCCGCCCCTAGCCGCACGGTGGCGACCCGCCCGGCCACCTGGAGCTGCACGGGGCGCGTGGTGACCAGAGGGGCGGGCGCCGGTACGTCGGTCGCACGCAGGAGCGCCAGAGGGCGCGCCGCTGGCAGGGCGAGCAGCCGCTGGCGCGCGATATGGATGGCCAGAGCGCCGACATCCACCCCGATCCAGCGCCGGCCGAGCCGCTCGGCCACCACCAGCGTCGTCCCCGAGCCACAGAAGAAGTCTGCCACCAGCCCGTCCGGGGGTGATGAGGCGTGTACGATGCGGCGCAGCAGGCTCTCGCTCTTCTGGGTAGGAAACCCGGTCTTCTCGGGCGACAAGCTCTTGATCTGGATCGAATCGAGGCGCGACACGCCCCGCAGCGCCCACTCGGCCGGGGTCGCGTTCCAGACATCCTCGATCGGATGCCCAGGCCCGGCGCGGCCGTTCCCGCGCCGTCGATAGCCGACCGCATGCGGCATATACTCCTTGTTGAACACTGCCGGGCGGCCCTTGGTATAGTAGAGAATCACATCGTGGTTGCGCACCCAGTTCGGCGCGCGGCTCTTGTAGCCCGACACCCACCCGATCCGCCAGACGATCTCCCGCTGGAACGCTGTGGGCCCACACACCTCGTCCAGCAGCACCTTCACATAGTGGCTCACCCGGGGATCGAGATGTACATACAAGGCGCCGCCCGGCTTCAGCAGCGCCCACATCAGCGGCAGGCGCTCGTACAGCATCTGGAGGTAGCCGGCCAGCCCGCCCGCCCAGCGATCCTGGTACGCGAGCGTCCCGTCGAGGCCTGCCCGCGCCGGGGGCACGCGGAAGGTCGCGCCGGTGGCGAAGGGGGGATCGATGTAGATCAGGTCCACGTGCTCGGCGTGCGTCGCGAGCAGCGCTGCCAGGACGCCCCGGTTCTCGCCATGCACCAGCAGGTTGTGTGTCGCCCCACCGAGCACGTTGCCGGCAGGAAGCCGCGCGCCGATCGTCTCCACCGGCACGAGGTCGGCTGGCGATGGGGGCGGGCCAGCCGCTTTGGCCGGCCAGTGCAGCACCGGCTGCGGCCGGGCCGGTCGGCCGCGCGCCGTGGTCGCTCGTGGGGCGCGTGCCACGCTCGCTCCTCGCAGGCGGGCACGGCCGGCGGACATCGCCCGGCCGCGTCCTCTAGACTGTCCGGAGAATACTCAGCCGGGCCAGGAGACGGCTACATGGGACTGCTCGACGAGGTGCGCCGCTCGTGTGCGGCGGTGGCCGCCCGCGCGCGGCAGGTGCGCATCGCGACCGCCGCGCTCCCCGCTTACGCCGCGGCGCTACCACTCGATCGCCTGGCCCATCCCACGCTCGACCCCGCAACGCACTACCTGGCCGATGAGGCCGGCACGATCGCCTACGTCCTGACCCTGGACACGATCAACTTCGGCTCCGGCTGGTTCCCCCTCCTGCGCAAGCGCCCGGGGCGGAGCGGCTACTTCACCATCGCCCTGGCGTTGAAAGAGGCGTTCGAGCGCGAGGGGCCCTGGGACGTGGCTACCCTGCTCGCCATGACGCCCGCGCGGTGCGCCGCCGTGTTCGGCCAGGACCCCAGCCTCCCGCTCATGCACCTGTTCGCGCAGGCCCTCAACGACTACGGACGCTTGCTGCGCACCGCTTACGGCGGCGACCCACGGCGGCTGGTGGCCAGCGCCGAGGGCTCGGCCGAGCGCCTCGTCGAGCGGCTGACCGCCCTGGCGTTCTACCGCGACGTGGCCCAGTACGACGGCCAGCCAGTGGCGTTCTACAAGCGCGCCCAGCTCGCGGCAGCGGACCTGGCGCTGGCGCTGCGCCAGCTCACGCCGCCCTCGCCGCTCGGCGTGTTCCACGACCTCGATCGCCTCACCATCTTCGCCGACAACCTTGTGCCCCACGTGCTGCGCATCGACGGGATCCTGGAGTACGCGCCGGCGCTACTGGCACGCATCACCGCCGAGGAGCTGATCGAGCCGGGCTCGCCGGAGGAGGTCGAGATCCGCGCCTGCGCGGTCCATGCCGTCGAGCTGCTCGTCGCGGAGCTGCGCCGCCAGGGGCACTGCGTGACCGCGCACCAGCTCGACTACCTACTGTGGAATCGCGGCCAGGAGCCGCGCTACAAGGCGCAGCCGCGCCACCGTGCGCGCACGGTCTACTACTAGTCGGCCCGCCGCCAACAGGTCACGTGTAGACATCGGCCTCCACCAACCGGCCGGCGGCAGCTAGCCACGCCCGGCGCGCCGCGTGGTCGAGATACGCGGGATCGTCCCGCGCGGCGCGCGTCGGAGCCGCGCAGCGGGCCGCCGCGACGAGCAGGAGCAGGGCATCCAGCGCGTCGCCCTCCGTGTCGTCTGCGGCACGCGCGCACACCGCCCGCGGCAACGGTAGCCCGACGGCGCGTAGCAGGCCCAGCAGCCGTTCGCGCGCTGCCCGCGCCGCGGCGCTGGCGCCCTTGTAGCCTTGCGCGGCGAGTCCCACGCGCTTGAGCACCGACGCCGGGCAGCCCTCGGCGACCCACACCGGGCGCTCAGCGGCCACCGGGGCATCCCAGGGGAGCACCGCCACGCGCGACGCATGCCTGGTCAGCAGCGGCCAGAGCACGTCGCGCAGCCCGTGGTAGGTCTGGCGATACAGCCGGCGGTTGTGCGGGGCCATGGGCGTGCGCGCGGCACGGTCGCACCAGCGGCGCGCCTCGCGATTGTCCCGTGGCAGCGGGTGCGTGGCGAGGTAGAACGCGGCGGCCGAGGGATAGCGAGCGACAAAGGCCGCCACGAAGGCCGGCCAGTCGTCGGTGGGCAGGCCCTGGGCCGCGACCAGCTCGGCCGCCAGGCCGAACGGGAAATCGAGCAGCCACACCCCGACGCTGGCCCCGATGTCGTCCACTAGCCCCGCGTAGTCCAGCGGTGGAGCGTCCGTTCCCCGCCGCAGCGCCACCGGCTGCCCAGGCTGCCAGCACGCCACCCATAGTTTGGCCGCGTAGCGCGCCGCGCCCGAGAAATCGACCGTGTAGAGCGGCCGGTCGGGCGCGGGACCGCCCAGGGGCGAACTACGCGCGCTACCCTCGGCAGGGACAAACCTGGTAGCCTTTGCGGCGTGAGCCGCCACACGACTGCCAGCCCTTGGGTCATGCTGGGCGTCGCCATGCTCGCCCAGATCGGCAGTTCGTTTCTGCATCAGGGCCTGCCCTCCCTGGGACCGCTGTTCCAGGCGGAGTGGGCCTTGAGCCGCGGGGAGCTGGGCGTGGTGCTCGGCGCGATCAACGTGGGCGTGTTGCTCGCCTCGGTCGCCGCCGGGCAGCTCGTCGACCGGGTGGGCGAGCGCGGGCCCATGGCCCTCGCCCCCGCCGGCGCCGGCGTGTTGGCCGTGCTGGCGAGCCTCAGTCCCACGCCCTGGCTGCTCACCCTAGCCCTGGTGGCCGTGGGCGGCTTCGTCGCGCTGGCTGCCCCGTCGGGCGGCAAGGCCACCCTGCTGTGGTTCCCACCGCGGGTCCGTGGGCTGGCCATGAGCCTCCGCCAGACCGCGGTCTCCATCGGAGGCGTCACCGCCGCGCTGGTCCTCCCCCCTTGTGCAGGAGCGTTCGGCTGGCGTGGGGCGCTGCTGGTCGCGGGCGGGATCGGCGGGTTGGGCGCGCTGGTCGCCCTGGCGCTGTACCGCGAGCCGCCCCACAGTGGGCCGCTGGCGCTGCGTGAGGGCATGGGCTGGCGCGCGATCCCGTACCTGCTGCACGACCGTAGCCTGACCGCCACGTTGCTGCTCGGCCCGCTGCTGGTCGCCGGCCAATGGACCGTCCTCCCGTACCTGACGCTGTTCCTCTACGAGCGCTTCGGCTGGAGCGTGAGCGAGTCGGCACGCTATCTGGCACTCGCCCAACTCGGGGCGATCATCGGGCGTGTGGCCTGGGGGGTGGCCAGCGACCTTGTCTGGAATGGCCGCCGCAAGCCGGCCCTGGGCGTGATCGTGCCGGCCAGCGCGCTGGGCACGCTCGGCCTGGCGGTCCTGCCCCCCTGGACGCCGGCGGCGGTGGTCGCCCTGCTCGCCCTGGCGCTGGGCGCGACGGTTATCGGCTGGAATGGGGTGCTGCTGACGTACGTGGCGGAGCAGGCCGGTCCGTACCGCGCCGGCACCGCGCTGGGCCTGCTCACCACTACCGTGTTCGGGGGCGCGGTCCTGGCACCGCCGCTGTTCGGCTGGCTGGTCGACCGCTTCGGCAGCTACACGCCGGCTTGGCTGGCACTGAGCGCGATCCTCTTGGCCGGGCTCGCCCTGTTCCCGCTCCTGCGCGAGGTGGGCACCGAGCAGTGAGGGCGCTACTGCGGCACCGCCTCCTCGCGGTACAGATCGAGCGCCTCCAACGCCGGCAGATCGCTAATGGAGTACAGGATCGCTTCCTCCGGCCCGGGGTTGACGTGCAGATGCGCAGCCCAGGCCGGCAGGGCCAGCCAGTCGCCCTCGGCCCAATCGTAGCGCTGGCCGTCGATGATGCTGTAGCCCGCGCCGCGGAACACATGGTACACGGCGCTCGACGTGTGGCGATGGGCACGCGTGTGCACGCCGGGGCGCAGGAGCTGGATGAAGCAGGCCAGCGCGGGGAATACATGGCCGCCCGTCAGCGGATTGGTGTACTCCAGCAGCACGTCGTCGTAGGGACTGGCCTCGTCGAGCCGGGCGAGGTTCCGCAGCGCGGCGTCGGTGTCCTCCCAGCGATAGATGAGCATCGGCCGCGGCGAGGTGTAGGGCCGGCGCCAGCCCGGACGCAGCGTGCCGGCGTAGCGCAGCGTCGAGGCGTCCGCCGGCTCCGTCTCGGGCTGCAGGCCGTCGCGGTATGGCTCCCAGAACGTGGCGTTGAGCAGGATCACCAGCGGGAAGTCGAGCCCGTCGGTCCAGATCACCGGCTCGTCACCCGCGTTGCCGTGGTGGTGCCAGGCCATGCGCGGGGTGAGCACCAGGTCGCCAGGCCGCATGTGGCAGCGCTCGCCCGCCACCGTGGTGTACGCGCCGTGCCCCTGGAGCATGAAGCGCACGGCGGCGGGTGTGTGGCGATGGGTCGGCGCGACCTCGCCAGGGAGCAGGAGCTGCACGGCAGCCGCCAAGGTATGGGTGGCGCTGTGCGACTCGGGGATACCGGGGTTGACCAGCCGCACGGTGCGCCGCTCGGCCGCCTCGCTATGTTTGACCAGCTCGCCCGCCCGCAGCAAGACGCGGCGCACGTCCTCCCCGCGCCAGACGTACGGCACGGCACGGACCTTCGGGCGCGTGGCCTGGATCTCATCGCCCAACTGCCACAGCCCCTGGATACGCAGCCGGGCCATCTCCGCATATAGCGCGTCGAGCGCCTGTGCGGTAGTCTCCTCGGTCAGCATCGCCCCGCCTCCCTCTGCCCAGTGGCCTGCACGGCCAGCTCCCGCCGTCACGCTGCGGAGTATAAACCGTGCCCGCGCAACGCTACCATCCGAAGCACGCCCCGCCCGCGCGGCCGTGGCGCGACCGGCCCGCGTCCCGCGGCTCGGATGGCTCGCTTCGAGAATCGGGATTCGCCATTATTATGGGGTATGCGGGCGACCAGCCAGCCGGGCAGAGAGTTGCTGGCTCGTGGGCGCCGCCCGCAGACCGGGAGAAGCCGCTATGCCTCTCGTGTGGGAGTCGCCGGACGGCCGTCAGCGCTTCGCGCTGACCGTGTTGGGCTACGAGTTTCCCGAGGGTGCCGACGACTACTACGACGCCAACTGGCTCCTGGTGCGAGTGGTGGCCCGGGACGGCGAGACCACCTGGTCGGTGGACGACCCGGCCCTGCTGACCTGGGAGCTAGACCGGCTCGCCCGCTGGCTGGAGCGCGTGGCGCAGGGGCGGTTCGACCGCCAGCCGTGGTGCAGCTTCGTAGAGCCGAACCTCGAGTTTCGCGCCGACCCCTTGCCCGGCCCCCCGGGTGACGCGTCGGCTCCGCAGGTCCAGGTCCGCGTGTTCTTCGAGCTGGAGCTGCGCCCACCCCATCGCCCCACCCGGGCCGTGGGCCAGCGCGACGTGTA
>JADGHJ010000118.1 GCA_019686175.1 Chloroflexota bacterium | reverse complement strand
CGCGTCAGATGTGTATAAGAGCCCGCGGGGCGTCTCCTGGGCGGGCGGGGGCCGCTCCGCGGCCTCGCCGCCCCGGCCGGCCGCCTCGGGAGGCGGGCTAGCCGGCTGGTGTTCCTCGGGAGGCTTCTCCGAACTCGCCATCGTCCTGCCGCGCTCGCTCTCTAGCGACGGGCCGCGCTGCGCGGGGCAGCCCGTCGCTTACTTGTATGCGTTGGGATTGCCCACCGTCTGCTGGCGCTTGATTTTCTCCTGCAGCCGCATGATCCCGTACAGCAGCGCGTCGGGCCGCGGCGGGCAGCCCGGCACGTGCACGTCGACCGGCACGAAGTTGTCGATGCCGGGCACGGTACTGTACGAGCCCTGGAACGGGCCGCCGGAGATAGTGCACACGCCCATCGCGATGACATACTTCGGGTTGGCCATCTGGTCGTAGATGCGGCGCACCGCCGGCGCCATCCGGGTGGTGACCGTCCCGGCCACCAGCATCACGTCGGCCTGCCGCGGCGAGAAGCGCACCACCTCGGCGCCGAAGCGGCTGATGTCGAAGCGGGGCGCGCCCACGGCCATAAACTCGATCGCGCAGCAGGCCGTCCCCAGCGGGAACGGCCAGATCGAGTTGCTCCGCGCCCAGTTGACCAGCGTATTCAGCGACGTGACCAGCACGTTTTGTCGCATCTCCTCGGGCACCGGCACCGAGGATTCGAGCTGGAGCGGCAGCACCCCACGGGCAGGCCGCTCGTTGTTGTCTGCCATGGTCCGGCCTCCTCGCGCTCGCCGGGCCGCCGGACTACTGCCAGTCCAGCGCCCGCTTGCGCCAGGCGTAGGCGAAGCCGATCAGCAAGATCGCCACGAAGATCGCCATCTCGATCACGGCGAAGAACCCGAGCCCGCCATAGGCCACGGCCCAGGGAAAAATGAAGACGGCCTCGACGTCGAAAATGGCGAACAGCAGCGCGTACAAATAGAACCGCGCATTGAACTGGATGTGTGGCGAGCCGATCGGGTCGACCCCGCACTCATATGGTAACAGCTTGGCGGGATCGGGTCGGCGCGGGGTGATCAGCGGCGCGATGACCAGCGGCAGCAGGCCGAACAAAGCGGCCACGACCAGGAAGACCAACACCGGACCGAACGACTCGATCACAAGCTGCTCCCAAAGCTCGGGATTGCGGCCAGCCGCCGCGGAGAGGTGCGTGCGTCAGCCCCCGGCAGGCCCGCGCAAGTATATCACGTCCCTCGCGGGCCCCGGCCTGGTGGCGTCAATCCACGATGATTGTCTCGCCCGGGCCATTGATCGACAGGTGCGTCATCGAGAACTCGGGCTCGGCGCCGTGCCAGTGTCGCTCGCCGACCGGCACATACACCACGTCGCCCGGGCGCACGTGGTGCTCCTCGTGCTCGGTAGCCAGGATGCCGCGCCCCTCGGTGATCACCAGCACCTGCTCGTGCGTGTGGTAGTGCAGCTTGGTGCGCGCGCCGGGAGCGAAGGTCACCGAGAGGAGGCGCAACTGGCGCGCCCCCTGCTGGCCGTCTACCAGCGGGCGCGTGTGGACCAGGCCCTCGAAGATGGGGGCGGTGGCGCGCTCGGGCGCGCGCTCCTCGGAGCGAATGACGTGCATGGCGACTTCTCCTACCCAGATCGCTGGACGTGCGAGCGGGGCCCGGCCGCGCCGTGGCCCCGCTCATTATGCCAGGCCGCAGTCGGGCCTAGCGGCCGGCCGCCTCCGCCAGACGCTCCGTCGTTGGGATACGGACCTGGGTGTAGATCTGCGTAGTGGAGATGCTGGCATGGCCCAGCTTCGCCTGGAGGGAGCGCAGGTCCTCGCCCTCGTGCAGGTGGTGGGTGGCGAACGAGTGGCGCAGGGTGTGCGGGGTGATGCTGGTGGTGATCCCGGCCGCGCTCGCCCGCGCCTTGATGATCAGCCAGAACCCTTGGCGGGTGAGGCGCTGGCCCCGGTGATTCAGGAACAGCGCGTCCCCCGAGATGGCGGGCCGCACCAGCGCGCTGCGCCCGCGATCGAGGTACACCTGCAACGCCTCGCGCGCCGTGCTGCGGAACGGCAGCACGCGCACACGGCCACCCCGGCCCACGCACCGCACCCGCGCCGCGGCCAAGTCGACATCGGCCAGGTCGAGCGAGACCAGCTCGGTCACCCGCATGCCGGTGGCGTACAGCAGCTCGAGCATCGCGCGGTCGCGCAACGCCTCTGGCGTCGTGCAGTCGCGGCCGTAGTTCAGGAGGCGCTGCACTTCCACCACCGAGATGGCGCGCGGCACCGGCTTGCCCACCTTGGGCACGTCCAGGTGGAGCGTGGGGTCCTCCACGACGCGCCCTTCCTTGTGCAGGTAATGAAAGAGCGACTTGATCGCGGCGATCTTGCGCGCGACCGTGGCCGGCGCATAGCCGCGCTCGCGCAGGCTGAGCACGAACTCCTCGATCGTGACACGCGACACGGTCAATGGGGTGGCCAGCGCCAGGGCGCCGTGGCCATTGCGGTGGTCGCCGGGCTGGGGCGGGTCGATCGCCCGCGCGGCCAAGAACTCCTGGAACTGGCGCAGGTCGTTCTGGTACGCGGCGACCGTGTTGCCGGCCAAGCCTCGTTGCTCGTGCAGGAAACGCAAGAACTGCGCGATGAGGTCTTCCATTGTAGGGTCCTCCAGGCAAGGATAGCCTGCCCTGGCCCCGCTGGACCCGCGGGCGAGTGGAGCCGGCCTCAGCGCCGCGGGCCGCGCCGCCGGCGTCCCCCGGCACGCGCCGCGCGCTCCCGGCTCCACTCCCACACATTGATCCAATGCGGTCGCCGATACTCTTCGCCCACCAGCTCGAAGCCTGGAATGCTGCCGATGATCTCGTTCCACACGGTGGCATCGCGGCGCACCTTCACCACGGCGGCCGCCGGAGCGAGCGAGCGGAGCAACTCGCCGATCAGATGCTTGATGATGGCCGGCCGCGGCACGTCGCCCACCGAGCCCGCATCGCGCACCACCAGCACGTCGTCCACCCGCATGTGCCACTCCACGAACCCGTCGAGGTGGCGCGTGTGGTCGCGCGGGTCGGTATGCACTAGCAGTAGCAGCTCGCCACGCTCGGCCGCGGCACGATACCCCTCGCGCCGGGCCCGCCCCTCGGGATGCGAGAGCGTCACGCGGATCTGCGAGCGCAGGGCGGCCACGTCGGCGGGCGTCGCCGGCACGAACTCGTAGCCTACTTCGCCTTCCACCAATCGCCCCCCGCCCCCGGCTCATCTCGCCGTCTCCAGCGCCTCGCGATCGGCGCCCGCGCTACTCGACTAGCCGTCCGTGGAGGTACAGCCAGCGCATGAACGTCAGCCGGCGCGCCTGGGCCGCCGCAAAGCCATCCGCCTGCAGAATGTAACGCCACTTGAAGTAGGTCAGCCGCTCGCGGTCGGCCGCCGTCAACGCGGAGGCCGCCACCTCGCCCGCCGCTTCTGCCCTCCGCTCGTGCGTGCACACCTCAGGTTCCATATGGTGCTCCCCGCCCCTCCCCTGGGCACACTACACCCGCTAGTGGACGGCCCGCTGCCAGCCCGCGGGTGAGGAAGTGCCGCCAGTATAGTCAACCCGAGTCACAGCAGCATCTCTCCCACAGGCACCTGGGATCACAGGCTGATTACATTTGTGGGCTTCATCCTAGAGATCCCGGACGGACCAGAGCAGAGGGCTCTCCCCCGGTCTGGTTACGGGGCGGCCCTGCCATCGGCTGGGCGCCGGAGGCCACGCCCCATGATGCGGCATTCGCACCGGTCCGTGCTAGGATCGAACTGGCGGCTCTGGGCGGGTTTTCGGGGCTGGCGCTCACTCGCCGGCCAGCTCGCGGCTGGCCAGCGCGAGCGGCTCGCTCGGCGCGGGGGGCAGGGTGAAGCTGAACTCGCTGCCCTGGCCCTCGCCGGCGCTCTCCACCCAGATGCGGCCGCCATGGGCCTCCACCACGCCGCGGCAGATCGCCAGCCCCAGCCCGCTGCCGCCGACCTTGCGTCCCACGTCGGTGTCGATGCGGTGGAACCGGTCGAACACGCGCGCCAGGTGCTGGCGGGGGATTCCGATGCCCTGGTCGCGCACGCTCATCACCAGCCACCCGCTGTCGTCGCGTCGGCCCGTCACGCGGATCACGCCCCCGTCGGGGGAGTACTTCACCGCGTTCTCCAGCAGGTTGTGCACCACCTGGCGGATGCGCCGCGGGTCGGCGTCGGCGAACAGGTCGGGGGGCACGGCGACCTCGAAGCGGTGCTCGGGCGAGCGGCTGGCCACGGCTTTGACTGCCTCGGCCACCAGCTTCGCCATCTGCACCGCCTGGCGGTCGAGCTGCAGCACGCCCGCGTCGATCTTCGACATGTCGAGCAGGTCCTCGATCAGCCCGCGCAGGCGGTCGCTCTCCTGGTCGATGATCTCCAGGAACTCCAGCTTCTCCTCGCGCGTCAGCCGGCTGTCGTGCTCCATCAGGGTGGTGGTGAACCCCTTGATCGCGCCGAGCGGCGTGCGCAGCTCGTGCGACACCGTCTGGAGCAGTTCCGACTTCACGCGGTCTAGCTCGCGCAGCGTGTCCACCTCGCGAGCCTCGGCGAACAGCCGCAGGTTCTGAATCGCCTGGGCCGCGCCGTAGGCCAGCGACAGCACCACCCGCATGCCCGGGCCCTGGTAAGCGCCGGGCTGGTTCGACTCCAGGTCGACCGCGCCCAGCACCTGGTCGCCCAGCTTCATCGGCACGGTGAGGCGCACCTGCATGCCCGCGTGCAGGAACTGGTGGTCGCCGCGTGGCTCGCCCTCCAGCCGCGCCGGCTCGCCAGAGGCCACGACCTTGCGCAGCGTGGGGTCGGTGAGCTGGGTGCGCAGGCTGGACATCACGCTGGGCGGCGGCCGGCGATCGCTCTCCACGGCCATGATCGGCCCCTTGTCCTGCGCCACGGCCACGGGCACCAGCGGGCGGCCGACCCCCTCGGTGAGGTACACTGCCGCGTGCACGTAGTCCAGCCGGCGCCGCAGGATCTCCAGGAGGCCACAGGCTACATCGCTCGCGGTGCGGGCGTAGGGGGTCACCTGGCTCAGTTCGTGGAACGCCTGGACTTCGTCGAGGCGGCGGGCCAGGTCGCTGTATAGCTTGGCGTTCTCCATGGCGACGACAGCCTGCCCCGCCAGCAGCTCGGCCTTCAGGATGTCCTCGGGCGCGAAGGCCTCGGGGTCCTCGGCGTTGGCGAACACCAGCACGCCCAGGCGCTGGTTGTTGGACACCAGCGGCACGGCCAGGAGCGACTTGGCGCGCGTGACGCGGGTGAGGAAGGCGTCGGTGCGGTGGTCGGGCCGCGCGTGCGGCAGGCGCTCCGACTTGCCGGTGACGAACACGCGCACCGCCAACGCCTTCTCGTCGTCCAGACGCAACGTGCGCCGCTCGCTGGGGAAATTGCGGGCTGGGTGGCCCACCGCGGCCACGCACTCCAGCACGGTGCCGCGGGGGTCCACACGCCACAGAATCACGGTGTCGGCCTGGAATACGCGTTGGCCCGCCTCGCAGATCAGCTCGAGCACTTTGTCGAACTGCTCCAGGCGGTTGAGGGCGAGGCCCACCTCGTGCAGCCGCGCTTCCAGCTCGCCGGATACCCGCTGCCGGGCGATGAGCCGCTCGTTCTCGCGGATGGTGATCAGCAGCCGGCCGGCGAGCAGGCCGAGCAGCCCCAGCGAGCCGAGAAACACGGCCGGCCGGCGGTCGTCCCACAGCAGGTAAGCGATGGTCGCGAACAGCAGCACCACGGCGGCCGCTACGGTGCCCACCAGCGGTAGGTTGCCACTGGGCCACCACGGTAGCAGCGGCACTGGCGCCGCACCGCGCCGACCGGCCACGTCGGCACGCCCGTTCGGTGCAGCCGGCTCGCTGACCGGCGGCAGCGGGCGCAGAGCCTCCGCCGCCTGGAGCGTGAGCAGAGCAAACCCGCTCAGGAACCCGACATCGGCCAGCACGCGCGGCAGGCCAGCCTGCGGCCACAGGCTCGACAGCCCGAGGACGAACGCGCTCGGTGTCCACACCACGGCTGCCCAGACCAGCGCGCTGCCCAGGGTGCGGTGTGGTTCGAGCGCCTCGGGCCATCGCCCACTGGTGCCGAGGCGGCGGCAGGCGAGTAGGGCGGCGAACAGGACCGCCATGTACAGGGCCCAGCTCGCCACCCAGAGGAGCACGTGCAGGTCGCGCACGGTCGAGACGGTCTCGCGCCAGGGCCCGATGTGCGGGATCAAGAGGTAGGCCAGGAGTCCAAACGCGCTGGGCAGCAGCACCGCATCGATGACCAGGCGCAAGCGGGGCAGCGTGGAGGAGCCACCCGGCGCAGCGCTAGCGAAGCCCACGAGGCAAAGCACCGCGCAGCCGAGAAAGCCCAGGTCGGGCAGCAGCACGGGAGAGGCGGCCGTGCGCGCGGGCGCCCCCTGGAGCGCGCGCACCAGCGCGCCGAACGCCCAGAAGATGGCAGCGGCGGCGAACCACCACCACGGGCTGGCCAGCGGCTGGCGACTGCTCAGCGCGGCGTGGACCGCCGCCACCGCGGCGACGAGGGCCGCGGTGGTGACCCAGAGATCGCGCCAGGGCCCCAGCACGCGCCCAAGCAGCAGTTGGAGCAGCTCGCCCACTAGCAGGAGGGCGATGGCCGCGGCCACCAGCCAGACGAGGAGAGGCTGCTGTGCCAGTTCGGTCCACGTCTCGGCGAGCCGGGGCGTGGCCGCCCGGCGGATCTGCGGGCGGCGCACCCCGGCGATCGGCGCCCCGCGTGGCGTCCACCGCCCACCCCGTGGCGGCTCGCTGGTCCGCCGTGGGCGTGGCGTGGCGCGCGGCCCTCCGGCTGCTAGCCGGGTGATGCGCACTGGTGGTGGCGACGGCCGCGGATGCTCCATACGCAGCAGTCCCCCCCGATCTCGCCAGTCGACGGCTACGGTCGGCTCCTGCCGACTGGCGCCTGGTCGTCCGCCCGGCACGCAGCGGCTACCAGGCGAAATCGCGTAGCGCGCGCCACTCCGCTGGAGTGGCGGTGCCCCATTGGAAGAAGCTTACGCCCAGCGCGCCCCCCTCCTTGCTGGCGCGCAGCGCCGCCGCGATCTCGGCTGCCCCCGGGCTGTAGGAACCGATGCCGTTGCGACCGAACGTATCGTACATCTGGCCGATAGGCGCCACGGGATAGGTGGGGTTCCCCACATCGGCGCGGAGCTGCTGGATCGCCCGCTGAATGTAGCGCGCCACCTCAGCGCCGGAGAACGTGCGGCGCTGCTCGCTCCAGTAGGTCATCGGCGCCAGCACGTCCACCCACCCCGCGAGGACCCGGTGCTGCGGGTAGCGCCGGGCGAACGTGTGCTCCGGCGGGAACACCGTGCCGACCAGCAAGTAGTCCGGCCCGAGCAGGGTGCGCAGTACCTGGATGTAGGCGCGGACCTGTCCGAGCGCCATGCGCTCCTCGGCGTTGGGCGCCAGCCCGTCCAGCCGGTCGCCGGTCGGCGTCGTGTAGCGCGCTACTTCGACGCTCAGGGCCACGTCGGCCACCGGATCGGCAAGCGTTGGCCAGAGCCAACCCACGACGCGGATGCCGGCCGCGTGCGCCTCGGGCAGCAGGGCGTCGAGCACCCCCCGGCCGTGGAAGCCCTCGTCCGAGCTGGCCACGTCGACGTACAGGTGCGTGAGCCCCAGTTCCCGCGCGGCAGCCACCAGGTAGCGCGGGTTGGCCAGCGTGCTGAAGGCGCGCGGAAGCCACATGCCCTTGCCGGCCAGGTGCGCGGCGGCGCCACCGCTCGCGGTGCCCGCGGGGGGGTCGAGGCTGAAGTTCTCGCCATAGACCCAGCCGGTCTCGTCGCCCAGGCGTAGCGCGAACCACGGGTCACCGTCGCTGTCCGTCGTCCAGGCGGTGACCGCCCCGGCCTGCCCAGAAGGCAGCTCGGCCCGGAGCGGCGCATCCACCGAGGGACCACTGCGCCAGCGCGCCTCACGGACCGTGTGGCCCACCGTCTGGAGCGGCATCGGTGTAGCGGCAGGGCGCGGCGTGGGTGTGGGAGCGGGCGGCTGACGCTCCCACGGGGGCGGGACGGGCTCCGGCTCGGCCTCGACCGCCACCTCGGCGGCGCGGATCCAGCCGTGCAGTACACCCCACAGCTCGACCTCGTACCAGCGCGGCTCCCCATCCTCGTCCAGCGCCCCGAGCAGCGGCAGCGGTGTGTCGTAGAACAGTTGCGAGATCAACTCCGCCTCGGCGCTAGGCGCGACCCGGACGAAGGCGCCGCCACGACGCGCGTAGCCCACCGTGTCACCGGCCAGCGGGCGATAGCCTGGGGGGCGGCTTCCCGCCTCGGCGGACAGCGTCGTGCCGGCTTGAGCGGCCGGCCGTGCGAACGAGGGGGCAAATCCCACGCCCGCAGCCGCTAGGGCCAGGACCATCACGCCAATCGCCCAGGCGGGTGGCCGCTCCTGCTCCGCGATCCAACGTCTCACCGCGCGTCTCGCCCCCACATCGGCAACGGCAGGGGCCACGCAGGGGCTCCTGCCGCTGCTCTCGTCGTCGGCTTTCCGACCGGGAAACTGTAGCAAAGCGCCTGCAGTTTGCCCAGCGTGCGGCGGCCAGCGGCGCCCGCGCGGGAGGAGAGGTCGCCTCCGTCCGGGGAGACGAGCTTGCGGAAAGCCGGAAACAGAACGGCTTCCTCGCCGGCCGCATGGGGCCGGTACATGCGGACGAACGTGCGGAGGGCCGTGGCCAGAGTTTGGCGACGGCTCGGATCGCCGAGCACGTCCCGATTCGCCAGCTGCTCGATCTGATCGGTCACTCGCCGCCCAGCTTGGTGCTGCTAGAGCAGCACGTTTACCAGATCGACCAGCGTGCCAGCCTGCTGGAAGCGAGGGAACAGGGACCGCGCTTCGAGCCGCTCGTGGCAGTCCCCGATGAAGCGCCGGATGAGCTGGGCCGCGCTGCGGAGCACGGCCGGATCGAAGTCCTGCTGGCTGTCGAGGCGGCGCAGCCCCTCTTCGTAGACCAGCAGCAGACGGTCGAGCACGCCATGCTCCCGCATCAAGTCCTGATTCCCTATGCCGCTTCACTAGCGCCGAAGGCACACCGTCCGTTGGTCTACACCGGGCGGCCAGCTGGCACCGCCCGGGGCAATCGACGATAGTATGGCATGACGATATCGCCTGACGATACAATGCTCCGCGACTTCTTCCTGGGCTTTATCAAGGTGCACATCCTCCACCACGCGGCGCTGGAGCCGGTGTACGGGCTGGCGTTGATCCAAGAACTTCGACGCCACGGCTACGAACTGGGCCCGGGCACGCTGTACCCGGTGCTGCACGCTCTGGAGCGCGCCGGCTACCTGGCGCGAGAGAACCGTGTGGTGAGCGGGAAGGTGCGCAAGTACTACACCATCACGCCGACGGGCCTAGCGGCGCTAGAGGAGGCGCGGCGCAAGATCCGTGAGCTGGTAAGCGAGGTGCTCGAGGGTGTGGGGCCAACCCGCTTGCCGGACACGGAGGAGGCGCTCAGCCGAGCGGAAAGCGCGGCCGGCCGGCCCAGAGCGCGCGGGTTTCAGAGACGCGGGGGAAGACGATGAGCGAGGCGATGCGGCCCCATGCCGAAGCCCTACAGCAAGCCCTGCACGACGTGGAACGCCTGCGACAGCAGGTGCAGGCCCTCTACCAGCAGACCCACTACGCGGACCTGGAGCATGCCGACCTGGGACTCCAGATCGTCCACCACGCGCTGGAGGAGGTGGTCGAGCACACGGGCCGGGGCGGCCACATTGCGCCGATCGCTGATGCGGACGCGCACCGGCATGCCGAGGCCTGGCTCGCCGTCGTCCGCCGGCTGCGGAGCGAAGGCCGGGCGCTGCTGGCGACGCACCCCAGCGAGGACCTGGAGACGGCGCTGAAGGCGCTGGCGATTGCAGAAGGGTCGCTGGAAGAGGTCGCGGCGCGATATGTCTGACCCCGCCGGGAGCAACACCATTGCATGCCCGCCGCGCGGCTCGCTCGGCGAGGTGGCTCTGCTGTTCTTCAAGCTCGGCTGCATCGCCTTCGGCGGGCCGGCCGCCCATATCGCCATGATGCGCGACGAGGTGGTACGGCGCCGCCGGTGGCTCAGCGACGCCGAGTTCCTGGATCTGCTCGGCGCCACCAACCTGATCCCCGGCCCCAACTCCACCGAGATGGCCATCCACCTCGGCTATCTCCGTGCTGGCTGGCGGGGCCTGATCGTGGGCGGCAGCCTCTTCATCCTACCCGCCATGCTCCTCGTGCTGGCGCTGTCCTGGGCGTACGTACGCTTCGGCTCGACGCCCCAGGCCGTCTGGCTACTGTACGGCATCAAACCGGTGATCATCGCGGTCGTCGTGCAGGCGCTCTGGGGACTGCTCAGGACAGCCGTGAAGACTCGCTTGCTAGCTCTCGTGGGCCTAGTGGTCCTCGGCCTCTACCTGGTCGGCTTCAACGAGATCGCGCTGCTGTTCAGCGCGGGCACGTTCGTGATGCTGGTCGAGAACGCACAGCGCTGGCGGCCGGGGCAGAAGGCCATCACCGGCCTGCTACCGCTCGGGGCTTTCGCCGCGCCCGGGCTCGCCCAGGTCGGAGCGGCGGCGGCTGTGCCCTTCAGCCTGGGCACGCTGTTCCTCACTTTCCTCAAGATCGGCGCGGTGCTGTATGGCAGCGGCTATGTGCTGCTAGCGTTCCTCCGCAACGACTTCGTCGAGCGGCTCGGCTGGCTCACGAACCAGCAGCTGCTCGACGCCGTCGCGATCGGCCAGTTCACGCCCGGCCCCGTGTTCACCACGGCGACGTTCATCGGCTACGTGACGGGCGGCGTGGCTGGAGCCGTGCTCGCCACCATTGGCATCTTCTTGCCAGGGTTCGTCTTCGTCGCCGCTGTCCACCCCCTCGTGCCTCGCCTTCGCCGCTCGCCCTGGATGAGCGGGCTACTAGACGGCGTGAACGTGGCGGCCCTCGGGCTGATGGCGGGCGTGACCTGGGAGCTGGGCCGTGCAGCACTCGTGGATGGGCTCACGGTCGCGCTGGCAGTGGTCGCCGCGCTGCTGCTGATCCGGTTCGCGGTGAACTCGGCGTGGCTAGTGATCGGCGGTGGCGTGGTGGGCCTGACCGCACATCTGCTGGTCCGTTGATGCCGCAGCGAAAGGACGTCTCGACCACAGGGCCGTCAGGCCGTGGATACGCCCGCCGTATCGCAGCCGCGCTGCTGGGCGGTCTTCTACTGGCCGGCTGTGGCGGGCGAGTCGCAGAACGGAATGGGGCGCGCGTCCAAGCGATCGCGATCACCAGCGCCGAGTTTGCCTTTGCCCCAGCGCAGGTGCGTGTGCGCGCCAACGTGCCGGTGCAGCTCACGCTGGACAACCGCGGGCTGCTGACACACGACCTCACCATCGACAGGGTCGGCGGGCCGGGCTGGCTTGCGGGGCTCGTCGGGCACCGGGTCCACGTGGAGGCCGGGCCAGGCAGCCGCGCCATTGCCACGTTCACGCCGACCCCGGGCGCCTATCTCTTTTACTGCGCGCAGGACCGCCACGCTATCGACGGCATGGTGGGCATCTTGATCGCGGCCGACTGACCGCCAGGCCCCCCGCGCCCGGCCTGCACGACTCGCCGCCGGCGCGGCCTTCCGCCGTACGCTCATCGCGCGAAGAGTGCAGCGATGTTCAGGCGCCTACCGCGTTGGCCCCACGCCGACCAATCGGCTACCGTGTAAACAGAACGCGAGATTCTCGACGTCTCACGGACGGAGAGCGCCATGGCGATGAACGATCCCGCTCAGTCCGCGTCGCCCCCGCCCGATTCGGATCAGTTGTCGGCTGCAGCGGAGCCAGCCGCCGGCAACCACACCGCGGCGGAGACCGCCGCGGAAGAACCCCCAACGTTGGAGGCGGTGCAGCGCGAGTTGGACCAGATGCGCGAGGAAGCGCAGCGCTACCTAAGCATCGCCCAGCGCGCGCAAGCCGACTTCCTGAATTACCGGCGGCGTGCGGAGCAGGAGAAGGTCGAGGCGTTCGACAATGGACGCACCGCCCTGTTGCAGCACCTCGCCCCGGTCCTCGACGATCTCGACCGCGCGCTCGGCAGTGTGCCGGCTGAAGGGCCGACGCCCGAGTGGGTCGAGGGGGTGCAGCTCATCCGGCGCAAGCTGCACGGCGCGCTGGAGAGCGCCGGCATCGAACGGATCACGCCCGAGGGCCAGCCGTTCGACCCGCAAGAGCACGAGGCAGTGCTCCAGGTCCCGCGGGAGGATGTCGAGCCCAATACGGTAGTCTCCGTGGTGCGCGCGGGCTACCGGCTGGGCGGGCGCGTCGTGCTGCCGGCGCAGGTCGTGGTGGCCACTCGGCCATGAGCGGCGCGTCCGATCCGTCCCCGCCGCTCGTGATGTCGCCGGCCCGGCCAGAAGGGGATGCGGCCGGGCCGGCGACGCCTCCGCCCGGGCGGCGAAGTGGTGGTCTGCTGCGCTTCCTGGCGGGGGTCGTGGCTGTCGCTTATAAAAAAAGGACGCTG
>JADGHJ010000117.1 GCA_019686175.1 Chloroflexota bacterium | reverse complement strand
CCTGCTGCGGGTGTGCGACGGCGCGGAGGTTGTCGCCGAGCTGCCGGTGCGGCTGCTCACCGACGAGGCGCCGCGCTACGAGCGGCCCAGCGCTCCACCGCCCCCGCCGGCCCCGCTCGACCTGGACGCGGTGCCCGTCCTCGACCCCACCGTGGCGCTGGCGGCGCTGCTGGCCAGTCCCAATGTGGGAAGCCGCGCGCCGATCTACACGCAGTACGACCACACGGTGCAGGGCAACACGGTGATCCCGCCGGGCCGCGCCGACGCCGCCGTGCTGCGCGTGGCGGGCAGTACCAAGGGACTGGCGGTGACCATCGACTCGGCGGCGCGCTACGCAACCCTCGATCCGCGCCGCGGCGCCGCGCTGGCCGTGGCCGAAGCGGCGCGCAACCTGAGCTGCGTGGGTGCGCTGCCGCTGGCCATCACCGACTGCCTCAACCTGGCCAACCCCGAGCGACCAGAGGTCACCTGGGCCCTGGCCGAGACGGTCGAGGGCCTGCGCGAGGCGTGTGTCGCTTTCGCGATTCCCGTCATCAGCGGCAACGTCAGCCTCTACAATGAGGGCGTGGGCAGTGCCATCCCGCCCACGGCGGTGGTAGGGATGGTTGGCGAGGTGCCGGAGGTGACGCGGGCGGTCGACGCCGGCTTCAAGGCGGCGGGCGATGTGGTGCTACTGTTGGGCAGCCCGCAAGGGACGCTCGCTGGCAGCGAGTATCTGCGTGTGGCGGTGCCCGAGCGGCCCGAGTTGGCGTTGGCCGGCGAGGCGCCGACCCTCGACCTGGCCTACGAGGCACGCTTGCAGGCGCTGGTGCGCGACCTGGTCCAGCAGGGCCGGGTCCGTGCGGCCCACGACTGCAGCGAGGGGGGGCTGGCAGTGGCGGTGGCCGAGTGCGCGATTCTGGGCGGCCTCGGCTTCGTGGCGGAGCCAGGGTGGCGTGCGGCGCTGGGCGACGTGGACGGTGGCACGCGCCTTGACTTGCTCCTGTTCGGGGAGGGACCGTCGCGCGTGGTGGTCGAGTGCGCGCCCGAGGCGGTGCCCGCAGTGCGCGCCGCGGCGGCAGCCGCCGGGGTGGCCGTGACGGAGCTCGGGCGCGTGGGCGGCACGCGGCTGGTGTGGCCGGACGCGATCGATCTCGATTTGGCCGAGGCCACGGCGCGGTGGAGCACCGCGCTGGACGCGCCGTGAGGCGCTCGTCCAACAGCGCTTCCAGAGGGAGATGGGGAATGCCAGGAGCCGAGAGTCTCCACGAGGCCTGCGGCGTGTTCGGGATCTACGCCCCTGGCGAGGACGTCGCGCGCCTCACCTTCTTCGGGCTGTACGCGCTCCAGCACCGCGGCCAGGAGAGTGCGGGCATCGCCACAGGCGACGGCGAGCGGGTGCACCTGTTCCGCGACATGGGCCTGGTCAACCAGGTGTTTACCGAGGAGAGCCTGGCCTGCCTGCCAGGCTATATCGCCGTGGGCCACACGCGCTACTCCACGATGGGCTCGAGCCGCATCGAGAACGCGCAGCCGATCCTCGTCCGGGCGGACATCGGCGACCTGGCGGTGGCGCACAACGGCAACCTTGTCAATGTGCCCGAGCTGGCCGAGGAGCTGGACCGTCGCGGGCAGGAGCGACGCGTGGCCACCACCGACTCGGAGCTGATCGCGCTGCTGGCGATGTCCTCGGCCGGCGCGAGCTGGCCCGAGCGCATCCGCGCCGTGGTACCCCTACTGCAGGGGGCTTTCAGCCTGGTAATGTGCAGCGCCACCCAGTTGATCGGCCTGCGCGACCCGCTCGGGGTGCGACCGCTGGTGCTCGGCCGCCTGGGCCGCGGCTGGGTCATCGCCTCCGAGTCGTGCGCCCTGGACACTATTGGCGCCGAGCTGGTGCGCGACTTCGAGCCGGGCGAGATGGTGGTGATCGACCGCGACGGCCTGCACACTGAGCAGGTGGCCCACGGGGCGCGCCGCGCGCTGTGCGTGTTCGAGTACATCTATTTCGCTCGTCCCGACAGCGTGATCGAGCGCCGCGAGGTGTACGTCGCACGCGAGCGGATGGGCCGTGCGCTGGCGCGCGAGCACCCGGCCGACGCCGACGCGGTGATCGCCGTGCCCGACGCCTCGGTGCCGGCCGCTATCGGCTACGCCCGCGAGTCGGGCATTCCCTTCCACGAGGGGCTGATCAAGAACCGCTACATCGGCCGCACGTTCATCCAGCCAGACCAGCGCCTCCGCGAGCGCGGCGTGCAGCTCAAGTTCAATCCCTTGCGGCACGAGCTGGACGGCAAGCGCCTGGTGGTGGTCGACGACAGCATTGTGCGTGGCACCACCACCCCACGCGTGATCCAGATGCTTCGCCGCGCTGGCGCACGCGAGGTCCACCTGCGCATCTCGGCGCCGCCAATGCGCCACCCCTGCTATCTGGGCGTGGATACGGCGACGCGCGAGGAGCTAATCGCCGCCCGCATCGAAGACATCGCCGCCATCGGCCGGGCCTTGGGGGCCGACTCGCTGGGCTACCTCAGCCTCGAAGGCCTGCGTTGGGCGGTGGGCCTGCCGGCCGAGCGGCTGTGCGACGCCTGCTTCACGGGCGACTACCCGCTCGGCGTGTACACAGGCGCGAACAAGCACCTTCTCGAGGTGCGCTGTTGATGGGCGCGCGGCGCGCAGCCGGCGTCTCGACACGTGCCGACATCGAGCGGCGGGTAGTATGACAGCAGCGCCGCTAGCGCTCGGGGTGCTCGTCTCGGGGCGGGGCACGAACCTCATGGCTATCCATGCGGCCATCACCCGCGGCGAGCTGCCGGCGCGGATCGTGCTCGTGGGCAGCAATCGCCCCGAGGCGCCCGCCGTGGCCTGGGCGCGCGCCCAGGGCCTCCCCGTGGGCGTGTTCCCCCGTACGGCCTACGCCTCGCGGGCCGAGGCGCAAGCGGCGCTCGCCCGCGCGCTCCAGGAGGCGGGCGCCGAGCTGGTGGTCATGGCCGGTTGGGATCAGGTCCTCACCCCGGCGTTCGTCGCGGCCTTCGAGGGGCGCCTGATGAACATCCACCCCTCGCTGCTGCCCGCGTTCGCTGGGACGATGCACGCGGTGGAGGACGCGCTAGCCTGGGGCGTCAAGGTCACCGGCTGCACGGTGCACTACGTCACTCCCGAGGTGGACGCCGGGCCGATCATCCTGCAGGCCGCGGTGCCCGTGGCCGAAGACGACACCCCAGACAGCCTGCTGGCGCGCATCCATGAGCAGGAGCACCAGCTACTCCCTCGCGCCATCGCGCTGCATGCAGCGGGGCGCCTACGGATCGAGGGGCGCCGCGTGCGCATCCTCGACGCGTAGTCGGACTCGGCCGGCGCTATAATGCGCTCACATCGGCCAGATGCGGCGCTCCAGGCGGCGCCGCGGGGAGGCCTCCAATGCGCTACGCGCTGGTCCTGCCCGTGATGCTGTTGCTGAGTGCCATGGGCTGTGCAGGGCCCGCGTCGCCAGCCAGCGCGCCCTCGGCCGCTGCTTCGCCTACGACCGCGCCCCGAACAGCCTCGCCTCCGCCGGTGCTGCCGGAGCGGATCAATGCCCTCTACTCCTCGCGCAACGTCGACTCGCTGGTGTTCTACATCGCTGATCGACAGGGGTTCTGGGCGCAGGAGGGGCTGAGCGTCGCGCTGGACTACGCGGCGGCCACGGCCGCTAACGCGGCGCAACTCTCGGGCCAGGCGCCGGTGGTGGCCAGCGGCGGCGCCGAGGCGATCGCCGCCGCGGCGCAGGGCGGCGACGTGCGCATCATCGCCGGGATCTTCAACTCCACGCCGTTCCGCCTCATGGCCGAGCCCAGCATCCGCACCGCGGCCGACCTGCGCGGCAAGCGGATCGCCATCACGCGCCCGGGCTCGGTCACCGACATGACCGCGCGGCTGGCGGTGGAGAAGCTCGGCCTGAGCCCCGCCGACGTGGAGTTCCTCGCCCTGGGCGACATGCGCGTGCTCCTGACCGGACTTACCAACGGCAACGTGCAGGCCGGTATGGCCTATCCGCCCGATACGGCCCCGCTGGAAGACCTCGGGTTCAACACCCTGTACGACCCGGCGCGGGAGGGCTTCCCCTTCCAGCACAAGACGGTCACCGTGGTCGGCCGCTGGGCCGACGAGCATCCCGAGGCGACCGACCGCCTGCTCCGCGGCGTCGTCCGCGCGATCCACTTCATCCGCACCGAGCGCGAGGCGACCCTGGCCGCCGTGTCCGAGTTCATCGGCGTGACGGACCAACGCGGGCTGAATGAGGCCTATGATGAAGTCATTCTGCGGCTGATCCCGGCCGAACCGTATGCCTCCGTCGAGGGGGTGCGCTACATCCTCGACTTCCTGGCGCGCGACAACCCGGCGCTGCGCGACATCGATCCCGCCCGCCTCATCGATCACCGCTGGCTCCAGCGGCTGGTGGATAGCGGCTTCATCGCCCGTCTTTACGGCTCGTAACCGCACCCTCTCGCTTTGCCACCGTGTAGCCGGGGGCATGTCGCTCCCGAAGTGGCATGGCCCCTGCATCTAGGCTGGCAGGAGGTGCTTCGCCGGAGCCGCGCCCCTGAGCACTACTCACGGTGACCGACACGACCGGCGCGAGCGGCGGGGCCAGAGCGACAGAGAGGATGCGAGCATGAACTGGAAAGGCACGGGGGTAGTCATCGGCGCGCTCGCGGCCGTCATGCTGCCCGGCGTGGCTGCGGCGCAATGTGAAGGAGGGGTCACCACTGCAGGCTACTATCTCAGCTCGGGCGCCTATGTGGCGGGCGGGTGCTCGTATACCAACCCCACCACCAGCGGCCAAATGTTTCCTTCCGGGGCACAGGTCGGCCCCACGACGAATCCGGCCGCGGGCATTACGCGGCTGCCAGGGCAGCGAGTGGCGGCGGGACTACTGCCGCCTAGCAGCGATAGCCTGCTAGATGCCACGAGCTTGCGGGGCCCGCTGACCAATCAGGGCGCCTACACCACCACGCTGGGTCCCGGAGCCCGCGCGCCAATCGCGGCCGCCGGCGTTGCCGCAGACACGGCGGCGATCGCGGAGAACACCAGCGGTCTGGATCGCTTCAACCCGCAGCCGGCTATGCCCCACACGACCGGGCTGGCAGCCGGGAACACCGCGAGCGCACCCCTCGGGACGGCAACGGCCACGAGCAGCTACAGCACGGCCGGGCTGCCGAGCCTGAGCGTGACTGGCGCTAGCGCGGGTATGCTGCCCGGCATGTCGGCCAGCAATCCCAACCCTGCGTACAGCGTGGCACTGCCGCCAGGCCCCCAGCCAGCGCGTGCGACCGAGACGAGCGGTGCGGCCGAGTCGTTGCCGCCCGTGCCGGGGCGCGGTGGGCCGACCTACCTCGGCGAGGAGAGCGCTCCCGCCGTCGTGATCGTATATCCGCGCTGATATCGCCTGGGTCTAGAGTCGTTTGCAGAGCCGTAGCGGGCCGAGCGTGAGGTGTGCTCGGCCCCGTCTTGCGGCCCGTCCAACCAATCGTTCCCACGCTGCTGGGACGTGATGGCCGTCCCACGCCGGTTGCCTATGCGTGTGGACACCGGACAGTGGCACCATCGTATCAAGGCTGCGTGGCGTGGTTGCGTGAGCGCGCGGCCTGCGCTACAAACCGGGCCACCACCAGCTCGTGCGGAGGGCGATGGCTGCCGTACGGCTCGGGTCGGAGGTAGCTGTGAGGCCCACGATTCCATGCGATCGAGCCGCGCATCTGGCCATAGCCGCACTCATCACTGCCCTGGTCGGCTGTGCTCCGCTGGCGCCGAACCCAGGTAGCCAGGCCGTGGGCGGTGCCGCCCCGCCGGGGAGGGGCCCCGCGACAGAGGCGCCGGCGCCGGCGGCCGTGACACCACCGCCAGCACCCGTCACCGTGCGCGTGGGCGTGCTCAGCTCCATCGGCGACGCTCCGTTCGTGATCGGCAAGGAGAAGGGGTTCTACGCCGAGCAGGGTATCGCGCTGGAGTTCATCCCGTTCGACTCGGCCGCGCGTATGATCGCGCCGCTGAGCGCCGGCCAGCTCGACACCGGCCAGGGCGTGATCAGCGCGGGCGCTCTCAATGCCGTGGCGCGTGGCGTGGGGATCAAGGGCATTTCGGCCGCCTCGGGCAGCCCACCTGGTCACGGCAACAGCGCGTTTCTCGTGCGCCGCGACCTGGCCGACCAACTCCGCTCCCCGGCCGACCTCCGCGGGCGCAAGCTGGGGCTCTCGGCCACGGGCACGGGGGTCGAGGTGCTCTGGAACGAGCTGCTGCGCCGCGGAAGCCTATCGGCCAGCGACGTGGAGTTCGTGCAGTTGAACTTCACCGAGCAGGTCGCGGCGCTGTGCAACCAGGCCCTCGACATGGCGGCGACCGCCGAGCCGGCGACCACCTTGGCGATCGACCGCGGTTGCGGCCAGGTGTACGCCTACGCCGACGAGATCATCCCCAACCACCTCACCTCGCTGATCTGGGCCTCGCCGCAGTTCCTGGCGCAGCCCGAGCTGGTGCAGCGGTTCGCCGTCGCCCTGGTGCGGAGCATCCGCGTCTACAACGATGGGTTCATCAAGGGCGATCCACAGGTAAAGGCCGAGCTAGTGCCGATGTTCATCGCGCACACGCCCGTGAAGGACCCGAGCCTGTACGACCGCATGGTGTTCCAGGGGATCGACCCGGACGGGCGCGTGAACCGCGAGAGCATCGAGGGCGACATGCGCTACTACCTGGCCACCGGCCAGATGCCCGCGCCGGTCGACCTCGACCTGCTGCTCGACTCGCGGTTCACCGACTACGCGGTGCAGGTGCTCGGCCCCTATCCGCGCTGAGCGCGACCACTCACTGCTGTGGCACACGGTCGGGGAAGGCGCGGGCGTAGTCGGTGCCCACGTTGGCGCGCTCGACCTGCCAGCCCTCGGGGTTCTGGGGGTCGTAGGTCAGCACGGTGCGCTGGAACGCCTGGACTTGCACCGTGCGCGGCCCCTGGCCGTGCTTGATCACGTCCAGCGTCAGCGCGTTGGTGATGGGCAGGCCGATGTCGTGCAGCCAGCCGCCGGGGAAGTAGTCGCTGTTGTTCATGAACTCCCAGAAGCGCGCGGGAACGATGTGGCCGGGCGCGGCCTGCAAGTTCGGATCGAACGGGATGAACACCGACCCGTCGCGCAGAGGGAACACGCCCTCGGTGTACCCGGCGGGAGGGGGCAGGCGCTGGCTCTCCTCGGCCAGTCGGGCTACCGCTGCATAGGTGACGGGCGAGATGTCGCCGCCGAACGGCACCTCGGCCCGCGCCTGCTGCAGCTCGTCGACCAGTAGCCCGTACTGCAACGCCCCAGCGTGATCCTCGAGCCGCCCTTTCTCGAAATACTGCACCGTCAGGCCGTTGAACACCGTGGGCGGGCTGATCGGCCGGCCCAGCACCCGCGCGCCGTCGTGGCCCACGTAGTACGCGCGGAAGGGAGGCGCGATGGCGAACACCGGCCGTCCGCCGGGGCCGGCGGTCCGCGAGCGCGTGGTGGCCTCGCGCACCACGCTGCCGGGCGGCGTAGCCTCGCCCGCTGGGGTGCTCAGCAGGCGCATGCCCGCGTACTCGGCCATGAACGGGTCCGGCGGCGGATAGCTCCCGTACAGCAGCCAGCGGTCGATGCGCAGCCGGTCGGCGTTGCTCTCCAGCCAGCCGAGGAAGCCTTGCAGCGCCTCGGCGATCAGATCGGCGCGGTACTGGCCGCTGGGCTGCGCCCGCCACGTGCCGTCCTCGGCCTGCACCCAGTCGATCCGCTCGTAGCCCCAGACGATGGCGAACTCGGTGACCCAGATGGGCTTGTCCTGGAACTGCGGGATCTCGTCGAGGTAGCCGCGCAGCTCCACGAGCTGGTCGGCCAGTCGGCCCCAGTTCACCATCGGGAGCTGCTCCCAGTTGAGATCGGCCACCTGGATGCCCCAGACATCCAACGGCGGCTCCTCGCCAGTGAGGCGCTGGTAGGCGGCGCGGAAGGCGTCGGCCCAGGCCCGGCCCTGGTCGAAGCCGGGGCAGGCCCGGCACGTCTCGCTCCAGTTGAGCGTGTTGGGGCCGACCAGCTTGGCTGTGGGATCGGCCTCTTTGATCACCCGGTGGTAGTAGCGCAGCGCCTCCGCGTATTGGGCGGCGGCCTGCGGGTCGTTGCCCGGCACGTTGGGCTCGCGGCCGATCAGCCAATAGCTGCCGGGACGCTTCTGGGCCGCGCTGCGCAGCGCCTCCTCGCCGAGGAGCTGGCGGGTCGAGACACTGAGCACCTTGTTGGCGCCAGGCGGCACTTGGTCGGGGTCCGCGTCAAAGGTGGCGAACCAGCGCAGGCCGAGCTGCTCCAGGACCCGGCGCGCGGTCTCCTGCGGCCCCAGGGCGGGATCACTCGCAGTGATCCACACCCCGTAGCGATCGAGCTGCGTCGCGCTCTGGGGCTGCGGAGCCGCACCACCGGGCGCCGACAGCGCCAGCAGCGCGCCGAGCGCCAGTACCACGGTTAGGGTCCACACATGCCAGCGTCGCACGATCGCCGCGTCCCCCGCACTGCTTCCTACCCTGGGGTGTCGAGGCAGGAACCGCCATCCCGCCTCGGTTTTACTCTCGTTGCCGCAGGGCGTCAACTAGGTCGCGCGAGACTGCAATCCAACCGTTAGCCGCCCCGGGGGCGCTTGCCCCGTTGAGCGTCCGGCGCGGCAAACGCCGCGGTCAGCTCAGCGGCGAAACGGTCCGGATCCTTGAACTCGATCCCGTAGGCCGCGTCGTCGGGCACCGGAACGGGGGGGATGCGCAGCTCGACCCAGCCGTCGCGCACGCCCTGGCAGATGATGTCGGTCACGCGCTGGAGAAACTTGGAGTACGAGATTCCGGGCCGCAGGATGTTGTAGTATTCCTGCCCACGGCCGTCGCGCGACCAGAGCAGCTCGGTGAGCTGGCGGTGCCGGTGGTAGCACTCGGACACGCTGGCCGCCGACGGCCCGAACCACCGGTCGAACAGCGCCTCCATGCGGGTCATGGCCCGCAGCGGCGCGCCGCAGGCCGTGCACACCGCGTCCGCTGCCGAGTTCGTGCTGCGCTGGCCGCAGCTCGTGCAGATCCGGGGCTGACCTGACACGGGAGCGCTCTCCCTGGATGCTTCCCGCTGCTCGGTCCATTCTACCAGGCGCCTGGCCTCCTAATTGACTTGCACGGTGATCACGTTCGACGCCACGAACTCTCCACCGCTGGCGTCGCGGCCGCGTACCTGGAACTGGTACTGGCCGGGGGTGAGCCCGCGGAAGAAGGCCGCCCCGTTCGGTGTGTTCGGCTCGATGTTCTCCCACTGCTGAGCACCCGGCCGCAGCATCCACACCGAGTAGCCGGTCGCGTTCGGCAACAGGTCCCACTGGAGGTTCGCCGTGCCCGGATCGCTCGGGTTGGAGCGCAGATTCAGGGCGCCCGTGGTCCCGCCCGGCGGGGTGGTAGCGCCGGCGGGCACGCTGGGCGTGGGCATGTACATCGTCGGCGTGGGTACCGCGGCCGTGGGGTACGGCCCGCCGCCGGGCGGGCCTGGCGGTGGCACAGTTACCGAAGCCGGGTTGGACCGGGCGACCTCCGTGCCCTGCGCGTTGCGGGCCACGATCTGGAAGGTGAACTGGGCGCCCGGCGGCACGCCCTCGATGACGACACTGCTGGTGGTCAGGTTGCCGCGCTGCGGGTCCGGCACCTGCGGCATCCCCGCCCGCTGTACCAGCACCTGGTAGCTCACGTTACCGCCGGCCACCGGGCTCCAGTTCAGCACCACGCTCGCGTTCGGTAGCGCTTGTGCGGTGAGCTGGAGCGGCTGGCCTGGCGCCACCGCGGGTAGTGGCGTCGGCGTCCCCACCGGCTGCGGCGTGGTGAGCCCGGCCGCTGGCGGCGCCGTCGCGGCCGGAGTCAGCACGCTCGCCGGGGGGCTGGGCACCGCGGCGACGACCGTGGGCGACAGGCTCGTCGCGGGCAGCGGGGTCGGATTGCCGCCGGGCGCCGAGGCCAGGCCACTGGCCACCAGCGAGGCCGACGCGCTGCGCTCGGCTACCTCCTGGCCCGCGGCGTTCACGGGCCGCACCAAGAAGGCGTAGGCGCCCGGCGCGAGGTTGCTCAGCGTAGTGGTGTTGCCGCGGACGCCGTTCGCCAGGGGGACCCAGGTGCCCGGCGCCGCGCTGGCCAGCGGGCTCTGGGTCGCGCCGGTCGCCCCCGCGGGACTGGGGACGAGCGCCGCGCCGTACACGTTGTAGGCCGCAGCGTCGCTCTGCGGCACCCAGGTGAGCACTACGGTCGTGGGGCCACTGGCACAGGCGACCGCCACGAAGTTCGGCCCCTGCGGTGCCGGACAGGAGACTGCGCTTCCCGGCGTTGCGCCGGGCTGCGGGGTCGTCCGCGGGGCGGCGCCCGTGCTGGCCGCTCCCGCGGGCAACGGCACGCGCGTGCCCGGGGGGGTCGTGGTTACATACGAACTTGCGTACGGGCTCGCCTGACCGTTGGCTGCCAGGCTCGACACGGTGAAGAAGTACGTGTAGCGGGTCGGGTCAGCCAGGCCGTCGAGCCGGACCGAGGTCTGGTTGCCCGGCACGCGCGCCACGTTGACGCCCGGGGTGTTTGAGCCATCTGCGGCGACCGTGCTCTGGTAGATCAGGTAGGCAGCGGGCGTCTCGCCCGAGGGTGGATCCCAGGCCAGCGTGACGCTCGTGGGGCTGCTGCTCACGAGGCGCACGTTCTCCGGTGCGCGAATGCTCGTCGAGGTCGGCGCGGGCGTGAGCAGCGTGGGGGTGACCGCCACAGCGGCAGCCGCCTGGCGCGGTGTGGGCGCCCCCCCCGCGCGCACGGGGGTCGGGGTGCTCGTGGCGATCCCGGGTAGTGCGACGCCCACCTCGCCCGTCCCCGCCTCGCCGGCCGATCGCGTGCCTGTGAGGCTCACCGTGCGCGTAACCGTGTGCCAGCCACAGGAGCTGTGGGCCTGGACAAACAATTGTCGCGTGCCGCTCCCCGCGGTGGTGCTGTCCCAGCTCAGCGAGAAGCCGGTCTGGCCGAAGCGCTCGTCGCCCAGCGCCGCCACGAGATCGGGCCGCGCGAGGCCCTGCTCCGCGACGCCCAATAGATGGTTGGCCGGCGAGTCGAGCCCGCCGTCGAGCGACACTACGATCGCATCGATGCCGGTGCCGCTGTCCGCGAGCAAGTCGATCGCCCAGCCTCGGACCTCCTGGTGGGGCTGGACCGGCTGGCCCTCGGCGGGCGCTTCGAGCATGAGCCGTACGTCACAGGCCTGGGCCTGGGAGCCGCTCTGTAGCAGCGGGCCGAACAGCACGCTGCTAGCCAGCGCGGCGCTGAACACGGCCGACACACGAAGTTGCTGCTGCACCCTGCGCTCCTTACCCCCGCTCAGCACTAGCACAGCGGCCGGTAAGCGGCTCGGTGCCGCCCCCGAGCCATGGCCCGCTGTGCACGGCGCCTACTCCTGCCTCGCGCCGCGCCGTAGTTATGGCACCCGTCTTGGCGGGTGTCAAGCACCAAAGGCGTCCGGCCGCGCGGCCGCCCCAAGATCTTGGGGTAACGAGGTGCAGGAGGCCTACCAGTTGGGGGCGAAGTCGTGGAACCGGGGGCTAGCCCCCGGGGGTAGTCCTACCGGGGGCCAGCATCGACGATGCGCACCGTGACCGCGGCCGGCGCCTGGGGATCGACCACGATCGAGTAGCGCCAGTACAACAGGTCGGGCCGCGGAGCAACCAGTTCCAGCTCGTAGGGGGTAGTGCCCTCCACGGCGCCGTCGTCGTTGCCGGACCCGGTCTCGCTCGGGTTCCGGCTCACGCGGACCGCCGAGTACCGTGCGGTAAATGGAACCCCTGGCGGCCCGTCGATCTGCACGAGATACCGCCGACTGCTGTCGAGCTTCGCAGCCACTGCTGCTACTCCGGCGCCTCCATCCGCCGTGCTCTGGGCCACGACCGGCTGGTCCTGCACGGCGGGCGCCGGCAGGGACAAGAGCAACAGTGCAGCGAGAAGGACGACCTTTCCCGTCACCAGCTCCCTCCTGGAACGGGACGCTCGTGCCGACGAGCTGGCGCGCCCCGCCCCCACGATCGATACTCCGTGTCTCTGTAGGGATAGTAGCGGCCAGGCGGGCGGCTCCGCCACGCTGTACCGCCCCTTGGCGATCAGTTCCCTGATGCCGTAGAATTGGACGGTCCCAGGTGGATCGTCGGGCGCGTAGCTCAGCTGGTTAGAGCGCACGGTTCACATCCGTGAGGTCCGGGGTTCGAGTCCCTGCGCGCCCACGCCTCATTTATCCGCAGGTCATCCCTCCGAGTTGCTCCTCAGAGCCTGCCGTCGCCGCTTTGCTCTGCCGGCTCTCTTGCCTTGTGGGTGTGGGCCGACATCGCTGGACCAAGCCAGCCTCTCGGGCCACCTGAGTAGATGCTTCACGCCCTGCGGTCGGTGCCCGCTGGTCGCCGTGGGTAGCGTGCCCCTGTGAACGCGCGGTACAACAAGCGCGAGTGTGCCAGGGCCGCGCAGTAGGGTGGGGTAGGGAGGCGAGCGATGGCGCAGGGGGCACCGCAACAGGCGGGGCG
>JADGHJ010000116.1 GCA_019686175.1 Chloroflexota bacterium | reverse complement strand
GGGGTGAGGGACTCCCCTCCGCCAGGGGGCCGATGCGTTCGGGGCAGGGGCAATGGGCCGGTAACCTGCGGTAACAGGGTGGGGTTCGCTCGAAGGAGGCCGCAGCATGGCTGCCACTCCGCCGCCTATTCCCGAAGAGCCGCCGCTGCGCGACCCGGCGGCCCTGCTGACCGCCGCCTTGGCGCTGCCCGACACCATCATCACTGTAGGCAGCGGCGCGGCCATCGCCGAGCTGATGGGCCGCCCGCCGACGGTACGCGACGACGGGGGCTGGCTCGCCCTGGAGAGCGAGCCGTGGCACTTGCACCTCAACCTGCGCGCCCTCGCTGTCGCGCGCTTCGAGATGGCACCCAGTGCCGAGGCCGCCGGCGGGACCAGCTACAGCCTCGCGCTGCTCGACCACGACGGCCGGACGGCCTGCACCGTGTACTTCACGGGCATGGCCGAGGCCGACGGCACGCCGCGCCCCGATCGCGTCGCCGCCTTCACGGCGCTCCAGGCCCGCGCGGGCGGTGCGGAGGTCCGGTTCGCGCCCGCGCCGTAGCCCCCTACTGATACCGCCAGCGCGTGCAGTAGCGCTCGGCCAGCGCCACCACCTGGTACAGCACCACGCCTACCACAGTCAGCAGCACGAACACCGCGAACATCAGCGGCGTGTCCATCGTGCCCTGGGCCGCGATGATCAGCGCGCCCAGCCCGCGGTTGGCGCCTACGTACTCGCCCACCACGGCACCCACCACACTGAGCACCATCGCTACCCGCAGCCCCGCGAAGAGGTACGGGACCGCGTTGGGCAGACGCAGCTTGGTGAACGTGTCCCAGCGAGTGGCCCGCAGGGCGCGGAACAGCTCTAGCTTGTCGGGATCGACCTCGTTGAGCCCCGTGAGCGTGTTCTCGAACAGTGGGAAGAAGGCGATCAGCGCCGTGATCACCACCTTGGGCGTGATACCGAAGCCGAACCACACCACGAAGATCGGCGCCAGCGCGAGCTTAGGCATCGCCTGCGAGGCGATGATATACGGGTTGAGGACCCGGTACAGCAGCGCCGACTGTGCGACCAGCGCGCCCAGGCCGATCCCCAGCAGGCTGCCCGCCAGGAAGCCGAGCAGGATCTCGCTGAGCGTCGTGCCCAGGTGCGGCCAGAAGTAGCCCGCCAGGAGGTGCTCGACGAAGTACTGCGCCACCACCAGCGGGCCGGGCAGCACCAGGCGCGACAGGCCACGGAGACGCACGAACGCCTCCCAGGCACCAACGACGCCCAGCAACAGCAGCAGCGCGAGCCCAACCTCCAGCGCCCTCCTGCCGCCCCAGCGCCGGGTGGCCCGAGCAGGAAACGCACCCGGGACCGGAGGTGCGGGCTCCCCAGTAGCGGGCGGAATGTGGCGCTCGGGCGCGGCGTCAGGAGCGGACGGCGGCAACATGGCCATCGCCTATCCTCGGACGCCCGCTGGGGCCGGGGTTCCCAGCATGGCCAGTCGGATCTCGCGGGCTAGCGCCGCCAGCGTCTCGCTGTAGCGCTGCTCCAGCGTGCGCGGACGCGCCAGTGGCACGGGGAAGACCTGCTGCACGCGGCCCGGCCGGGGCGTGAGCAGCAGCACACGATCGGCCAGCCATACGGCCTCGGCGATGTCATGGGTGATGAACACCACCGTGGCGCTCTGGAGCGCGACCAGCCGCAGCAGCTCGAGCTGGAGCTGCTCGCGCGTGATGGCGTCCAGCGCCGAGAACGGCTCGTCCAGCAGCAGCACGCCCGGCTGCCGCAGTAGCGCACGCGCCAGCGCCACGCGTTGCTGCATGCCGCCCGAGAGCTGGCGGGGATAGTGGGCGGCGAACGTGCCGATGCCCACCAGGTCGAGCAGCTCCTGGGCCCGCGGGCGATAGCGCGTGGGCGGCTCGTGCGCCAGTTCGGCCGGCAGCAGCACGTTGTCCAACACGGTGCGCCACTCCAGCAGCACCGGCCGCTGAAACACGATCCCCGCGGCGGGCGAGGGCGCCGTGACGACCTGGCCGTCGAGCAGGACGCGGCCGGCGCTGGGCTGCACCAGCCCGCCGAGGATGCGCAGCAGGGTGCTCTTGCCGCAGCCGCTCTCCCCCACGATGGCCAGGAACTCGCCCGGGGCGACAGTGAAGCTCACATCGGCCAGCGCCAGCATCCCCTGCGGCGCATCGCCGCGGGGGAACCAGTGACTGACCTGCTCCACGACGAGCTTCGGCACCATCCGCGCGCTCGGTCCCTGTCGGTGAGGCTGTCACGGGCGTTATAGCACGCGCAGGCGACCTCTACGCCGCGCATTGCCGGCCGGTGCGCGGCGCGCTACACTGCTGCTAGCCGGCGGCGGTTGCCCCGTGGCACACCGCCCTTTACAATCGCATACCCGCACGGGAGCTTGGGGAAGCCAGGCTGAGAGGGTGGCCGGTTCGCCACCGACCGTCGGACCTGATCTGGGTAATGCCAGCGTAGGGAACGATACGCGCTGCCGGCGCGAGCGCCGGGGCGCGTCGCGGGTCGACCTCGCAGTATGGGCGTCCTCTCTCCCGGAGAGGACGCTTTTTCGTTCGCTAGGGAGGAGTAGCACCATGCCGGAGCAGTGGCTCACGTACCAGCGCCTCTCGCGGCGAGCCGTGCTGCGAGGGGCGGCCGGATTGGCCGGGCTCGGGCTGCTGGCCGCCTGCGGGCAGCCGCCGGGCGCGCCGGCGCCCGCCACCCCCGGTGACTCCGCCGCCAGCCCGGGCCCGCTCACCAAGGTGCGGATGGCGTGCTGGAGCAATCCCATCTCCGAGCAGGCCAACTGCTTCGCCGCCCAGGAGTTCGGCTGGTGGGGCGAGGAGGGGATCGATTTCGAGTTCGTGCCCGGCGCGGGCGGCGGCGACGCGCTGAAGCACCTGCTGGCCGGCAACGCGGACATCGCCTTCACCAACGTCGAGGCGATGCTGTTCGCCATGCAGGAGGGCGCCAAGCTGCGCGCCGTCTGGAACATCTACCCCGACAACGTGTTCAACGTGGTCAGCCTGGTCAGCGCCAACATCCAGTCCCCCGCGGACCTCCGCGGCAAGCCGGTCGGCGTGTACAGCCAGGCCAGCGGCACCCGCTACAACTTGCTGGTCATCCTGCGCTCGGCCGGGCTGCGCGAGAGCGATGTGGAGGTGATCGCCACCGGGGTATTGAACTTCGGCCCCTTGATGGAGGGCCGCGTGGCGGCCACGGCGGCCACCGACACCGGGCTGTGGGCCGCCCAGCAGCAGGGGCTCGGCCCGCATCGCGTGATCTGGGCGCGCGACTACCTGCGCACGCCGACCGATGTGTTCGTGGTCACCGAGGAGACGTATCAGCAGCGGCGCGAACTACTGCGCCGCTTCCTGCGCGCTTACCGCAAGGGCACCCAGTTCATGCTCGACCATCCCGAGGAGGCGGCACAGATCGCCGTAAAGTACGCCACCGACGGTCAGGACGTGGCGCGCAACCTGGAGATCATCAAGCTGCGCAACGCCGCCACCGTCGACGACGGCACACGGGCCAACGGCCTAGGGTGGATCGACCCGGAGATCTTCGGCAAGGTCGAGGCGACCTTTGCGGAGCTGGGCATCATCCGCGGCCGGGTGCCCGAGTTCGCCACCGCGTTCACCAACGAGTTCGTCGAGCGCGGCTAGAGCGCTGTACAGACGGGAGGAGCTGGCCGTCGCCGGGCCGGGCGGCCCGCCGTGCACAGCGGCGGCTGTGCCGGGCGCCCCAGGGCTTTTAGCCGCGCGGCGGGGGCACTGGCTCGGGCGCCCGCTCGGGCTGCACGTGGCCGCACGCCTGGCAGGTGCGTAGTTCCACGCTGCGGTCGAACGCCTCGATGGCGGCACGGAGGTCGCGCTCGATGTCCATGGCGCTCATGGTCACCCGGTGGAGCAGCGCGTTACAGCGCTCGCAGTACCACAGCAGCGACTCGGTGTCGCGCGGCCCGCGCTTGATCTCGATGACGAGGCCCCAGGTGCCGGCGGGGCGGTGCGGCGAGTGGGGCGTGTGCGCGGGCACCAGGGCCAACTCGCCCTCGCGGATCACCAGCTCCTGGCGCTGGCCCTGGGGGTCGATGTACTCGACTGTCATGTCGCCGCGCAGCTGGTAGAAGATCTCGTCGGACGGGTCGTCGTGGAAGTCGCGGCGGCGGTTCGGCCCGGCGATCACCATGGCGGTGAACTGGGAGTCCTCCCAGATCACCTTGTTGCCCGCTGGCGGCGCGAAGCTCGCGCGGTGCTCCTCGATCCACTGCCACAGGTCACGCGCGATCAGCGGCTGCATGGCGCCTCCCTGTTCTCCGCTGGGCCCTAGTGCTTCTGCACCAGCTCGATGAGCACGCCGTGCGTGGCGCGCGGGTGGATGAACGCCACGCGGCCCTCGGCCCCCTGGCGCGGCGTGCGGTCGATCAGCTCCACGCCCTGGGCCGCCAGTTCGGCCAGGCTGGCCTCGATGTCGTCCACCTCGAGGCAGATATGGTGCAGGCCCTCGCCGCGCCGCGCCAGGAACTTGCCCACCACACTGTCCGGGCGCAGCGGCTCCAGCAGCTCGATCTGGCTGGCGCCTGCCGCGAGAAAGCCGACGCGCACTCCCATCTCGTCCATGGTGCAGGTCCGTAGCGCCCCGAGCCCGAGCTGCGCGTAGACGCGCGCCGCCTCGTCGAGGCTGCGCACGGCGATGGCCACGTGGTCCAGCTTCCCCTGCATCGCTCCTGTCCCCTCGCGCGGCCGGGCCTGTCGGCCCAGTGGTGCCGACATTATACCGCTGGGTGCGCCGGTCGCCTTACGACGCCTCGCCTGGTGGCAGCCCGGGGGGCACTGGCGCGGCCTGTCGCTCGGGCGCCTCGGGACGAGCCGGCGGCTCCACCGGAGAAGCAGGCGCCTCGGCCGCGCCGGTCTGCGCCGCCCGCACCTCGTCGAGGAGGACCGCCAGGGCTGCCGCCACGGGCACCGAGAGAATCGCGCCCAGGATGCCCAGCAGCTCGGCACCCACGAGCAACGCCACCAGGGTGGCGAACGGGTGCAAGTCGACCGCGCGCTCCATCACCTTGGGCACGATCAGGTTGTTCTCGAGCTGCTGGATGCCCAAGTAGAGCCCGGCGACCGCGAGCGCGAGCAGGGGCGAGTCGAACGCCGCCACGACGATGGCCGGGATCGCCGAGAGGATCGGTCCCAGGTTGGGGATCAGCTCGCCGATCGCGGCGATGCAGGCCAGCAGCAGGGCATAGCGCACACCGAGCAAGCTGAGCCCCACGTAGCTCAGCACCCCGATCACCAGACTGAGCGCGAGCTGACCGAGTAACCACCCGCCCATCCGCCGGCCCATACGGTCGGTCAGCTGGCGCAGCAGCGGCCGGCGCGCGGGCGGCAGGAACCCGAGCAGGTAGTCGCGGATCTCCTGTCCGAACACCACGAGATACAGCGTGAGGATCAACACCAACACCACGGTAAGCGCGCCACTGAACACCTCGATCGCCAGCCGCGCGACGGTCAGGGCCTGGCTGGTGATCACCGCGAGCTGACTGCCCAGGCCGCGCACCTGCTGGACGATCTGCTCATCGAGCGGCGGCAACGCCGGGTAGCGCTCGCGCAGCCTGTGCAGCCAGTCGACCAGGCGCTCGCCGTACTCGGGCGAGGCCAGGGCCAGGCGCTCGATCTCGTCGATCACCGGCGGGATCACCAGCACACCGAGCAGTACCAGCCCCAGGATCAGACCGAGATAGATGAGCAGCACCGAGGCGCCGCGCGGCAGCCCGCGGTGTGCCAGCCACTCGACCAGCGGCGTCAGCCCGGTGGCCAGGATCAGCGCCAGCAGCAATTGGATCAGTACGACGCGTAGGGTGAGCGCGAGCCACAGGCCGAGGATGATCGCAGTGACTAGCAGGACCGCGCGCACAATCAGCCGCCAGTGGGCGTGGAGCCGTGCGTCTTCCGGCACCTGGCACCTCCTGTCGCGCGCTCCAGTGCAAGAACGGCGTCGGGGGTCACGTCAAGCATACCGGGAGCGCGACAGCCTGAGCAGTGGGCCGCGAGGCGAGACCAACGGAGTCCCTTGTGAGCGCCAGCAGCCTGCACTACCCTCTTCGCTAGGCGATACGCCGCCCGGCAGCCAGCCCGGGCGAGCTGAGGGAGGCGCGCCGTGCGTGAGTACCATCTCGCCGTGATCCCCGCCGACGGCATCGGGCAGGAGACGGTGCCGGAAGCCATGCGCGTGCTCGACGCGCTCGCCGCGGTCGCGGGCACCTTCCGCGTCACCCGCACCGAGTTTCCCTGGGGGTCCGAGCACTACCTGCGCCACGGCGCCATGATGCCGCCGGACGGCCTGCGCATCCTGGAGCACGAGGGATTCGACGCTATCTATCTCGGCCCGGTGGGCGACCCGCGCCTGCCGGACAGCGTGACCCTCTGGGGGCTACTGATCCCCATCCGCCAGCAGTTCGACCAATACGTGAACCTGCGCCCCATCCGCCTGCTGCCGGGCGTGCGCGGGCCCCTGGCTGACAAGGGCCCGGCCGACATCGACCTGGTGTTCGTACGCGAGAACACCGAGGGCGAGTACAGTGGCGCGGGCGGCCGCGTGCACGCCGGCCAGCCCGACGAGCTGGCGATCCAGAGCGCTGTGTTCACCCGGACGGGTACCGAGCGCATCATCCGCTACGCCTTCGAGTACGCCCGCGGCCACGGGCGGAAGCGGGTGACCAGCGCCACCAAGTCGAACGCGCTGCAGCACTCGATGGTGTTCTGGGACGAGTGCTTCGCCCGCGTGGCGGCCGACTACCCCGACCTGGCGCACGACCAGTACCTCATCGACGCGCTGTGCGCGCGGCTGGTGCTGCGGCCCGAGACGCTGGACGTGATCGTGGCCTCCAACCTGTTCGGTGACATCCTGACCGACCTGGGAGCGGCGATCGCCGGCAGCATGGGGCTGGCGCCGAGCGCCAATCTGGACCCCACACGCCGCCACCCGAGTCTGTTCCAGCCGGTCCATGGCTCGGCGCCGGACATCGCCGGCCGCGGCATCGCCAACCCGATCGGCGACTTCTGGTCGCTGGAGCTCATGCTCGATTTCCTGGGCGAGCGCGGGGCGGCGGCGCGGCTGATGGGCGCCATCGAGCGGGTGCTGGCCGCGGGCCGCGCGCTGACCCCCGATCTGGGCGGCCGCGCCACCACCCGCGAGGTGACCGATGCGGTCATCGCCGCCCTGCGCGAGAGCGCGTAGAAAGCGCCGGCACGCGCTCGCTAGGGAGCCTGAACGAACGCGGGAGGGGCGCGACGCGCGGCTCTGCTGCACGTCGTCGCTCAGTTCAGGGTGCGGCCGGCCTGGCGCTCCAGCAGCGTGAGCAGGCCGGAGTGGTCCAGGTCGGCGCCGCTGCCCGCCACCAGCTCGCCGTATAGCCGCCGCGCCGTCTCCGTCAGCGCCAACGGCACTCCGGTCGCCGCGCCCAGCTCGCTGGCGATGGCCAGGTCCTTGAGCTGTAGAGCCGCGCGGAACCCTGGGGCGAACTGGTGTGCCAGCATGCGCTGGCCGTGCAGGTCCAGCACGCGGCTCTGGGCGAACCCGCCCAGCAGCGCCTCGCGCACGCGCGCCGGGTCGACCCCCGCTGCACTGGCCAGCAGCAGCGCCTCGGCCGCCGCGCCGATCGTGACGGCCACGATGAGCTGGTTGCACGCCTTGGCCACCTGCCCGGCCCCCACCTCGCCGAGGTGGACGATGCGGCTGCCCAGTACCTCCAGCACCGGCCGCACGCGCGCCAGCGCCTCGGCCGGCCCGCCGACCATGATCGCCAGCGAGCCCTCGCGCGCGCCCACCTCGCCCCCGCTCACCGGCGCGTCAAGCATCACCACCCCGCGCGCCGCGAGCCGCTCGGCGAGGCGCCGCGTGGCCAGCGGCGAGATGGAACTCATATCGACATAAATCTCACCAGGCTGGAAACCGGCGAGCAGCCCCTCGTCGCCGAGCACCACTTGCTCGACGGCCGCCGTGTCGCGCAGCATGGTGATCACCACGTCAGCACTGGCGGCCAGCTGGGCGGGCGAGCCGGCCACGGCGGCGCCCGCGGCCGCCAGCTCCTGCGCCGGCCCGGGCGAGCGGTTCCAGACGGTCAGGGGATAGCCAGCGCGCAGCAGGTTGCGGGCCATCGGGCGGCCCATGATGCCCAGCCCGGCGAAGCCGATGCGCGGTCGTTCCGCCATGGCCACACCTCCCTCGGGGGTGTTTTCGAGTCGCGTCGTGCCGTGAGAAGGCCGCGCCTTGGTGCTCGTGATCGGTGTACTGGTCGGTTCCTCTGCCGCCCTGCCTGCCGAGCCGGCCCTTTAGGGTGGCAGTGTCCCCCTCAATTCTCGTCTCGTGTCCCGCCGTTGGGGCGCCGTGCACACGCTACCAGCATGTCGATGGGGAAGACGAGCCCGTCTGCAGTCCGGTACGGTGCCAGCTGAGCGCGGGCGGCCTCGTGTAGCGCTCGCTGCTCGCTGGGCGACAGTCGCTGGAGGACGCTCGCCAGGCGCACCGTGAGCGTGAAGGCCACGAAGTCGTCCACTGCAGGGCACCGCGCCGTGATGCGCTGCGACGTCACCTGTACGGCTTGGAAGCCAGCGTCGGCGCAGAGCGCGGCCAGCTCGGTCGGGTCGGCGAGCACGAACGGCTCCCGAAACAGGGTCAGCGCGTCGGCAGCGAGGAGCTGGGCCACCGCGTGCTCCACGGCCTGACTGGCCGCTTCGCGGGCGACCACGTTGAGCACCAGGCGCCCGCCCGGGCGGAGGACGCGATGCATCTCACGCAGCGCGCGGGGCCGGTCGGGCACGAACTGCAGGCCGTTCTGGCAGAGCACGACCTCGAACGCGCCCGCGGCGAACGGCAGCACGCACGCATCGCCCTGGAGCCAGGCGATCCGCGGGCCTGCGGACGGCGGACAGGCCCGTGCCACGGCAAGCATCGCGGCGTTGCGATCCAGGCCCACGATGGTGCCCCGGGGGCCGACGTCGGGTGCGGCCAGCCGCGCCACGATCCCCGTTCCACAAGCGACATCCAGCACCCGCTCGGCGGGCTGGAGCGCCGCCACGGCCAGTAGCGCCTGCGCCTCGGGCACGAACATGGCGGGGACGGCGACGCGCTCGTAGACGGCGGCCAGGGCGCTGAACGGTGTGCGCGGGCGAGCAGACTCCATCGCGCTTGCTCCTCGGCCTCAGCGCGGTCGCCCGCGCCAAGGCTACACGGCGGCGGCCACGGTGGCGCGCGGCCAGGAGCCGAGTACTTTCAGGAACAGGCAGCGGGGCGTCACTGCCGTCAGCGCCCGCTGCCAGTTCGGCTCCGCCGCGTGCCCCTCGAACTCGACGAAGAAGATGTACTCCCACGGCCGCCCGCGCAGCGGCCGCGATTGGATGCTGGTGAGGTTGATCCCCGCGGCGGCGAACTGCTGCACCACGGCGCTCAAGGCGCCCACCTCGTGGCGCACGCTGAACAGGATCGCCGTCTTGTCGCGGCCCGTCGGCGGGTTCTCGCCGGCGGGCGCCAGCACGTAGAAGCGCGTGTAGTTGGCCGCCACGTCCTCGATGTCGGCGGCCACGATGTCCAGCCCGTACACCTCGGCGGCCAGCCGCGGAGCGATCGCCGCGCTATCGGCCGTCTCCGCCGCCTGGGCCGCAGCGCGCGCGGTGCTGACCACCTGCACGATCTCCACATCCGGCAGGTGGGCCGCCAGCCAACGGCGGCACTGGCCGAGCGCCACCGGGTTGGTGAACACGCGGCGGATCTGCGCGCGCGGGACGCGCGCCACGAGCTGGTGGTGGATGCCCAGGGCGATCTCGGCGATCACCCGCAGGTCGAATTCGGCGAAGGCGTCGAGCGTCTCGTGCACCGATCCCTCGGTGGAGTTCTCCACGGGGACCACGCCGTAGTGCACGTGCCCGAGGGCCGTGGCGCGGAACACCTCGGGAATGGTGGGCAGCGGCACGTACTCGGTGACGGCCCCGAACCGCTCCAGGGCGGCCTGATGGGTGAACGTGGCGGCCGGCCCGAGGTAGCCGACACGTTGCGGCGCCTCGAGGTTGCGGGCGGCGGCGAAGATCTCGCGCCAGATGGCGCGCAAGTGGCGCTCGGTCAGTGGGCCGGCGTTGGCCGCCAGCACGTTGGCGAGGACCTGCTCCTCCCGCGCCGGCGCGTACACGCCCTGGGCACTGTACGCCTTGACGGCCCCGATGCGCTGGGCGTGGCGCATGCGCTCGTTGAGCAGCCCCACCAACTGCCGGTCGATGGCGTCGATCGCCTGCCGCGCCTCGCTCAGCGCATCCCCGCTCACCGCTGCCTCCTCGCCCGCTCCGTGCCTCTCAGTGTCGTATACGCCGCCGCCGGTCCGCAACCGCGGCTCACAAGCCGCTCACAGCGCCGCCAGCCCACCAGCGCTGGCGCCGTCGGGCGTGCCTATACTTCCGGTAGAGGCAGCCGGCGGGCTGCCACCACGGGAGCGAGACCGATGGTGATGCAGGACCTGCTCGCCATACGCGAGCGCGTCGAGGAGTTGCGGCGGCAGATCGAGTACCACAACTACCGCTACTACGTGCTCGACGCCCCGGAGATCAGCGACGCCGAGTACGACCAGCTCATGGAGGAGCTGCGGCGCCTCGAGGCCGAGCACCCGGAGCTGCAGTCGCCCGAGTCGCCCACCCAGCGCGTCGGCGCCGGGCCGCTGGAGGCGTTCGGCATCGTCGAGCATCGCCTGCCGCTGCTTAGCCTGGCCAACGCGTTCAGCCCGGAGGCGCTGCGCGCCTGGCATGCACGGGTGGCGCGGCTGATCGGCGAGCGGACCCTGCGCTATGTGCTGGAGCCGAAGATCGACGGGCTGGCCGTGTCGCTCACCTACGAGCAGGGCCGGCTCGCGGTGGCCGCCACGCGCGGCGATGGCCTGCACGGCGAGAACGTGACGGCCAACGTGCGCACCATCCGCAGCGTACCGCTCACCCTGCAGGGCGACCCGCCGCCCGTGGTCGAGGTGCGCGGCGAGGTGTACCTGTCGCGCGCCGCGTTCGAGCGCATCAACGCCGAGCGCGCCGAGGCCGGCCAGCCCTTGTTCGCCAACCCGCGCAACGCCGCCGCCGGTAGCCTGCGCCAGCTCGACCCGCGCATCACCGCCAGCCGGCCGCTGGACATCTTCTTCTACCAGATCGGCTACGCCGAGGGCGCCGTCCTGCCGCGCAGCCACTGGGATTGCCTCGACTTGCTGCGCGCGTGGGGCCTGCGGACCAACCCCGAGAACCAGCTCGTGGAGGGCATCGACGCCGTGATCGAGGCAGCGGTCGCCTGGGAGCACCGCCGCGAGCGGCTACCGTACGACATCGACGGCGTGGTGATCAAGATCGATGACCGCGACCTGCAGGCCGAGCTGGGCGCCGTGGGCCGCGAGCCGCGCTGGGCGATCGCCTACAAGTTCGCGCCCACCCAGGCCACCACGCGGCTGCTGAAGATCGAGGTGAACATCGGCCGCACGGGCAGCGTGAACCCCTACGCCGTGCTGGAACCGGTGAGCATCGGCGGGGTGGTGGTCAAGCTCGCCACGCTGCACAACGCCCAGGACGTGCGCCGCAAGGACATCCGCGAGGGCGACACGGTGATCGTCCAGCGGGCGGGCGAGGTGATCCCCCAGGTGATCGGCCCGGTGCTCAGCAAGCGGCCGCCGAACACCCGGCCCTACGAGCTGCCCACCCACTGCCCGTCCTGCGGCGCGCCGATCGAGCAGCCGCCGGGCGAAGCGATGGCCTACTGCACCAACAACCCCGCCGGCTGCCGGGCACAGCTGTTCGAGCTGCTCAAGCACTTCGCCAGCCGCCCCTGCCTGGAGATCGACGGCTTGGGCGAGAAGCTGGCCGCGGCACTGCTCGACGCCGGCCTCGTCCACGACGTGGCCGACCTGTACGCGCTGACCAAGGAGCAGCTCCTGCGCCTGGACCGCATGGGCGACAAGAGCGCCGAGAACCTGCTGGCCAGCATCGCCCGCAGCAAGCAGCGCCCGCCCGCGCGGCTGCTGCACGGCCTGGGCATCCGCCACGTGGGCGGCGAGACGGCCGCGCGCCTGCTCGACGCCTTCGGCAGCATCGACGCGCTCAGCCAGGCCACCGAGGCCGAGATCGCGGCCGTGGAGGGGGTCGGCCCCACCATCGCCCGCAGCGTGCGCCAGTGGTTCGACGAGCCCCGCAACCAGACGGTGCTGGCCAAGCTGCGCGCCGCCGGCCTGCCGCTCGGCCCAACGGCGACCAGCGGCACCGGTGGACAGCCCCTGGCCGGCCAGGCGTTCGTGATCACCGGCCGGCTGGAGAGCATGAGCCGCGCCGAGGCCGAGGCGCGCCTGCGGGCGCTGGGCGCCACAGTGAGCGACACGGTGAGCAAGAAGACCACCTACCTGGTGGTGGGGGCCGAGCCGGGCAGCAAGCTGAAGAAGGCGCAGGCGCTCGGCACGCCGCTGCTCGACGAGGCGGGGCTCCTCGCGCTGCTGGAGGCGGCGGAGCACGGAGCGCCCGCAGCGTCGGCCTGACGCAGGCGCTTCAGTCGCGGACTCGGCCCGCCTTCCCCGGAGCGCGGGGGCGCTGGTACCATGCGCGCGGGAGCGAGCGATGCGCGTGCGCGTGCTGTTGTTCGGCGAGCTGCGGCGGCTACTGCCGCGCGGACAGGAAGAGCTGTGGGTCGAGCTGCCTCGCGACGCGCGGGTGGCCGACGCGCTGGCGGCGGTGGGCGTCACAGCGGCCGACGAGTGCATCGCCGGGCTG
>JADGHJ010000115.1 GCA_019686175.1 Chloroflexota bacterium | reverse complement strand
GGCACGCCTGGAGCGGTCACGGCCGGCGACGCGGGGGGTGGCGCCCCGCTGGTGGGCGCGGTAGCGGGCGCGGAGCAAGCCAGCGCGAGACCGGTCGCCAAGACGAGGCCGACCGCCGCGGCGGCGACCGTGGGGTGCATGCGCATTGAGTCCCTCCGGAGCAGTCGCGGCGCTACCACGGCCGCTCGATGCGCTCGAGGCCGCCCATGTACGGTCGCAACGCCTTCGGGATCACCACGGTGCCGTCGGCTTGCTGGTAGTTCTCCAGCACGGCCGCCAGCGTGCGGCCCACGGCCAGGCCCGAGCCGTTGAGGGTGTGCGCGTAGCGGGCGCGCTCGCCGACCGCCGGCCGGAACTGGAGCCCCATACGGCGCGCCTGGAAGTCCTCGAAGTTGCTGCACGACGAGATCTCGACGTAGCGGCCGAGGCCGGGCATCCACACCTCGGGGTCGTAGGTCTTGGCCGAGGCGAAGCTCATGTCGCCGCTGCACAGGAGCTTGGTCTGGTAGGGGAGCTCCAGCCGCTCCAGCACGCGCTCGGCGTCGCGCACCAGCCGCTCCAGCTCATCGTAGCTCGTCTCCGGCTCGACGATCTTCACCAACTCCACCTTGTCGAACTGGTGTACGCGGATCAGTCCGCGTGTCTCCCGGCCGGCCGCGCCCGCCTCGCGGCGGAAGCAAGCGCTGTAGGCGACATAATACAGCGGCAGAGTGCCGGGCTCCAGGATCTCGTCGGCGTGCAGGTTGGTCACCGGCACCTCGGCCGTGGGGATCAGGTACAGCGCCTCCTGTTCCTCGGTAGCCTCGGTACGGTACATGTCGGCCGCGAACTTCGGTAGCTGGCCAGTGCCGAACATGGTGGCCGGCTTGACCAGGTACGGCGGGTACACCTCCTGGTAGCCGTGCTCGCGGGTGTGCAGGTCGAGCATGAAGGTAATTAGCGCCCGCGACAGCAGCGCGCCGGCGCCGCGCAGCACGGCGAAGCGCGCGCCGGACAGCTTGGCCGCGCGCTGGAAATCCAGGATGCCCAGCTCCTCGCCGATGTCGGCGTGGTGCCGCGGCGGAAAGTCGAACTGCCGTGGCTCGCCCCAGCGGCGCACCACTACGTTGTGGCTCTCGTCCGGCCCAACGGGCACGCTGCTGTGGGGGAGATTGGGCACCAGGGGCAGCAGGGCGTCCAGCTCGCGCCGCAGAGCGTCGACCCGCGGCTCCAGCTCCTTGATGCGCGCCGAGCACGGCTTCATGCGTTCGATGGCGGCGTTGCGCGCCGCCACGTCGCGCGCCTTGTTCGCCGCATTCAGCTCGGCCTGAATCTGGTTGCGCAGGGTCTGCTGCTCCTGTAGCTCGGCCTGCGCGGCGCGCCACTCGGCATCGAGCCGCAAGATCTCGTCGAGCGGCGCGTCGGCGCGCTTGGCCTGCAGGCCGGCGCGGACCAGGTCGGGATGCTCGCGAATGAACTGTAAACTCAGCATCGTTCAGCCATCAGCGCCTCGTGCTCCCCGAGCGTCCACCCCAGGCACCGCCGGCGACCGCTCCGCGCCCGCCGGGCCGAGCGTGCGGAGCTGCGGGAACAGGATCACCTCCCGGATCGACTGCTGGTTGGTGAACAGCATGGCGAGGCGGTCGATCCCGAGGCCGAGTCCGCCGGTGGGCGGCATGCCGTACTCTAGCGCCTCCAGGAAGTCTTCGTCCATCGGCTGCGCCTCCTCGTCGCCCGCCGCACGCGCGCGCGCCTGCGCCTCGAAGCGCTCGCGCTGGTCGAGCGGGTCGTTCAGTTCCGAGAAGGCGTTACCCACCTCCATGCCGCCGATGAAGCACTCGAAGCGCTCGACGAGCGTGGGGTCGTCGCGCTTGCGCTTGGCCAGCGGCGACAGCTCCACGGGGTAATCGATCAGGAAGGTGGGCTGGATCAGCGTCGGCTCGACGAACACGCTCAGCAGCTCGTCGATCACCTTGCCGCGTGACCAGCCCGGCTCGACCGCGAGCCCGGCGGCCCGCGCCGCGGCCCGCAGTGTCGCGGCGTCCGTCAGCGCCACGAAGTCTACCCCCGTACGCGCGCGGATCGCCTCGCGCAGCGGCACGCGCGGCCAGGGCGGCGCCAGCTCGATGCGATGCTCGCCGTACTGCAGGGTGGTCGTGCCCAGCACCTCCGCGGCCACGGCGGGGATCAACTGCTCGACCAGGGCCATGATATCGTGGTAGTCGGCGTACGCCTGGTACAGCTCCATCATGGTGAACTCGGGGTTGTGCTTGCGCGACAGCCCCTCGTTGCGGAAGTTGCGGCCGATCTCGAATACGCGCTCGAACCCGCCGATCACGCAGCGCTTGAGGTACAGTTCGAGGGCGATGCGCAGGTACAGCGTGCGGTCGAGCGCATTGTAGTAGGTGACGAACGGCCGCGCGGCGCCGCCGCCGGGGATGGGCTGCAGCACGGGCGTCTCCACCTCCACGAAGCCACGCGCCGTCAGCCAGGCACGGATCGCCTGGATCATGTGGCTGCGGATGAGGAACGTCTCGCGGACCGCCGGGTTGCTGATGAGGTCGAGGTAGCGCTGGCGGAACCGCTTCTCCTCGTCGGTCAGCCCGTGCCACTTCTCTGGCAGTGGGCGCAGGCCTTTGGCCAGCAGCTCGAACTCGCGCACCTCGACGCTGACCTCGCCGGTGCGCGTCTTCATCAGCGTGCCGCGCGCCCCCACGAAGTCGCCGGTGTCCAGCTCCTTGAACCAGTCCAGCTGCTCGGGCCCCAGCACGTTGGCGCGGGCGAACAATTGGATGCGCCCGGAGCCATCCTGGAGGTGCACGAAGACGACCTTGCCCATGTCGCGGCGGCCGCCCACCAGGCGCCCCGCCACCGCGACCTCCTGGCCGGCCAGGGCATCGAACTGCGCTTGCAACGTGGCGGCCTCGTGGGTGCGGACGAAGCGGTAGGGATAGGGGTTCACTCCCGCCGCGCGCCAGCGCGCCAGTTTGGCACGCCGGACCTCGCGCTGGTCCTCGGGCGGGGGTGTCGTGCTCATCACGGTATCCTTTGAAGCACTCGGGAGAACTGAGTGTCTACGCGAGTGTACACTACCACACGTCACCGCGCGGACCGCCCCCCGCGCGCTTGTCACGACAGATCCAGCAACGGCGTGGTAGCCTGCTACCCCACAGCTGTGACGCGTTTGACACACCGGGCGTGGCCCGTTAGACTTCGCGGGAGGCGCATGAGGAGACGGACGCATGGCGAAAGTGCTGCTGGCTGCAGACCCCGCATCGGCCCACACCCGGGGCCCCCTGCGTCCGTGCTTGGAAGCCGCCGGCCACGAGGTCCAGGAGGTCACGGACGGCCCCGCCGTGCTCGCGGCGATGCGGACCACACCGCCCGATGTGCTGGTATTGGACACGGCGCTGCGTGCGCTCGACGGGTTCCAGGTCCTGCTGCGCTTGCATCGCGAGCGGCCGGTACATCGCGTCCCCGTAGTGGTGCTCTCCGGCGTGGCGCCTGCGGCCGTGCGCCAGCTCCTGGACGAGATCGGCGTGGCCGCCTATCTCCAAAAGCCGGTGTCCTGCCAGATGCTCGCCGACGCCGTCGATCGGGTGCTCGGCCTGCGGCTAGCCGTTCCCCCGCCGCAGCGCGCGCCCACGCTACGTACAGCGGTCCCGTCGCGGCGACCCGCTACCGCGCGCTGGCGCACTCCGGCAGGCCGTCACTGGACGGTCGGCTGACGCGCACCGCTCCGACCTAGTACTCGATGATGCTGACGAGCGGATACTGGGTCAGACGCTCGCGGCCCTTCAGGAACGTCAGCTCGATGATGAACGCGAGCGCGGCCACCCGTCCCCCCAGCTGCTCGATGAGCGAGACCGCCGCCGACGCCGTTCCCCCCGTGGCCAGTACGTCGTCCACGATCAGCACGCGCTGCCCCTCCAGGATGGCGTCGCGGTGGATCTCCACCGCCGCCTTCCCGTACTCGAGCGCGTACTCCACACTCAGCGCCTCGGCCGGTAGCTTGCCCTGTTTGCGCACGGGCACGAACCCGAGGTTGAGCTTGTAGGCCAGCGGCGCGGCGAACAGGAACCCGCGCGACTCCATCGCCACTACCACGTCGGCCGTGTATGGGCGCGTGCGCGCGGCCAGCTCGTCGATGGCCGTGTGGAACGCGGGGCCGCAGCCCAGCAAGGGCGTAATATCCTTGAAGACGACCCCGGGAACCGGAAAGTCGGGAATATCGCGGATGTAGGCGCGAAGATCCATAACCACGCCGACTCCCTCTTCGTAGCTGGCAGCGTGCCCGGCGCATTGTAGGGTACCATGCGCCGCGGCAACAGGGGACAGGGCCATGATCCGCAAGCTGTTCCGCACAGGTCGCACGCTCGCGCTGGGTGTGCCCGAGGCGCTGGCGCGGGCAGCTGGGCTCGCCGAGGGCGACTACGTCGTCGTGGAGCACGACGCGGCCACGGGCGCGCTCCTCGTCTGGCCCGCCACACTGCACGAGCGGCTCGGGCTGCGCAGCGCTTACCTGCGCGAGGTGGCCGAGTTCCTCGACGCCTACGGGCCGGCGCTCGCCGCGCTGCAAGCGGCCGCGGACCGCGAGCGCCTCGAAGGGGGCAAGCCGTGGAGGGCGTGAGCGCGGCCGAGCTACTATACTTGCATGCCCGGCTCGCCGCGCGGCTGGGCTGCCCGGCCGGCGTGGCCAGCACCGACGCCCTCCGCGCGGCCCTGGCCCAGGCCGGGCGCGACACGGGCGGCCTGTTCGAGCGCGCCGCGGCGCTGGCCATCGCGCTGATCCGCGAGCGGCCGTTCCGTGCGGCGAACGAGGCCCTGGCGCTGGCGGCCGCCGCGCTCCTGCTGCGGCGGTACGGGCTTGACGTAGCGCTCGTCCCCGGCCAGATGGCTGGCCTGGCTGCCCTCTTGCTCAGGGGCGAGGTCGCGGAACTGGCGAATTGGCTACGGGTACGGGTGGAGTAAGCCCAGACTGATCCAGCGAGGGCGAGCGCCCATCATCGACCGATAGACGGGTGCGGAGCATGGCGGAGCGGACACTCTTGGCGGTCGTCGCCCATCCCGGCGATGAGTCGTGCCACTGCGGCGGCGTGCTCGCTCGCTATGCGGCGGCCGGGGCGCGCGTCGTACTGGTCTGTGCCACGCGCGGCCAGGCTGGCGCGATCACCGACCCGGCGCTGGCGACGCCCGCCACCCTCGGCGAGGTGCGCACGGCTGAGCTGGAGGCCGCGGCGGCGACGTTGGGGATCGCCGCCATCCACTGGCTCGACTATCAGGATGGCACCCTGGCCGAGGCCGTGCCCTTCCCCGAGGGGGTACGGCGTGTGGCCGAGATCCTGGCCACTGAGCGGCCCGCGACCGTGGTCACCTTCGGGCCGGAGGGCGTCTACGGCCACTACGATCACGTGATGGTCCATCGCTGGGCCAAGCAGGCGTTTGCGGACGCGCACGCGGCCGGACTGCTCGACGGCGCGCGCCTGTACTACTGCGCGCCCCCACGGGGCTGGTATCGCGCCATCTCGGCGCGCTGCCGTGCGCACGGCCTGCCCGATCGCTATGGCCCCTGGCTCGACTGGATGGGGGTGCCCGACGTGCTCGCGGAGATCCGGCTCGACGTGGCCGCCCACGCGGCTGCCCGCCTTCAAGCGATCCGCGCCCACCGAACGCAGCTTCCAACCACCCATCCGTTTCTGACGCTACCGGAGCGCGACGTGCTGGAGCTGTTGGACAGCGAGTGGTACACGCGCTACTGGCCGCCGCGCTCAGAGACCGAGCCCCCCGAGACCACCCTCCTGCCGGGAGCCGACTGATGCCACGGGACACTTGATGCACAGCACCACGTCGCCGAAGGACCCGCTGCATGCCTGGGACCTGGCACCCGTCGAGGCGATGGCGCTGCAGCGCGAGCTAGCGGCCCGCGTGGAGACACACGATCGCCTGGGCGAGGTGCGCCGGGTGGCGGGGGTCGACGTGGCCTTCCCGCGCCGCGCCGGCCAGCCGGTGGCGCGGGCGGCAGCAGTGCTACTCGGCTTTCCCGACCTCGTGCTCCTCGCCGAGCGCGCCATCGAGGAGCCAGTACGCTATCCGTACATCCCCGGCCTGCTGTCGTTCCGCGAGGCGCCGGCCATCCTGAGCGCCGTGGCGATGCTTCCCGCGCCACCCGACCTGCTGCTGGTCGACGGCCAGGGCCGCGCCCACCCGCGGCGATTCGGCATCGCCTGCCACCTGGGCCTGCTGCTTGACTGCCCCACGATCGGCTGCGCCAAGTCGCGCCTCGTGGGCCACTACCGAGAGCCACCGCCAGAGGCTGGCGCCTGGACGCCACTGCGCGACGGCGACGAGGTAATCGGCGCAGTGCTGCGCACGCGGGCGACCGCCCGGCCACTGTTCGTCTCGGTCGGCCACCGCGTGAGCCTGGAGACGGCCGTGGCGCTGGTGATGGCCTGCTGCCGCGGCCGGCGGCTGCCCGAGCCCACGCGCCTGGCCGACGCGCTCACGCGCCGCGGCGCGCCTTGAGCCACGCCGGGCTGGCGAGCGCCTGGAGGTCCGTGGCGATCCGGTCAGCCGCATCGGCCGGCAGGAGCCGGCGCGCCGCCGCGCCCAGCGCCGCCCGCCCCGGCGCGTCGGCCAGCAGCCCGCGCACCAGGTCCGCGAGCCGCTCGGGCGTCAGCGACGCCTGGTCGATCACGCGCGCCGCTCCCGCTTGCGCCACTACGCGCGCGTTGGCCAGCTGGTGCGAGCCCGGCATGGGCACCAGCACCATCGGCTTGCCGAGCGCCGCGAGCTCGCTGATCGCTCCCAGCCCGGCGCGGCTGATCACCAGATCGGCTACGGCCAGCGCGTCCTTCATTTCTTCGACGAGGAACTCGTAGGCGTGATAGCGCGGGCTGGCCTGCACTGGGGGCACCGCCCGGCCGCGCCCCGTCAGATGGATGACTTGACAGAAGTGTGTGAGCAGGGGCACGGCGGCGGCCACTCGGCGGTTCAGCTCCAGGGCGCCGGTGCCGCCCCCTGTGACCAGCAGGGTGGGGATCTGGGGCTCCAGGCCGAAGCGCGCGCGCCCGCGCTCGGGGTCGCCAGCCAGGATATCCGGCCGCACCGGGTTGCCGCGCACCGCTGTGCAACGCGCGGGGAAGTAGCGGCGCGAGGCGGCGAAGGTCACGCTGATGCGCCGCGCGAACGGGACTAGCAGGCGGTTGGCCAGGCCGGGCTCGACATCTTGCTGGTGGATCAGCACCGGCACGCCGCTCAGGGCGGCGGCGATCAGCGGCGGCACGCTGGCGAAGCCGCCGGCGCCGAACGCCACATGTGGTCGAAAGTGACGTACCAGGCGCGCCGCCTGGGCCACACCGAGCGGCACGCGCCCCAGGTCGACGACATTCTGCCAGGCAAGGTAGCGACGCAGCTTGCCGGCAGCGACGGCAGCGAAGGGAAAACCGGCCGCCTCCGCCAGGGCTCGCTCGGGGCCCGCCGCCGTGCCAATGAACAGGAACTCGGCGTCCGGCTGCCGCTGGCGGAGGGCCATCCCGACCGCCAGTACCGGCGTGGCCGAGCCGCCCGAGCCCCCGCCCGCCAGCAGCACCCGCAGCGGTATCGTCGTCACCTGCGCGTCTCCCGGGCAGAGCAGTTCGTGCCGCTCCAGGATACGCCATCGGCCTGTGCTTGACACTCCGGGGAGCGTCTGGTAGCCTGGGGTAGTCCACACGGCTGTAGATTTTTGCAAGTTTTGCACCGTCTGCGGGACTGTTAGGTCCAGGCGGGAGCGCGAGGCGTGGGTAGAGCGTCAGGGGAACTGCCGCCTGCGGTCGAGGCGGCGGAGGAGACGTGGCTCTCGATCCGCCACGCCGCCGCGCGGCTGGGCGTTAGTCCCGCCACCTTGCGGCTGTGGACCGCGGCGGGCAAGATCCACGCGCGCGTCACGCCCGGGGGGCACCGGCGCTACGCGATGGCCGAGGTGCAGCGGCTCCAGCGCGGCGAGCGAACCGCGGAGTGGGAAGCGACCGCCGCAGCGCTGGTGGCAGCCCTGCGGGAGCGCTACGCCCGGCTCGCTCGCCAAGAGGTGCAGCGCCACGCCTGGTTCACGAGCTTCGACACGGCGGCGCGGGAGCGCGCCCACGCGCTGGGCGAACGCCTGCTCGAGCAGATCGCCCGCCTGCTGGCCGCGCCGGACGCCCGCGACCGCGTCCCGCTGCTGCGCGACGCCCGCCGGATCGGCGGCGAGTACGGCCGTGAGCTGGCCCGGCTGGGGCTGTCGGCCAGCGAGGCGCTGGAGGCGTTCCTGCTGTTCCGCTCGCCGATCGTCGAGAGCGTCACGGGCCTGGTGCGCTCTCAACCCGGGCTCGCCCTGCCCGCGGGCCAGGCGCTGGAAGCGGTGACCCACTACCTGGATACGGTGCTGCTGGCGCTGACGCGGGCCTACGAGCGCCATCGCGCTCGCCCGCCGCGCGCCTTCGCCGCGGGCGAGGAGGAGGCCGCCGCCTCGCGGCCCCGGCGCCCAGCGCGCGGTCGCTCGCGCGGCGGGGCTCCGCCGGCAGACGCTGAGCGGGGGGCGGTGCGGTGACGCACTTCGCCGTGGGCCTGGACCTGCGCGACCGCAGGTGCGTCGTCGTGGGAGGCGGCAGCGTGGCTGAGCGCAGGACCGGCGGCCTGCTGGCCAGCGGCGCGCGGGTGACCGTCGTCGCGCCGACACTGGTCCCCGGGCTGGAGGCCCGGGCGGCGGCCGGTGAGATCGCGGTGCGCCGGCGGCCCTACGTGGAGGGCGACCTCGCGGGCGCGTTCTTGGCGATCGCCGCGACCGACGCGCCGGAGGTCAACGCGGCGGTGGCCGCCGAGGCACGCGCACGCGGCGTGCTCGTAAACGTGGCCGACGACCCGGCCCGCGGCGACTTCATCGTGCTGGCCACGGTGCGCCGCGGCGACTTGCAGATCGCCATCTCGACGGGGGGGCGCAGCCCGGCGCTCGCCCGGCGCGTGCGCGAGGACCTGGAGCGCCTGCTGCCGCCGGAGTACGACCAGCTCCTCGCGGTGCAAGCCGAGCTGCGCACCGAGCTGCAGCAGGCCGGCGTCACGGTAGCGCCCGAGCAGTGGCAGGCCGCGCCCGACGCCGAAGTGCTCGCGCTGCTGCGCGCGGGCGACCGCGCTGCGGCTCGCGCCCGCCTGCGCGCCCGACTCATCTCGCCGGAGGCTCGCTCGCTATGCTCGTGATGGCCCTGGGCCTGAGCTACAAGACTGCACCGCTGGCGCTGCTGGAGCGCATGGTGTTCCAGCCCCAGTCATTGCCCACCGCGCTCGCGGCGTTGCGTCAGTATTGCAGCCACGGGGTCATCCTCTCCACCTGCAACCGCGTCGAGGTCTACGCGCTGGTCGGCCACCACGACAGCGGGCGCCGTGCCTTGCTGCGCTTCCTCCAGGACTACCATCACCTCGCTGCGGCCGACATCGAGCCGTACAGTTACGTGCTGACCCAGGCCGATGCGGTGGGCCACCTGTTCCGCGTGGCGGCCGGGCTCGACTCGATGATGCTGGGCGAGACACAGATCATCGGTCAGGTGCGCGCCGCCTACGCGACCGCGCAGGAGCACGGGGCCCCCGGCGCGGTGCTGGCGCGGCTGTTCCGCCAGGCGCTGGAGGTGGGCAAGCGCGCCCACCGCGAGACGCGCATCTGCCACAGCGCCGTCTCGCTGAGCGCGGCGGCCGTCGAACTGGCGCGCCTACAGCTCGGCGACCTCCGGCGGCACACAGCGCTGGTGGTCGGCGCCGGCGAGACGAGCCGTCTAGCCGCCCGCACGCTGCAAGCCCAGGGCGCCGGCCGCGTGCTGGTGCTCAATCGCACGCTCGACCGCGCCCGCGCGCTGGCCGAGGCTGTGGGCGGTGAGGCGCTGCCGCTCGACGCCCTGCAGCCCGCCCTGGCTACCGCCGACGTGGTGATCAGTTCCACGGGGGCCGGCGAGTATGTGCTGCCGGCGCCAGCGGTGCGCGCGGCGATGGCCGACCGCCCCGAGCGCCCGCTGTACTGCATCGACGTGGCGATCCCGCGCGATGTGGACCCCGCCGCGGCCGAGCTGCCCAACGTGTACGTCTACAACCTCTCGGACCTCCAGCGGGTCACGCTGCCGGGCGCCGAGGGGCGCGCCAGCGACGTGCAAGCGGTACAGCAGATCGTCGAGGAGGAAGTGGCGCGCTTCTTCCAGTGGTGGGACGAGCGCGAGGTGGTGCCCACCATCGCGGCGCTGCGGGCGCGCGCCGAGGCGATCCGCCAGGCCGAGCTGGCGAAGGCGCTGGGGCGCCTTGGGCCGCTGGGCGAGCGCGAGCGCGAGACGCTCGACGCGCTCACCCAGGCGATCGTGAACAAGCTCCTGCACGCACCGACGGTGCGGCTCAAGGAGCGCGCGGGCGAGAACGACGGGCGCCGCTATGTGCCCGCCGTGCGCGCCCTGTTCCAGCTCGACGCCTGACGATGCGTCCGCTCCGCCTGGGCACCCGCGGCAGCAAGCTAGCCCTGCGCCAGGCCGAGCTCGTGCGCGACGCCTTGTGTGTCCACCACCCCGGTCTCGTCGTCGAGCTGGTCACGATCACCACGCGGGGCGACCGCCTGGCCGACGTGCCGCTCCAGCAGATCAGCGGCCAGGGCGTGTTCGCTCGCGCCCTGGAGGACGCGCTGCTGGCCGGCACGATCGACTGCGCGGTGCACAGCCTCAAGGACTTGCCCGGCGTGGCGCGGCCCGGCTTGGTGCTGGCGGCGTTCCCGCCGCGCGAGGACGCGCGCGACGCGCTGGTGGCCCGGACGGCCCCCTCCTTCGCGGCGCTCCCGCACGGCGCGCGGGTGGCCACCAGCAGCCCGCGCCGCGCCGCGCAACTGCTCGCCGCGCGTCCCGACCTGGAGATCGTGCCCATCCGGGGCAACGTGGACACCCGCCTGCGCAAGCTGGCGGAGCAGCAGCTCGACGCCACGGTGCTCGCGGTGGCGGGGCTGCAGCGGTTGGGCCTGGCAGAGTGGATCACCGAGGCGCTGCCGCTCGGCCTCTGTCTGCCAGCGGTCGGGCAGGGCGCGCTGGCGGTGCAGGGCCGCGCCGGCGACACGACCACCCAGGCGCTAGTGGCGCCGCTCGACGATGCGCCGACGCGGGCCGCCGTCGAAGCGGAGCGCGGGCTCCTGGCAGCGCTCGGCGGCGGCTGTCGGGTGCCGATCGCGGGCCACGCCACCGTGGAGGGCACGACGCTGCGGCTCCAAGGGCTGCTGGCGGCGCCGGACGGGCGCACCGTGCTCCGCGACCAGGTCACGGGCCCCACGGAGGCGGCCGCGGCGCTGGGGCGGGAGCTAGCCGAGCGCTTGCTAGCGGCCGGCGGGGCGGCGCTGGTGGCCGCGGCAGCGACCAGCAGCCTGGATCCTACACTGGAAGAGTAGCGGCACAAGGAGCACAGGACCGCGCGAGATGGCGACACGGCCGCCGTCCGCGCTGAAGCGAGGGACGCACCATGGCGATCGAGACGCGAACGGCATGCGCGGTGGCGTTGAAGGAGTGGGCCGTTACGGTCCACGCGCTCGGCCAGGGCAAGCAGATCGTGCTGCTGCGCAAGGGCGGCATCCGCGAGGAGGGGAAGGAGTTCCGCGTCGAGCACCCGCAGTTCCTGCTCTACCCGACCTATGAGCACCAGCGCGCCGACCTGCTCCAGCCGCCCTACCAGCCCGACCTGGAGGCGGTGCTAGCGGCAGCTCCCCCGGCCGACACCCTGCGGCTCGACTACTGGGCCGAGGTGACGGACATCTACGAGACGCTGGACAGCGCCGACGTGGAAGCGCTGGCGCCCTACTACATCTTCACGACCAACTACGCCGAGGAGCGCCTGCGCTGGCGTCCGAAGAAGCCGCTGTACATCCTGCTGCTGCGCACCTATCGCCTGCCGCAGCCGGTGCGCCTGCCACTGCTGCCCAGCTACGGCGGCTGCAAGTCATGGATCCAGCTCGAGCGCGCGATCCCGCTCGACGGCCTGACGCCGGTGCTCGACGAGGCCGCCTACGCCGCGCGGCGCGCCGAGATCCGCGCAGCCTTGCACCGCTAGCGGCGCTGGGGCATATCGGATTCGTGACGCAGCGCCTACCGCGGCAGCCGGTCCGGTCCCCGTACACTGGGTGGGGGATGGCTCGCCCTCAGCAACCAGCAGGGAGGGAGCAGATGGCGGAGGACGTGGTCCTGTACTGGCGCCGCAACTGAAGCTCGTGCCTCAAGGCGAAGCAGTTGCTTTCGCAGAAGCAGGTACCCCACCGCGAGCGCGATCTGTTCAAAGAGCCACTGAGCATCGAGGAACTGCGGGCGCTGCTCCGCGGCCGTCCAGCCAGCGAGATCTTCGCCACGCGCAGCCCGACGTTCAAGAAGCTCGGCCTCGTCGACCGCGAGCTGACCGACGACGAGCGCCTGCGCTTGATGAGCGAGCATCCACCGCTCATCCGGCGGCCGATCGTGGCGGTCGGGGACCGGTTGATCATCGGGTTCGACGCCAAGGCCCTAGAAGCCGCCTTACCCGGCTGATCGTCCCGTGCCCCGTGCCCTGGAACGCGCCGTGCAATAGCTCCTCGGGGTGGCAGCCTGTACGGCAGCGAGGAGTGGAAGACGATGCCAGACCTGAACAAGTCGCATCGGCGCGAGGGCGAGTACGACGCCGGCGAGACGCGCCACAATCTCTCGGGCGCCCCAGCCCCGCCCGGCAAGGCGACGGCGAGCGGGGCGGTCGCCGGGGGGGTCCTGGGCGCCATCATTGGCGGTGGCGCGCAGGCTACCGCCGCGGGCGCGGCGGTGGGAGCCGCGGTGGGGCCGCCGGGCGTAGTGGCCGGCGCCGCGATCGGCGCGGCCATCGGGGCCGTGCTCGGCGCCGCGGCCGGCGGCGGCGCCGATGCGGCCGCTGGCCACGGGCCGATGCAGAG
>JADGHJ010000114.1 GCA_019686175.1 Chloroflexota bacterium | reverse complement strand
GCGATCCTCCTCCTCGCGGCACGGCCGCCGGACACCTCGGGGCGCCGGCGGCCGCGCGAGGATCTCTCTCTACGCCGAGCTACCGAGCGCCTCACCCGAGCTGTGGGGAGCCTTTGGGGCTGCCTCCCGGTCGACCGGGCTTCCTTGCACGGCCCGTAGACAGTCGCGGCAGGAAGCTGCCCAGAACTCCGTGAGCGTGCCGCGCACGCGGTTGCCATCGCGGTCGACGTACTTCCCGCAGAGCGTGCGGCCGAGCCACGCCTCGTGGCCGTTGCCGCGCACCGCGCGGGGGTGTCGCAAGTAAAGGTGCCAGCGGTCGCGGCGCAGGCCATGCACCACACCGCCGAGCGCCGCGCACAGCGCCGCGCGCACCCGTTCGATCGTGTCGTGGCCATCGACGCGGTGGAGCACGCCCTGCGCCGCGTAGTAATCGATGAGCGGCTGCGTGTCCCGCAGATATACCTCGACGCGATTAGCCACCACCTCGCGCCGATCATCCGGCCGCTGCGACAACGCGGCCTGGCACAGATCGCACACCCCGGGCTGCCGCGGTGGCTTGAACTGTTCGTGGTAGGTGGCCTGGCAATGGCCACACATCCAGCGCCCCGCCAACCGTTCGATCAGCACGGGCTCCGGCACCGCGAGGTACAGGACCGCCTGCACCGCGCCGCCACGCTCAGCCAGTTGGGCGCGCAGTGCCTCGGCCTGTGGTCGTGTGCGCGGGAACCCATCGAGCAGCGCCCCGCGCTCGGCATCGGGACGGTCGAGCCGCTCCATCACCATGGCGATGACCAGCTCGTCGGGCACCAGGTCGCCGCGGTCCATGTACGCCTGCGCGGCGCGGCCCAGCTCGGTGCCCAGGCGCCGATGCTCCCGGAGCAGGTCGCCGCTGGCCACATGGGGCACGCCCAGCACGTCGCTGATGAAGCGGGCCTGGGTCCCCTTGCCAGCGCCGGGCGCACCCAAGAGTAGCACTACCTCGCGGTGTCGTTCCATCCTTATCCCCTCAGCATCGAGTGGAGGCAGCGGCCGCGATGTGAGGCAACAACTCCCGACGCGGCTGCACCATCAGGGCCCGCGACGCTGCAGGCCCGCGATGAACTCGTCCATCGGCACTGCCGGCAAGGTCATGATGCGGACGGTGCCCCGGGACGATAGCTCGGCGGAGACGCGCGCGATGGTGATGACGTCCGAAGCCTCGACCACATTGACGAAGTCGTAGGGCCCCAGCACCGCCCACTGGCTCAGGACACGAACACCCATGCGCTCCAGCTCGTGATTCACCGCTCGGATGCGCTCCGGCTCCTGCGTGATGGTCTGGGCACCCTCATCAGTGAGCCGGCTCAGCAGGATGAACGTTGCCACAGCAGGGCTCTCCCTCCAGGCGTACCGAGCAGAAGGTCCGGCCACCCCCTACCACCGGAGCCTGTTGATCGCGCCGACGCCGCCTGGCCGGCTAGCAAGAAGCATGCCAACCACCCACCGACGCCACGACACGCGCCGCCCGTAATGCGATTCGAGTGTACTGGCCCAGCCACGTCACGACAACCCTCCTGTGCGCCCTATCACCGCGACCACGGCCCGGTCGGGCGCACCCAGCGGCGCTTGGCGGGCGCCATACGCTAGAATCCCTCCAAGTCGGGTCGCTCGCCGCAAGCCTCAGCGCGCCACCCATGGCCGTGCCTTAGCCACGCGGAGGGAGGACGGGATGCCCATCGTACACATCGAGCTGATCGAGGGACGGCCCGCGAGCGCGAAGCGGGCCCTCATCCAGCAGGTTACCGATGCAGTCGTCAACACGCTGGACGTGAAGCCGGCGCAGGTGCGCGTCCTGATCACGGAGATCAAGGCAGAGCACTGGGCTATCGGGGGCATCCCGACCAGCGAGCGGCCGGCCGCCGCGGCCCACGAGGGGCACTAGCCTCACTGGCCCCGCCGCTCAACCGCCAGGCCCCGGAGCACCGAGAGGAGACGATAACCATGGGACCGCTCGACCGTGGCGCGGTGCGTGGCTCGTACCTGCGTCGCGATGTGCAGGACGGGCTCCTCGCTAAGGTGGACAAGACCGCCCGCATCAACCGCCTGATCTTCGAGGTGCGCTACGATCCCCACCAGATCGCGCGCTTGCAGACCGACACCGAGGCGGTAATGGAGGAGTACGGGCTGTCGGAGGCCGAGCGCGCCTGCGTGCGCGCCCGCGACTTCAAGGGCCTGATCGAGCTGGGAGCTCACCCCTACCTCATCTCGCAGCTGTCGCGCCTGCTCTACGGTACAGCCAACAACCGCAACACCAGCGTCGCCGCCGAGATGCTGCGGCGCTCGGTCGTGGCCAGCGGCTAGGCCGCGGGGGCAGCCTGGAGTAGTTCGTATGGGCGAGCTAGTCGGAGTCTACGCCGCATCCCACGCGCCCGGCCTCACGGGCTGGTTCGACGACGCCGAGGAGGCCCAGCGCGAGCGCGTGCTGGCCAGCTACCGCGCGCTGCGCGGGCGTCTGGAGCAGGCCCGTCCCACGGCGCTGGTGATGATCGCCAACGACCACCTGCTCAACTTCCCCGTGGACGACGTGCCGGACTTCGCCGTGTCGCTGGCCGCGGTCCATGAGGGCCCGGAGCCCTGGTTCGAGGCCTGGCTGAACGTGCCACCGTACCGCGTGCCGGGCCATCCCCCCCTGGCGCGGACCATCGTGCGCGAGGGCACGCGCGCGGGCATTCAGATCCGCCCGATGGACCGGCTGCGCTTCGACGACAACTTCTCCGTGCCGCTCACCCTGCTCACCCCGGCCATGCAGGTGCCGCTGGTCCCCATCACCATGAACACCATCATGCCGCCGCGGCCCGAGCCGGAACTGTGCTACGAGGTGGGCGGCGTGCTGCGCCGCATCATCGAGGAGCACACGCCCGCCGAGGAGCGCGTGGCGCTGATCGCCACCGGCGGGCTGTCACACGAGCCGGGCGGTCCCAAGTACTTCGCCGTGGACGAGCAGTGGGACCGCTGGTTCCTCGAGCTGCTGGCCGAGGGCAGCCCCGAACTGGTGCTGCGCGAGGTGACCCTGGAGAGCATGGAGCGCGCGGGCGCGGGTGGCACCAGCGAGGTGCTGGCCTGGATCGTGGCCATGGGCGCCGTCGGGCGGCGCCCGGCGCAGGTGCTCGGCTACGAGCCAGTGGTCGCCTGGCGCTGCGGCATGGGTGTAGTGGCCTGGACCTGAGCGAGGGCGTTCTGCGCTCGCAATTGGCGGACGGGGAGGAGGACCTGGTGATCGGTGGGCACATGGGGCAGGTCCTATGGGTGGACCTGGCGAGCGGGCGGCTGTGGGCCGAGACGCCCGATGAGGCGATCTATCGCGACTTCTTGGGAGGCTATGGCTTCGGCGCGCGCATCCTCTACGAGCGCCAGCGCTCGGGCGTGGACCCCCTCGGGCCCGAGGCGATCCTCGGCTTCAACACGGGCGTGCTCGTGGGCAGCCCGGCCATCACGCCCAACCGATGGACCGTCACCGGCAAGTCGCCACTCACCGGTGGCTGGGGCGACGCCAACTGCGGCGGCTACTGGGGCCCCATGCTCAAGGCGGCCGGCTACGACGCGGTGTATGTGCAGGGTTGCGCCGAGCGGCCGGTGTACCTGTGGATCGACGAGGGCCAAGCCACCCTGCGCGACGCCAGCGACCTCTGGGGCCGCGACGCCTTGGAGACCGAGGCGCTGCTGCGCGAGCGCCACCCGGGGGCCCAGGTGGCCTGTATCGGTCCCGCCGGCGAGCGCTTGAGCTGCATCAGCGGGGTGGTGAACGACTTCGGCCGTATCGCCGCACGCTCGGGCCTAGGTGCTGTGATGGGCAGCAAGCGCCTGAAGGCGATCGTGGTGCGCGGCACCCGCCCCTATCCGATGGCGGACCCGGCCCGCGCCCAGGCGGAGCGTAAACGCGCCCTGGCCGAGATGGCCCGCAACCCTCGCGTGAAATACTTCACCAAGTACGGAACGATCAACCACACCGCCAGCTCGGCCTTCTCGGGCGACTCCCCGATCAAGAACTGGGCCGGGGTGGGCCTCGAGGATTTCCCCCAGGCCGAGCGCATCTCCGATGACAACATGATCGCCCTGGAGTACAAGGGCTACGGCTGCTGGAAGTGCAACATCGCTTGCGGCGGCCACTACCGCACCGACGACCCGGTCTTTGCTACGCCGTCGACGCACAAGCCCGAGTACGAGACCTCGGCGATGTTCGGCAACAACCTGCTCAACGACAACATCCACTCGCTGCTCAAGGCCAACGATCTCTGCAATCGCTACGGGCTGGACACGATCTCGACGGGCTCCACGATCGCTTTCGCCTTCGACTGCTACCAGCACGGCATCCTCACCGCTGCCGACACCGACGGCCTCGAGCTACGCTGGGGCGACCCCCACGCCATCATCGCCCTCCTGCACAAGATCGGACGCCGCGAGGGCATCGGCGACGTGCTGGCCGACGGCACAGCCAAGGCCGCCGCCCGCATCGGCCGTGGGGCCGAGCAGCTCGCCGTGCACATCGGCGGCCAGGAGCCCCCAGCGCACGACCCGCGCTTCGCGCCGAGCTGGGGACTCATCTACGCCGCCGACGCCACCCCCGGCCGGCACACCCAGCTCGCCGCTTATCTGTTGGAGACGGGCAGCCAGCTCCCCGGGCTCGACCTACCGGCGGTCGAGAAGTACACCTATACGGGCAAGGGGGAGGTCAACGCCCTGCTGAACAACCTCGGCCAGGCGCTGTTCTCGGCCGGCATCTGCTTCTTCGCCGCCACGCGCGTCAGCTTCGGCCATTGGCCCGAGATGATCAGCGCCGTGACCGGGCTCGAGTACACCGTCGAGCGCCTGGCCGCCTGTGGAGCGCGCAGCGCCGCCGTGCGCACGATGTTCTCGGTGCGTGAGGGCGCGAGCCCCCTCCAGTACCACCTCGCGCCGCGCGCGTACGGCCGCCCGCCGCTCCAGTCGGGCCCGCTGGCGAACGTCACGGTGGACGTGGAGACCCTGCGGCACGAGTACTACCTCGCCCGCGGCTGGGACCCCGCCACGGCCCTGCCGCGCCCGGAGACGCTGGCCGCCCTGGGGCTCGGCGACCTGCCGCTGCCCACTGCGACGCGCTAGCGGGACGGCGCACGGAGCGTCTATGCCGCGCGTGACGGTGCACGTCTTCGACGAGATCCGCGAGCGGCTCGGCCGGAAGGCGGTCACGGTGGTGTTGCCCGCGCCAGCCACGCTCGGCGTCCTGCTCCACACGCTAGCCACCGAGGTCGACCCGCTGTTCGCCGAACTCGGCCCCACCGAGGCGGCGCCGTACGCCGTGCACGCCGTCCTGGTCAACGGGCGCCGGCTGCAACTGGATCGCGACGAGGCGACGCCGCTCGCCGATGGCGACCAGGTATACCTGATCCCCCCGATCGCGGGCGGGGCGGTGACAGCCGTTGGCCCACGAGTTGCACTGGAGTGGCGAGCACGCCTCTCGGGGCGGCATCTCCGCGGAGGGAACCCCGCCATGCAGGAACCGCGCGACGCCCTACAAGATCCAGGCTCGGGCTACGCTAGCGCCGACGTGTTCGACCCGGAGGCGCCCGTGAACCGCCCTTCTGCGGCGGCGGAGCCAGCTGAGTCGCTCCAGGATCCGATGTCGGGCTACGCTAGCGCCGACACGCTCGATCCCGCCGCGCCAGTCAACCGGCACCGTGCAGCTGACGAGGGACCGGAGGAGCCGCAGGCCCCCATGTCCGGCTACGCCAGCGGCGACCTACTGGGGCCCGACCGCCCAGCCGAGTAAGCGTCACCATACGCCCTGCCGGCGTTCCTCTTGGACGACGGCGCGACCCCCACATCGCGGCGGGCCACAGTGCCAGCGTCCTATCGCGAGCTGGAGGGCCAGGATCGCTCCCCGCCCAGGCTGGACTGACCCCTGACGCGGGCCTGGGGCCGGCCCAGCGGTTGCGGTATCCTTCTGCGGTCTACGCCACGGGGTTCGCCGCCACGGGGTCGCCACGACCGGGCCCCGGGGTCTGCTACACTGCGTTGGCTCCGTGCGACGCCGTGACCCGGCCGAGGGCCCCGCGGGCGTCCGCACGGCCTTGCGATCCATCTCACTCTGGCACTACAGGCGTGCGTATGAAGGTTCGTGGGCCCGTCTGGCTGCTCTCTGCCGGCTCTGTTGCGATCGGCCTGGCGGTAGGCCTCGTCGCCCGCCTACCGTTTTTCCTCGCCTCCGATTTCCCACTCAACGACGGCGCCTTGTTCCTCCAGATGTCGCGTGACATCCTCAGCGCTCACTTCGCACTGCCAACCCACACGACCTACAACTTCGAGGGCATCCCCTTCGCCTATCCGCCGCTCGGCTTCTATGTCGCGGCGCTCAGCTCGCTCCTGCTCGGGGTCGATCTCACCCAGGTACTGCGTTACCTGCCCCTGGTGGTGAACCTCTTGACCATCGGCGCGGTCTACCTGCTGGCGCGGTCGCTGTTCGACTCGCGGCTGGCGGCGCTGGTGGCGACGATCGCCTTCGCTGGAGCGCCGCGCGGCTACGAGTGGCTGATCATGGGCGGCGGCTTGACCCGCGGGCTCGGCTTTCTCTGCGCGCTGGCTGCCCTCGCCCAGGCGCGCGGCATGCTGGAGCGCCCCAGCGTGGCGCGGCTGCTCGGCTGTGCTGGCTGCGCCGCCCTGGCTGTATTAGCGCACCTGGAGATGGGGCTGTTCGTCGTCTACAGCTTCGCGCTCCTGCTCCTCGTGCACGGCCGCACCCGCCGTGGCATCGCCATCTCGGTGCTGTGGGCGCTGTGCCTGGTCGTCTTCACCGCGCCGTGGTGGGGCGTCGTCCTCCACCGCCACGGGCCCGCCCCGTACCTCGCGGCCAGCGCCACCGCAGGGTGGTATTCCCTCGAAGAGTCGCTGGAAGACGCCGTGCGCTTCGTATTCCCGTCCGAGCCGGTGCTGGCGGCACAGGGCGCCCTCGCCACAATCGGCTGGCTCGCCTGCCTGCTGCGTCGTGACCTGCTGGTGCCGCTCTGGCTGCCGCTGGTGTTCATCGGCACGCCGCGGAGCGCGCCCACCGAGGCGACGGTGCCCTGGGCCCTCCTGGTCGGCAGCGGGGTTGCCGAGGTCGTCGCCCCCGGGCTACTGGCGCTGGCGCGGGCCGAGCTATGGGCGCGGTGGGACTTGGCACTGGTCGCGCGGCCACAGGCGATAACGGCACGTAGCCTCTACACGCTCGGGCCGGGGCTCGTGGGCGCTGTGCTCCTGGGCATCCTGGCTGTGCCACACTGGCGCGAGCTCCAGTTGAGCCGGGGGACGCTTGACGCCATGACGCCCGCCGAGCGCCAGACACTGGCCTGGATCGCCCAGCACACGCCGCCTGGCAGCACGTTCCTGGTCCTCTCCCCGAAGCGCGGCTGGGAAGAGGACTACGTGCTGGAATGGTTTCCCGTCCTGGCCCAGCGCAAGAGCGTGCTCACACCGCAGGGCGCCGAGTGGCTGCCGGACTACGTCCACGGGCGGCGGATATGCCTGCATAGCCACCTGAAAGACGAGCACCTGAGCGATGCCCAAGCACTTGAGGACTGGGCGCAGCGTTACCAGCTCGGCTTCAGCCACGTGTACGTCTCCCGGTCGCCCCACGGCAGTGTCGACCTGGAACCGATCCGCGCGTCGCTCCTGGCGAGCGAGGCGTACCAGGTGCTGCTCGATAGTCCGGGCGGCACGGTGCTCGCGCGGCGCGGAGGCCCCATCGCCCAGCCGGGCGCGCCCCTGCCCATCGCGCCGGACTGCCGGTCCCTGTTCACCGAGACCCCCGAGATCCAGGCGGAGTTCTTCGCGCGCTACGGGGCCGATGCGCCCTGGGCCTGGCTCGCTGAGCACGAACGGGAGGTCGCGCAGCTACCTCGTTGGCAACTCTGGCGCAAGTACTGAGCCTCCAAGGTGCGCACGGCTTGACGTCGCCGAGCCTGCCCACTACCCTATGGCCCACTACCAGCCACAGCGGGCGGGTGGCGGAGCACAAGGGCCGGGGGTAGTCATCATGCGACGCGTGAACATCCGAGCGGCGTTCGCAGGCGAGCCCAGCTTCGCCAGCGAGGCCAGCGGCTACGACGAGAGCGACGAGGCGGTGGTGCTGGAGGTGCGCGGCGGCGAGCTGTACGTGATCGTACCGCAAGGCACCGCCGAGGAGGCGATCTTGGACCGCGCCGGGACGGTGCGCGGCACGCTCCACTTAGAGAACGAGCGCGTGCTGACCTTCGAGATCCAAGACGGGGCGGTGGGCGCATTCTTCGAGCACGAAGATGCCAACCTGCACTCGCGGCGCCAGGAGGGCAGCGGCCTGTTCGCCGTCTCGCCAGCGAGCTCCTCGCCAGGGCAGGCGCGGGCGCGAGACTTGATGCGCACCGATGTGGTAGCGGCCGCGCCAGACACGCCGGTCGAGGCGCTGGCGGCGCTGCTATCGTTCCACCACATCAGTGGCGTACCAGTGGTCGCCGACGGCCGACTCGTCGGTATCGTGAGCCAGGCCGATGTGATCGCCCGCCAGGGCCGCACTGCTGGCGACATCATGACCCGCGAGGTGGCCGTGGTCGGCGAGGACACGCCGCTGGCGACGGTGATCACCTTGCTCACTCAGCGCCATATTCGGCGAGTACCGGTCGTGCGAGGCGACCGCCTCGTGGGTATCATCAGCCGCGGGGACGTGATGCGGTGGGTGGCCGGCCAGCGCGTGTCGAGCTCCCCTAGCTGAGCCGCAGCAGCGGCGCGCCGCTACCCACGGCCGCGCTCCCATCAGATCGCGGAGAGGAGTGGCCGTGAACATCGTGGTGTGCGTCAAGCGCGTGCCAGATCCCGAGGCGCCGGCCTCGCTGTACAAAGTGGACGAGGCGAGTCAGCGCCTGGTGCCCGCGCGCTCGGTCCCCTGGCTAACCAGTACTTACGACGAGAGCGCATTGGAGGCGGCCCTGCAGCTCAAGGACGCACACGGCGGTACCGTGACCCTGCTGAGCCTGGCGGCCGACGACGTGACGGAGTGGCTGCAGGAAGTGCTGGCCACCGGCGCCGACGAGGCCGTGCTCGTCCAGGACGCCGCGCTCGCCGCCGGCGACGGCTTCGCCGTGGCCACCACGCTCGCCGCCGCGATCCGCAAGCTGGGACCGGTCGACCTCGTGCTCTGCGGGCGGCAGGCGTCCGACACCGACGCGGGCATCGTGGGGCCGGCGCTCGCCGAGCTACTGGGCCTGCCCAGCGTGGCAGTCGCGCGCCGGATCGCGCTGGAGAACGGCACGCTGCGCGTCGAGCGCGCGCTGGACGACGGCTACGAGGTGCTAGCGGTCGAGCCGCCGGCGGTGCTGGCCGTCACGAGTGAGCTGTACCAGCTCCGCTACGCCACGATGCCGAACATCATGGCCGCCAGCATGAAGGAGATCCCCATCTGGACGGCCAGCGACCTCGGGCTCTCCCCGCCCCCCACGCGAGTCGCGCCGCGGCGGCTCTATCAGCCCGAGGCCCGCGTCGCGTGCGAGGTGATCCAGGCGGACACGGAGGAAGAGGCCGCCCGGCTCCTGGCACAAGCGCTCCGCGCGCGCGGCGTGCTGTAGCCGCGGCCGGTCAGCGCCCCTCGCGCCGCTGGCGCTGCCATACCGCCACCGGGCCCGCGTACGGCCCACTGGGGGGACCGGCCGGCGGCACCTCGGCACGCCCAGTGACGACCAGCCAGCGCCAGAACGCGAGCCGCGCGTAGGAGACGTGGCCGGGCGGCCCCGGCTGCACGAGGATCTGCCGGCGCTGCTCCGCCGGCACACCCTGCCGCAGCAAGCGGATCAAGTCCGCCTGCGCGGCGTACAGGGCACGCTGCAGCTCCGGCGTGAGCGCTCCCGGCGGCGCATGCCAGTGCAGGCGCTCGCGGTCCACTACCACGAGTTCGACCCGCCGGCGGCGCAACTCTGCCAACAACTGCGCTGGGGTCACAGCCTTGGTCCTTTCCACCCTGGCTCGCCGCACCGGGGGATACGCGCCCCCTAGCGAGCGGCCGTTTAACTCGCATGGTACGGCATCGGGCAGTTCACAATCTAGGAACGGCTACTACGTAATTATCTCGGTACTGTAACGTCCCGGCAGTAGGGGGCAGCCCCACCAGTGGTGGGAGGGGACGCTCCAGGGTCGCCGCGCCACCGGACCGGCGTCATCAGCAGGGACCCCCGCCCTACGGATGCTCTCCCCGATTCCCCGCCCGTCGTCTCACCCCGTCCGGCGCCGGCCACGGATAGCCGCCGCTGGCGATGGCACGGCGGCTCTGTCAGAATCCAGCTGCGGGCGCCAATCCGATGGGCTAGCAGTGTGCGCGTGAGGGGAGCGATGGGAGCGCCAGCAACATTCCGTGTCGTGGTGGTTGGCGGCTCGCTCGGTGGGCTGAACGCAGCGCTCTGGTTGCGTGCGGCGGGCTGTGCGGTCACCGTGTTCGAGCGGGCTGCTGTCCCCCTGGAAGATCGCGGCGCGGGCATCGTCCTGCACCCGGCGACCATCCGCTACCTCGGCCTCCCCGGCGGGCAGCCGGTCGAGGAGATCAGTGCCCCGGCCACCTGGCTGCGCTACCTCGATCCGGCCGGCCACATCGCACACGAGAGCGCCTGCGCCTATCGTTTCACCGCCTACAACGTGCTCTACCGTGGCCTGCTTCGCTGCCTGGGCTCCGACCACTACCACCTCGGCGCCGAGTGCGTGGGGTTCGAGCAGGACGCCACGGGCGTCACAGTGCGGTTCGCCGACGGGCGCGCGGAGCGCTGTGACCTGCTGGTCTGTGCCGATGGTATCGCCTCGCTGGGCCGGCGCCTGCTGTTTCCCGCCTGCACGCCCCACTACGCCGGCTACATCGCCTGGCGCGGGGTAGTGAGCGAGGAGGAGCTGAGCGAAGCGACATTCGCCTTGTTGCACGGGGGGATTACCTATTTCCTGCTGCCAGACGGGCATATCCTGGTGTATCCGATCCCCAACCGCGACGGTGTGGTGGAACCGGGCCGCCGCTTGATGAACTGGCTATGGTACCGCAACGTGGCGCCGGGCGCCGCGTTAGCGACGCTATCCGAACGCCGCGGGAGCGAGCGCTGGCTGATCTCGATCCCGGCTGGGGCGGTGGCCGAGCAGGCAGTGCGGCAACTTCGCCATGACGCGAGCGCCCTGCCACGTCCGTTAGCAGAGACGATCATCAGAACACAGCAGCCATTCATCCAAGTGATCTACGACATCGCGGCGCCGCGCATGGCTGTCGGGCGCGTCGTGCTCATCGGCGATGCCGCCTTCACGGTTCGTCCGCATGTGGCCGCCGGCACGGCCAAGGCCGCCGAAGACGCGTGGACCCTCGCGCAAGCACTGCGCGGCCAGGTGGACTGCCTGGCCACCGCTTTGACGCACTGGGACGCGCAACAGCGGGCGCTGGGCGAGCGCGTGCTGGCCCGCGCACGGACAGCCGGCGAGCAGTTGCAGCACGGCCGCTGGCCGGTGGGGCGGCCGCTGCCGTTCGGGCTATACACCGAGGGAGACAGTGCCCTGGCCGATGCCTCTGGCGGGAGCTGGCACGAGCGATAGCCCGTTTGGTGTAACATGAAGCGACACGGGCGCTCGCCGCGCAGGGGGAGGCGCGGCGGCGCCTGGCTCCGCAAATGTGGAGGCGGTTCGAGCCAGGGATTGGGGGGTACGCCATGACACAGGCGGACACCGCGCCGGTGCGACTGATCAAGGCGAACGCGCTGTCGTCGCAGACAGGACAGACCTCCGGCATCCAGCGCTTCGAGGCGATCTCCTCGCGCATGGCGGGGGCGCGCGGGATCTGGATGGGTTACTCGGTGCTGCCGCCCGGCGAGAAGACCGGCGCCCACCACCACGGCGAGTCGGAGACGGCGCTGTACATGCTGCGGGGCAAGGGCCGCTTCCTGGTCGGCGAGCGGCTCGACCAGGAGCTGGTGGCCGAAGCCGGCGACTTCCTGTACATTCCCCCGCACACGGTGCACGTCGAGGAGAACGCCAGCGACACCGAGCCCGCGGAGATGATCGTCGCGCGCAGCACGCAGGAAGCGATCGTCATCAACCTGGACGAGCCGCGATGAAGCGCCATACCAGCCGCCGACAGTTCTTGCGCTACGCGCTGGCGGCCGCCCCGCTGGGACTGGCCGCCTGCGCCCAGGCGACGCCCGTAGGGACGCCGCCGAGCAAGCCCGGGGACCAGACTAGTAGTCCGTCAGGCATCGGTTGAAGGGAGCAAGGGAGAACGGGCATGCTTGGGGCATGCCGTTCACCGTGATCCCCCGAGAGCCAGTCGCGGCGGTCCTACCGGCGGAGCCCAGGCCCCAAGGCGGCCTGGCCGCCAAATACCACGTCACGTTGCGCGAAGAGGACCGGGCGCGGCTGGAGGCTCTGACGCAGTGTGGGCGCATCGCCGCCCGCACGCTCGAGCAGGCGTGGAGCGTGTTGAAGGCGGAGGCGAGCCCCGGCGGCCCGGCGGGGTCGGACGCCCGGATTCGCGCGGCGTTTGGGGTGGGTTGGTCCACTATCGCCCGGGTCCCCCACGCGCTGGTCGAAGATGGGCGGGATGCCGTGCTATACCCGCAGCGCCCCCCGCCGCGCCTGCCGACCCAGCGCGACGGCGCCCATGAAGCGCACCTGATCCACTGGCCTGCGGCGCACCGCCCGCGGGCCACGAGCGCTGGCCGATGCGCGCCGCGCCGAGCGGTTCGTCTCGTTGGCGGGCGAGCGGGGCTCGTATGAGCTCGTACGGCGCGCGCTCGCAAGAACACCCGCCAGCCGTGGCCGAAGGAGATCTGGTGCATCCCCCCAAGGGCCATGCCAAGGGCGTGGCTCCAATGGAGGCCGTGCTCGACGTGTACCAGCGGCCACCCGCCCCGCGCCGCCCCCTCCAGCCGGCGCCCCCGGGCCAG
>JADGHJ010000113.1 GCA_019686175.1 Chloroflexota bacterium | reverse complement strand
GGCCACCCGGCGCGGGGGCTGGGGGCTGGGTCTGTGGTCCGGCCGGCGGCTGGCTCTGTTGGCCGCCGGGACCCGTTGGCGGGGCGCCCGGAGCCCCGGGGGCGGCAGGCTGACCGGGCTGGGCGCCCGGCGTCTGCCCGCCGGGCGGCGTGAACTGCTCCCCGCCTGGGAACCCGATCCCGGCTGTGAGCGCCTCGACGCACAGCGGCACATTGCGGCCCACCGGAGGCGCGCAGACGTACGGGCCATGTGGGAAGAACTGGGGCACGTTCGGCCGCAAGGTCGTCCAGTGCAGCACTGGCGGGAAGGGGATTCCCCCGGGGAGTTGCTGGCAGATGGCGAGGAACTCACATGGGTCGAGAATCACGTGGCAATCGTTGCAGGGAGCGCTGTACACCAGGTCTCCCGGGTGGTGGGTGCGAGAAGGCAGGATGACCATCCCCCCCATGGGCACGCCCGGGCCGGTCGGCCCCTGTCCGTCTGCGCTCGCTGGCGCAGGAGCCCCGGTGCCTGGCGCCGAGGGCGAGGGCGTCGCTTGTGCGCCCGCCACGGCCACGCTCGCCAGGGTCAACAACAAGGACGCGAGGACACCCAGAGTCAGTCGGCGCAGCATGGGTCCCCCTCTCCACGCGCTTGAGCGCGCGCCATCACGCCGGCACGCCGCGCGCATCTCGCCGCCATTATACGGGACGCACCGTGCCAGAACGTCGTTCACCCCTCGGCGGGCCGCACCGGTCCATCCTCTGGCCGAGCCGCCAACAAATGGCCCCAGCGGCGCCGAATGGCGGCGCTGCGCGACGGTGTGACGATGGCTGGCGGGAACCGCTCACGCCATTCGAACGGCCGGCAGGCATCGATGATCACGCGCGAGTTGAAGCCGTGCCGCTCCGGCGGGATCGCGGGATCGAGCGGCCCGCTCCAGCAGCGGCGCAGGATCTCGATCGACCGCTCCGGGTCGCTACGCGTGAACACGGCGAACAGCACGTCGTCCATGTTCGTGACGTCGACATCGTCGTCGACCACGATGATATAGCGGCTCATGTAGGCCGTGGCGCCGACGTTCGCCGCCAGCACGCCCACTTGGCGCGCGTGGCCCGGGTAGCGCTGCCGGATGGCCACGATCGTGCAGAAGCGGTTGGCGGCCAGCGGCGGCGACCACACGCCGACCACGTCCGGCACCCCAGCGCGCTCCAGATGCTCCCAGATCAGCGCCGTGCGCAAGTAGGCCAGGAACTGGTTGTCCTCGTGTGGCGGCTTGCCCTGCGGGCAGCCCAGGATGATGGGATCGCGCCGGTGATAGACCGCCTGCACTTCGATCGTCGGCAGCGTAGGAGCGCCGCTAGCGTAGTAGCCCGTGAACTCGCCGTACGGCCCCTCCACGCGCATGTCGGCGAAATCGATGTACCCTTCGAGGACGATCTCCGCGTGCGCCGGGATCGGCAGGCCCGTAATTGGCGCGCGCACGACCTCGACGGGGCGGCCCACGGCGCCGCCTGCCCACTCGTACTCGGACAGCCCGGGCGGCAACCCCTCGAGACAGGCGGCCATGAACAGCAGCGGGTCGTGGCCGACGGAGACGCAGATTGGTGCGCGCTCGCCGCGCTCCTGCCAGCGGTCGCGGATCAACCGCCCGTGTTTGCCGGGCGAGATCCACACGCCGAGGTGGTTGCGGTCCTGGATCATGTTGCGGTAGGTGCCGACGTTGACCCAGCCCGTGTCCGGATCGCGCAGGATGTTCAGCGAGGCCGTGCCGATGAAGCGCCCTCCATCGCCCGGGTGCCACACGGGCGCGGGGAACTGGTACAGGTCCACCTCGTCCCCGCGCTGCACTACCTCGAACACGGGCCCGTCGGGCACCTCGACCGGCGGCAGCGGTTCGAGCTGGCGCAGCGTGCGACGCCACCAAGCGAGCAGCGTCTCGTGGGAGGCTGTGGCCGGGTCGAGTCCGAGGGTGATCGCCTGGCGTGTGCGCGTGGCGTTGGCGTTGCTCAGCACACGGTAGCCACGCGGGTAGCCCGGAATAGCGTCGAACAGCACCGCTGGGCTGTTGGGCGTGTGGTCGAGCAACTCGGTTACGGCACCGATGTCCTCTTGCCAGGAAGCGCCCTCCACATACCGTAGCTCGCCCAACTCCTCGACCAGCCGCAGCCAGTCGCGCAGGTCGCGCCACCGCGGTGTGGAACGCGACGCTGCTGCCGCCGGATGGGTCGCCGTCATCGCTTCCCCCTTGCTCGCATGGATAGAGGTGCGGGCGGCCGTCAGGTGCGCTACCGGCCGCCGTACAGTCGCTCCACCAGCCCACTCGCGCGCACGCGATCCATGTAGCGAGCCTCGAAGAACTGCGCTGGATCGCCGATGGCCGCTGCCGCGCGGGGATCGGTCGCCGCCTGCTCCTGGAGGTACGAGCGTGCCGCTTCGATGCCCAGGTCGGGCGCCGGCTCCATGCGCGTCACGAACCCCTCGTAGGCGTCAGCGATCGCCTCGGGGTCCTCCAGCTTGAGGTAGTCGGCCAGCACCTTCTCCGCGGCCTCGCGGTCGGTCTTGGCCAGATGGGTCGCTTCGATCATCGCGTCCACGAAGCGTTGGGCGACCTCATCGTTGGCGCGCAGCCAGCGCTCGGTGGCGAACACGGAGTTGGGCAGCTCTTTGTCCGGCGAGTTCCGCAGGTCGTACAGGGTCTTGAACCCCTGGCGCCGTAGGATCACAGTATCCGGCGGCGCGGCGACGCCGCCCGCGATGGCGCCGCTCTTCATAGCGGCGATCCGCTCCTGGAGCGAGCCGACCTGGATCAGCGTCACGTCGCGCTCCGGCGCCAGTCCGAGGCGGCGGAGCGCGTCGCGCGTGGCCGTATCGGACGCCGAGCCGAAGCGGCTCACCCCCAGCGCCTTGCCGCGGAGATCCGCCGCGCTGTGGATATCGGGCGTGACCATCAGCTCGTAGGGCGACCAGTTGGCCAGGTTGAACACGATCAGCGCGTCGCTGCCGCCAAGCCGCGAGGTCACCGCGGCATACCCCCCGCCGAAGGACACATCGACATCGCCGCTGAGCGCCGCGGGCACGGTCTGCGCACTGGCGATGAATCGCAGCTCCACGTCTAGTCCGTGGCGGGCGAAGAGCCCCTCGTCGAGCGCCGCCCACGGCACGGCGTTGAGCGCCCAGAGCGCGCTGTAGGCGACCCGCATCCGGCGCATCTCCGGGCCGCTCTGGATCGGCGCGGTCTGGGCCGCGCTCGGCATGCCGGGCGTGCCCACCACCGTACTGGGCGCTGGCGCGTTACCGCCGGCCGCCGGGGGCGACGAGGCGCCCTGGGGGGACGGCCCGCACCCTTGTGCCACGAGTGTTAGCCCGAAGATCAGGACCAGCGCGAGATGCGCTCCTTGTGGAGTCAGGCCTGGCATGGTACGCCTCCTGACGTCACGAAGCACCCGCAGCCGTGCGCAGGCGCTCCGCTGCCGCCCGCACGGCCTCGACGATCGCCAGGTAGCTGCCGCACCGGCACAGATTGCCCGCCAAGTAGTCGGTGATCTCCTCGTCGGTCGGGTTCGGGTTCTCGGCCAGTAGCGCCTTGGTAGCCAGCAGCATGCCCGGGGTGCAGAACGAGCACTGGAACGCCGTATGCTCGATGAACGCCTGCTGGATGGGATGCAGCGCCTCGCCTTGCGCCAGTCCTTCCACGGTCTCGATCGCCCGCCCGCGCACCTCGTGGGCGAGGAGCAAGCACGAGCTGACGGGCTGGCCGTCGAGCAAGACCGTGCAGGCACCGCACATGCCCACACCGCACCCCTCGCGGGCGCCGAACAGCCGCAGCTCGCGGCGCAGGACTTCCAGAAGCGTGTGATGCGTGTCGGCCAGGACGCGCTCGTCACGCCCGTTGACGCGCAATGTCAACTGCTGCTTCATCCCTCACCCCGTGCCTGATGGTCGTCCCCGCCGGCCGAGCCGACCGCGCCTAGCGCCTCCAGCGCCCGCAGCACGCGCTCGGGCGTGAGCGGCAGGTCGCGGATGCGCACGCCGGTGGCGTCGCGGATAGCGTTGCCGATCGCCGCGGCCACGGGCGGTACCGCCGTCTCGCCCAGCCCGTGCGGCTCCCCGTGGCCGCTGGGATGTTCGACGAAGTGGCTGCTCACACTGCGCGGCAGGTCCTCGAACGAGGGGATCATGTAGTCCGCCAGGTTGCCGTTGACGAGCTGGCCGTCGTCGTAGCGCATCTCCTCGAAGAACGTCTGGCCCAGCCCGAGGATCACGCTCCCCTCGTTCTGCAAGCGGGCGTTGCGCGGGTTCACGGCCCGGCCGACGTACACCTCGGTATGGTAGCGTGTCACCGCCACCTGGCCGGTCTCCAGGTCCACCTCCACCTCGGCGGCACCAGCCGCGTGGTGCCAGTGGACCGCGGCCACGCCCTGCCCGGTCTCGGGGTCGAGCCCCCCCTCGGTGACGAACGTGCCGTGGCCGAGCACCTGCTGGCGGCGCGTGCGGGCCAGCACCTGCCCGAGGGGCAGGCCCTTGTCCGGCGAGCCCTTCACGAACGCCCGGCCGCCCCCGATCTCGATATCGCCCGGGGCGGCCTCCAGCAGCCCGGCCGCCAGCTCGCGCAACTGGTTGCAGGCGTCCTCGGCGGCGTACTGCACCGCCGTGCCCATCGAGAACGTCGAGCGGCTGGAGGTGGTAGACTGGTCGTACGGCGTGATGTCGGTATCCGGATCGACCACACGCACCCGGTCGTAGCCTACCCCGAACTTCTCGGCGGCGATCTGCGCCAGGATCCCCTTCGAGCCTTGCCCCATTTCCACCGTGCTGCTGAGCACCGTGATGCTGCCGTCGGCCTCCACACGCACCGCGGCCGCCGAGGTCGAGGGTGTGACCGTGCTCTTGAGGGCCACCGCCACCCCGCGCCCGATCGCCTTGCCCGGCCGCGGCTGCGGCTTGGGCGTTCCCCAGCCCACCTTGGCTGCCGCCTCGCGCAGGAGCTCGTGGAAGTGCACGTCGTGCATCTGCTCGCTGGTGGCGAAGGGGTCGCCGTCGCGCAGCAGGTTGCGCAGCCGCAGCTCCACCGGATCGATGCCCAGCGCACGGGCGATATCGTCCATCTGGCACTCGCCGGCCCAGTGGGCCTGTGGCGCGCCGTAGCCCCGGAAGGCCCCCGCGGGCGGCAGATTGGTGTACACGCCATAGGAGTCCACCTTGATGTGCGGGATGCGGTACGGGCCGGGGCTCGCGTAGCCGCCGTTCTTGATCAGCCGCGGCGAGATATCCGCATACGCGCCCGCGCTCCAATAGCAGCGGATCTCGCGCGCGGTGAGCGTGCCGTCGCGCTTCACGCCGGTGCGGATGTAGAACTTCGAGGGGTGCTTGGTGACCTCCAGGAACTCCTCCTGGCGGCTGAGCACCAGCTTCACGGGGCGCCGGGCGCCGAGCGCCACGGCGGCCGCCAGCGGCTCCAGGTGGATGTAGCTCTTGGCCCCGTAGGCCCCCCCCAGCGTGGCCGTGAGCACCCGCACCTTGGCCTGCGGCAAGCGGAACAGGTCGGCCAGGTCGGCGCGCACCGAGTAGGGCGTCTGCGTCGCCGACCACACCACCAGCCGTCCGTCGTGCTCCCATTGCGCGAGCACCACGTGCGGCTCGAGCGGGCAATGCTGCGCCGCCGGGGTGGTGTAGACGTCCTCGAAGATCTCGTCCGCCTCGGCGAACCCCTGCGCCACGTCCCCCTTGCGCAGCTTGAAGTGGTTGCAGAGGTTGGTGCCCTCGGCGCGGTGCACGATGATGTCGGCGAACGTCTGGCGCTGGGGCGGCAGCGTCTCGAACAGTAGTGGGGCGCCGGGCTGCAGCGCCGCCTCGGCGTCGAACACCGCCGGCAGCTCCTCGTACTCCACCGCGATGTGGTCCAGCGCCTCCAACGCGGTGTCCTCGTCCACCGCCGCCACCGCCGCCACGATGTCCCCCACATAGCGCACCTTGTCGATGGCCACGATCGGCTTGTCCTGCACCACCACGCCGTAGTGGGTGCCGATGCCGAGCTCCAGCAGCCGCGGCCCGGTGAGCACGTAGGCCACTCCGGGCAGGCGGTCAGCGGCGCTGGGGTCGATGCGGCGGATGCGCGCGTGGGCGTGCGGGCTGCGCAGCAGCTTCACGTGCAGCATGCCGGGCAGCTCGAGGTTCAGAGTGTATGGCACAGCGCCGGTCACACGCTCGACCGCGTCGAGGTACGGCAACGCCTGGCCGACAACCACCGGCGCGGAAGTTCCGGGTTCTTGCTCGCGAAGCACCATGGCTTGCTCCTCGGCGCGGGCCCCACGTTAGGCGCCCTGTAGCTTGATCACCTCGTCGGTCACCGCCGCTAGCGCGCGCGGCACGAGCACGCGGATCATCCGCTGTCGGTACCAGGCCGAGCCGCGGATGTCGTCGATGGGATCGATCGCCCGGGCGTAGGCGTCGCCGATGGCCTGGAACAGGGTCGGCGAGGGGCGCTCCCCCCGCGCCAGCGCCTCGGCCTCCGGCACCCGCTGCGGCGTGCCCGCCACGGCGCCCACCACCACCCGCAGGTCCGTGAAGCGGCCGCCCGCATCCCGCCGCGCGGCGACGGCCACGCCGACGCACGGGCGATCCTCCGACGAGCGCGTGACGAACTTCAGGTAGTGCGCGCGCAGATCCGGCGGCGGCTCCGGCACCAGCACCTCGGTGAGGATCTCGTCGGGGGCGAGGGCCGTCGCATAGAAGTCCTGGAAGAACTCCTCCAGCGGGATCTCGCGCGCCGTCCGCGGCCCCTGCGCCCGCACCCGGGCCCCGAGCGCGATCAGCACAGCCGGCGGGTCGGAGGCGTAGTCGGCCTCCGTGCAGTTGCCGCCGACCGTGGCCGCCCAACGCACCCGGATATTCGCCACCTTATGGTAAGTCTCGGCCAGCGCGGGATAGCGCTCGCGGACTACCGGGTGCCGCTCGGCGCGGGCGATAGGCACTAGTGCGCCGATCCGGAGTCCGCTGCCCGGCTCGTAGCGGATGTCGCGCAGCGAGTCCTCGACGGTGTTCAGGCTGATCAGGTAGCGGGGCGCGATTAGGCGGTTGCGCAGCATGAGCACCAGGGCGGTGCCGCCCGCGATCACCTTGGCGTCCTCGCCGTGCTCGGCGCGCAGGGCCGCGGCCTCGGCCACGCTGCTGGGGGTCAGGATGTCTAGGTCCAACGGGCCACTCCCATCACACTACCCTCCTGCGGCACTGGCCCGCCGCCCTGGGCGCTAGCGGCCGGACCGGCCGGCCGCGCGCTCGGGCGCCAGGTACCGGCGCAGGTCGTAGCGCTCGAAGTTGGGGATGCGCGCCGGCGCGAACTCCTCGAGGCGCCCCAGCGGGGCGGTGGCGTCGATCGCCATCTTGGCGCTGGTGCGCTCCGCGGGCGCCGAGGGGTCGAGCGTCGGGCTATACAGGTTCGGCACGATGATCACGTCGCGGTCGGGCTGCACGCGCACGTTGCAGGCCCACTCGACCTGCAGCGGGTCGAACACGTCGATGTCGTGGTCCACCACGATTACTTGCTTCGCGCCAAGGGGCGCCGCCAGCAACGCCAGCGCCAGGTTGCGCGCCTCGGCGTCGTGGCGCTTCTTGATGGATACCACGACGTGGTGCCGGGCCGCGCCCCCGGGCGTGACGTGCACCGCGCGCACCTCGGGACAGAGCTTGTACGCCTCGCGCCACACCATGGCGGTCGCGGCCGGCTGCATCATCCAGTGGTTCTCGGTCATCGGCATGCCCGTGAGCGCGTTCTGGTAGATCGCACCCCGGCGCCAGGTGATCGCTGTGACCTCGAGCACCGGCGCCTGTTTGACCGCGCTGTAGGTGCCCGGGTACTCGCCGAACGGCCCATCGGCGCAGGACGCGCCCGGCAGCGTGCGTCCCTCGATGACCAGCTCGGCGGTGGCCGGCACCTCGAGGTCCAGCGTCTGGCAGCGCACCAGCTCCAGGGGCGCACCGCGCAGCCCGCCAGCGATGGCGTACTCGTCCACGCCCAGGGGCACGCGCGCCTGGGTGGCGATCTGGAGCGCCGGCTCGCTGCCGATCACCGTGGCGATCTCGGTGGGCCGTCCGGCGTCGAGGTTGCGCTCGATGACCGCCCGCGTGTGCCGCCCCGGAGGCGCGTATACGGAGAGGTGGTTGCGATCGAGGAGCAGCATGCGGTGGATCGAGACATTGCGCTGGCCGCTCACGGGGTCGCGCACCACCTGCATCCCAGCGGTGATGTAGCGGCCGCCGTCGCGCTCGTAGTGGAGCAGGATCGGCAGAGCATACAGGTCGATGTCCGCGCCGTGCAGCACGACCTCCTGGCACGGCCCGCTGTCCACCAGCACGGGCGTGATGGGCCGCTCCTCGCGCTCACGATACAGGTCGTACAGCCGCTCCTCGGGCACCTCCAGTGCTTGCGCCACGCGGCGCCGCGCCGCGAACAGGCCGCTGAGCACTGGGAAGGCACTGCCTACCACGCGCTCGCACAGCAGCGCCGGCCCCTGGAGGTCCGAGGTCTGGCGCGTGAGCGCGACGATCTCGTACTCCCAGGAGACAGCCTCACGGATGCGCAGGAGGTCGCCCTGCTCTTCCAGATAGGCGAGGAAAGTACGTAGGTCGGGCCAGGGCATCGGCGGCGCTCCCAGCGGACGGACCCGGTCAAGCGGCGCGGCACCACGGCGCCTCCGCTACCGTCCCACGCTCGGCAGGATGCTAACAACTCCACCGCGCCTGGTCAACGCGCCACGACGAGGCAATGGTATAGTCGCACTCGGAGCAACGCGAGGATGGGAGCCGAGAGCGCGTGGAGATCATTACGGGGCCGCGCGTTGGGCGCGAGGGGCCGGTGCGATTGACCGTGGGCTGCGTCCTGTTCGACGAGCAGGGACGGGTGCTGCTGATGAAGCGGCGCGACAACGGCTACTGGGCGCTACCTGGAGGCGGCGTGGAGCCGGGCGAGAGCGTGACGGAGGCGCTGGTCCGCGAGGTCGAGGAGGAGACGGGCCTGCGCGTCCGCCCGGTCCAGCTCATCGGCGTGTACTCGAGCCCGGACGTGCTGCTGCGCTACGCCGACGGTCACCGCTGCCAGCCGGTGTCGCTGACCTTCCGCTGCGCGCTGGAGGGCGGCGCGCCCCGCGAGACCGAGGAGGCGACAGCCGTGGCATGGTTTCCGGTGGATGCGCTGCCCGAGCTATTGCCGATCCACCACGAGCGCCTGGCCGACGCACTAGCAGGCCATATCGCCGCGGTCATCCGCTGAGCGATTGGCCTGCGCCACCCGCCGTACAATAATCCGGTGAGGGGCTGGGCGCCCCGGGTGAGGAAGGCCATGCTCCAGATCCACCGCGAGGTCGATCTGCGCGAGCCCGTGCTGGTCTGCGCCTTCACGGGTTGGTCCGACGCGGCATCGGCAGCCAGTGGCGCGCTGAGCTATGTCCTGGAGAAATGGGCGTCGCACGAGCTGGCAAGCTTCGACGCCGAAGCCATCTACAACTACACGGTCACCCGGCCGGTCGTGCGCCTGAGCGGCGAGGGGCTGCGCGCCCTCCAGTGGCCGACCTTGACCTGCACGGGGCTCCCCTTGCCGCACGCCCCCCAGGACCTCTTGCTGCTGGTAGGCCCGGAGCCCGACCTGCGCTGGCAGGCGTGCTCGCGGGAGGTGATCGGCCTGGCCCGCCGCTTCGGGGCCACGCGCATCATCGGACTGGGCTGCTTCTACGCGCCGGTGGCACACTCGGCGCCCGTGCCACTCGTGGGCACGGCGGTGGACCCCGACCTGCGCGCGGCGCTCCGGGCGCTGGCCATCGGGGAGACCCGCTACCAGGGCCCCACCGGCTTCCTGTCCGCCGTGCTCGACGCGGCCCGCCGCGCCTCCCTTCCGGCGGCCACCATCTGGGGCGCCGCGCCCAGCTACCTCCAGGGCATGCCCAACCCCAAGGTGTCCGCCGCGTTGCTGGAGACCGTCCAGCGCCTCCTCCACGCCGATCTCGGGAGCGAGGAGCTCGCGGCCATGGGCCGCGAACTCCAGGCCCGCATCGACGAGGCGCTGGCACAGCGGCCGGACCTGCGGCAGTTCGTGGAGAAGTTGCAGGCGAATGTCACGGAGGCCGAAGCCGAGCCGGCCGCGGAGCCACCAGAGGAGCTGCCGAGTGCCGAAGCCGTGCTCCGCGACCTCGAGCAGTACCTTCGGCAGCTCCAGGAGCCCGACGAGGAGTAGCCTACCAGCCGATGCGCTGCAGGAAGCGCTCGATCTGCGCGTTCACCGGGCCCGCTGCCTCCATCGCGCTCAGGTGTCGCACCCCGGGCAGTACCACCAGTTCCGAGTTCGGAATGCGGCGGTGCAGGTCCTCGGACATCGACACCGGGGTGGCGTAGTCCTCCTCGCCCACCACGATCAGGGTCGGGCAGCGGATGCTCTCCACCTTCCCCCGCAGGTCCAGCGCGCCCAGCGCGCGGCACGACGCCGCGTAGGCCGCCACGTCGTTGGCCAGGAACACCTGCTTGGCGCGCTCGACCAGCCCCGGGTTCTCGGCGCGCGTGCGGTCGCTGAACCAGCGCTGGAGCTGGAAGTCGATCAGCGAGGACAAGCCCTGCTCCTGGGCCGCCTTGGCCCGGGCCTCCCACTGTTGCGGGCCGTCTTCGAGATACCAGCAGGTCGTGTCGAGCAGTACCAGGGCCGCCACAGCGTCGGGATGCGCCACGGCCAGCGCCTGCGCAGCCATGCCGCCCATCGACATGCCGATAGCCACGGCGCGGCCGATTCCCAGCGCCCGCAGCAGCCCGTAGAAGTCCTCGCCGAACTGCTCGATGCTGTACGGCCCGGGCGGCTTGTCCGAGGCACCGTGGCCGCGCGCGTCGTAGCTGAGGACACGGTAGCGGCCCTGGAAATACCGCTCCTGCTGTTCCCACTGCGTGAGGTCCATGCCGAGCGAGTGCGCGAAGGCCAGCACGGGGCCCTCGCCCACCAGCCGATAGTTCAGGCGGACGCCATCCACTTGCGCTTGCATGGCCAGGCTCCAGTCCGAGTCTCCGCAGCCGGTCGGTCGCGCTCGCGGGACGGAGGCATTCTAGCCCAACCGCCCGTTGGACGCCGCACCGCGCGTCAGGGTGAGTACCACGGCCTCGGGCCGCACGCCGAAGCGCAGGGGAATAATGTTCCCCATGCCCACGTGGAAGTGGACCAGCGTGTCGCCGACGTGGGCCAGCCCGGGGGCCCGGGGCCAGGCGCGACGGGTGTTGCTGATCGTGGGCAGGCCCGGCAGCCGCACCTGGCCGCCGTGCGTGTGTCCCACGCAAGCCAGTGCCACGCGCCGCGGCGGCAGGTCGGCCAAGCCGTCGGGCGAATGCGTGAGCAGGATGGTGAAGGCGTTGGGCGGCACGGCGGCCAGCGTTGCCCGCAGGTCATGGCGCCGCCGGTGCGGGTCGTCGGTGCCCGCTAGCCAGAACTCGGTCCCCCGCCAGACCACCGGCGCTGCCTGGTTGCGCAGCACCCGCACGCCGCGCGCCTCCAGCGCCGCGACCAGCGCCGCCGTATCGATCCGACAGCCCGGATACGAGTAGTCGTGGTTGCCCAGCACGGCCCAGACGCCGAGCGGCGCGTCGAACGCGCCCAGCAGCTCCGCACAGCGCGCGATGGCCGCGTTGCCCTGGACCAGGTCGCCCGTGACCACCACCAGGTCGGCGCGAAGCTGACGCGCTGCCGCCACGTGGCGCGATCCACAGTGCCAGCCGCCGATGTGCAGGTCCGAGAGGTGCAGCACCCGCAAGCCGTCCAGCGCGGGCGGCAGTGCGGGGATGGCCGCCTCGCGCTCGGCGACCCGCAGCCAGCGCCACTCGAGCTGCGTGGCGTAGGTCAGCACGACGGCACCCAGTGCGGCCGCGGCCAGCCCGGCCGGCGAAGCCAGCACAGCCCACACGGCCCGTCGAGCCTCTCCAGCCGGCAGGTGCCCGTTCGCAATGGCGCGGTTCATCGACTCCTTCATGGCTCCCCGCGGCAGCGCGCTCAGGCCGAGCGGAGCAGCGATTCGTGGCGCTGTAGCTCCCAGAGGCGGTAGTACAGCCCGCGCCGCGCCAGCAGGTCGGCGTGCGTGCCCTCTTCGGCGATGCGCCCCTTGTGCAGCACCACGATGCGATCCATCTCTTGCACCGTCGACAGCCGGTGGGCAATGGCGATGATAGTTCGACCGCCGCCCACCGCGCGGAGCGCCGCACCAATGCGCGCCTCCGTCTCCGCGTCCACGCTGCTGGTGGCCTCGTCGAGCACCAGCAGCACACGCGGGTCGTGGGCGATGGCCCGCGCGAACGCGATCAACTGCTTCTGGCCGGTCGACAGCCCGCCCCCACGCTCGCGCACCGCGTGCTCGTAGCCGCCGGGCAAGCGCTCGATGAACACATCGGCGCCCACCCGTCGGGCAGCCTCGCGCACCTGAGCGTCGCTGATCGTTGGATCGTTCAACCGGATGTTGTGCGCCAGCGAGCCCGCGAACAGGAAGGGATCTTGCAGGACGATCCCGAGGTGGCGCCGCAGCGTCGCCTGGTCCAGCTCGCGCAGGTCCACGCCGTCCAGCAAGATGCGACCCCGCTGCGGGTCGTAGAACCGCGCCAGAAGACTGATCAGCGAGGTCTTGCCCGCGCCCGTGGCACCGACGAACGCCACGCGCTCGCCCGGTGCGATACGCAGCGTGATGTCGCGCAGGACCCAACTCTCGCCCTCGTAGGCGAACCAGACGTGCTCGAACACCACCTCGCCGCGCGGGGCTGCCAGCACCCGAGGCCGTGCCGGGTCGCGGATCTCGGGAGCCTCGTCGAGGAGGCCGAAGATCCGCTCGGCGGCGGTCATCGCCTGCTGCATGATGTTGTACTTCTCGGCCAGGTCGCGGATCGGCTCGTAGAAGCGATGCAGGTACTGGATGAACGCCACCAGCACGCCGAGAGTGAGCGTGCCCTGGAGCACCTGCCCCCCGCCGTACCACACGATGGC
>JADGHJ010000112.1 GCA_019686175.1 Chloroflexota bacterium | reverse complement strand
CCTCGCACCCGACGGTCGCTGTTGAGTGCGAGGGGCCCCGGCGTTAGACAGCCTCGAATACGGCCTGGATGACCGCAGTGCGGTCCTCGGCCAAGTTGCGCAGCATGTTCTGGAACGCGGGCTCGAAGCGCTCGCCGCGCAAGACGTGCAGGCCGAGGGGAGACGGTGGATGACCCGCGCCGCCCTCTATGCAGTCTGATAGATGGGAGCGCGCTAGCGGTCAGCGGAGTCCCCCTTACGTAGTGTCGTGAGCCAGCAACGCCGAGCAGCAGTGTCCCCCGTCAGTTCCGTTTGCCGGCCGATCTCCTCGCTGGGATACTCGGCGCGGTTGTGCAGCACACCGTCGAGATACAGGTCCGGGGGGTAGCGGGGCCGTTGGGAGCAGAACGCCTCCCGCCGTCCCGGTCTGCAGTGGAGTAGCCAGGACAGCTTCGGAGCCAATAGCGGAGCAGGCACGTACCTTGCATGGCAAGTGCCAGCAAGCGAGTAGTCTGATCCCCAGCTATGCCGTCTGTTGTCGTCCGCTGGCTGCCGGCCCTGGTCCAGTCGCCGACGGCCTGGTTCGATATAGCCATCAAGCGGGTCGAGCGGTGGCTGGACCGCCGCTGGGTTCGCCACCCCGCCTATGAGGCGCACGATTGGCTGACGGTCGTTCACGAGTTGGCCTCGGTCCTGCCAGGCTGGACAGAGGTGCTTGCCGAGGCACCCCTGAAGGCGATCGAGGAGCAGGTCCAACGGGGGCGACGCGACCTGGACGGCCAGGGGCCGTGGCACGTGGGGATGAACGCCGATCTAGCGCTAGCGCGTTGTCTCTATGGCCTCGCGCGTGCGTTGCAGCCAGAGACGGTGGTGGAAACAGGCGTGGGCTACGGTGTTAGCTCGGCGTTCATCTTGCAGGCCCTGGCCGTCAACGGGCGTGGTCACCTCTACAGTGTGGACTTGCCGCTGCCAGGACGTGATAGTGCTCACTTCACCGGCGCGCTGATCCCGGCCCGGCTGCGCGACCGCTGGTCGCTGCACGTGGGCACCAGCCGGCGCCTCCTGCCCCGCCTGCTGGTCGATCAGCCCCTCGACCTGTTCGTCCACGACAGCTCGCACACCTACCTCAACATGCGGCGCGAGTTCGCCTGGGCCTGGGAGCGGCTACGCGCGGGGGGTGTGCTCGTCGCCGACGACGTCGAGTGCAGCCAGGCCTTCGAGGAACTCCGAGCGCGCGCGCCGCGCTTCTGGCGCGTGGCGCGGCAGGAAGCGAAGCGGGCGCTGTTCGGCATCGCCATCAAGTGAATGAACCCGATGGTCCGCGAGGCGAGGAGGCCGTCCGTGAGCAGCCTAGAGGAGCTGCGCGATGCGATCCTGACTCGCGATGTCGAGGATCTGCTGGCCAACGACCGGCGCCTGGTGGGCGTGGACATCTCCGTGCGAGTCCGTGGCGGGGTAGCCCATCTGCACGGCACCGTGCGATCGGATGACGAGCGGCAGCTCGTGCGACGACTCGTGGGACGGGTGCGCGGCATCCATGCCGTCTGGGACGTGCTGCTCCTACCGGGCGAGTCGCGTCCCTGCATCCTGGACCTTGGCTGCGGGAGCACCAAGCAGCTCGACTGGGCCATCGGCGTGGACCGGCTCCTCCTGCCCACGGTGCAGCTCGTGGCGGATTTCGAAGCGGGCCTGCCTCTGGCCAATGACAGCGTCGATCAAGTGTTCGCCGTCCACGTGCTCGAACACGTGCACAACCTCGTCGGGCTCATGAACGCCATCCACCGCGTGCTCAAGCCGAAGGGCGTGCTCCACGTCCTGGTGCCGAACTGGCAGCATGTCAACGCGGTCGCCGACCCGACCCACGTGCGGTTCTTCAACGTCCAGACGTTCAAGGCGTTCTGCCGGAGGGGGCGCGATGTCCGGGTGTTCCGGCCGCTGGTTGTCACCGCCTGCCACGATACGATCTATGCGGACCTGCAGCCGGTGAAAGACAACACGCCGCCCTCCGACGAGGAACTGGCCCGGTTTTTCGACTGAGGCTAGCGCTCGCCTCGCGGGGTGTCGTTGGTCGGCCGCGCCCAGATGCCGGCGTCTTGCATCACCTTGACCTGCCGATCGATCACCTCGCGGCGGTACTCCGCGTGCTTGTACGGCGCGCGCTCGAGATACAGGTTCTTGGGGTAGATCGGCCGCTCGTAGATGAGCTGGTAGATCTCCGTGCGCAGATCCTTCATCCAGTTGGTGTGCAGCGCGCGGGCGCGGTGGTCGCGCAGCGCCTCGATGTCGATCGGCCCCGCGACGTACGTCGATACCCCCCCGTAGAGATTCTGGCCGACAATACGCCCCTTGTAGTCGATGATCATCGACCGCCCGCCGAACGTGTCGATGGGTGTCTTCGAGTCGGGGTAGAGATAATACGTTCCGACGTTGGGCGCCAGCACGTACATGTTGTTGTCCAGCGCACGGGCGCGGTTTTGGATCTCGAAGAACTCGTTGCCGGTGGCCGGATGCGGATACGAGGCGCGGTAGGCCACCTCGCAGCCGTTCATGGCCAGGCCGCGCGCGTTCTCGGGATACGACGCCTCGTTGGCCATCATGATTCCCATTCGACCCAGCGGCGTATCGACCACCGGATAGAACGCCTCCAGCGAGCGGCCGTACAGCTCGATCCACTTGTCCCAGACGTCGTGCGGGGTCACCGAGTGCTCGACGGGGTACAGGGTCGCCAGTTTGTAGTGTTTCAAGATCACCTGCCCCTGGTCGTCGATGATGAACCCCACGTTGAAGAAGCGGTCGGGGAACGCCTCGTGGCGCGCCTTGGCCTGGGCCATGATATACACTCCCCACTGGCGCGCCATATCACCCAGGGCCTGAGTCTCCGGGCCGGGGATGTCGATCGCGATCGTGCGGGCGAACTCGACGTGGTCCAGATCGAGCACCTCGTCGTTGAACCCCTGCAGCGCGCCCTCGGGCACGACGATGAGTCGCACGGGCAGGTCGAGGCTCGACAGCCACGACGCGGCCACGATGAGGTGGCTGATCTCCTCGAGGTTGTACTGGATGTCGGCGCGGGTGCGGCAGCCGCGCATGGTGGGGATCAGCCCCACGGCCGTGTACGGCTGGATGCGCGTGTGCTGGGAGGTCGTCCCCTTGGTGGCTTCGATGCTGCTCATGGGCGCGACTCCTCATGGCTGGAACGTCTGGGCCCGGCATGGCCGGCGCCCGCATTGTAGGCACGCCGCGGGAGGCTGTCCACACGCGACAGGATGGGCCTACTCCGTGTCAGCGCGGGCCCAGTACAGCTTCCGCGAAGGTGGCCAACATGCCGGTGATGAAGGTCGTGCGCACGGTGAGGTGGCCCACACGTCGGAGCGCCGCCGTCTGGAGCCCCATCGCCCCCACGGCACAGGCCACGAGCAGGTGTACTGCCACGGCGTGTCGAGCTGGAGTGCGCCGTCGCGCGCGAGCCGGGTGCTGACCGCCCAGAATGCGCCTAGCAGCAGCCACTCCAGCCCCAACGGGAGCGCCACCGACACATGCCCCTCGTGGCGGCGCGCGGCGAGCTCGCAGAGCAGCACCCCGACCATGACGCCCAGGACGAACAGCGGGATGGCCTGTAGCCGCTGCTCGGCCAATGACCACTGCCCCGTGCCGATCCCGAGCCCCACTCGCACGGTGTTGCCGGTCATCGGTGCCGCCAGCAGCCCGGCCAGATAGAGGTAGGTCACCACGTCGACGAAGCCCGCTACCGCCGCAAGCAGGACGGCCAGCCAGGCGCGCTTGGTGTGCCGGGGCTCATCCGGCACGCCGCTCTCACCCCCCCATCGCCCGATGCGCTAGCGGGCGGTCTCACGCCGGCGGCGCCCACCACCGGGCCGACGGCTGGCGGTGGCCCGCCCGTTGCGGGTGGTCGGCCCCGGCGACATGGGCGCCAGCTGCTCGCGGGTGTGCAAGTGCGGCGCCATCTCGGTGCCCCACGGGTCCCAGAGCTGCTCGCGCATCCGCTCCAGCGTGCGGTCCTCCGGGTTGGCAATGGGGTGCAGGAAGCGCGCGCCGGGGAAGTAGGCGGACGGCGGCGTGTAGGTACCGCGCTCCTGCAGGCGGCGGATGTTCTGCCGGTACACCGCGTCGAGCGCCTCGTGGCCGAGCGGGTCCTGGTGCAGCCACATGTTCTTGGGCATGATCGGCTCGGCGTACATCTTGGCGAAGATCTCGGTGCGCAGGTCCTTGAGCCAGTTGCCGCGCAGCGTGCGCTCGCGGAACAGGCGGAGCTGCTCGATATCGATCAGCGCGGCCACCACCGTGTCGGCACCGCTCGGGCTGCGGCACACCACGTTGCCCGTGTAGTCCACGATGTGACCCATGCCGCCGGCCACATCGTAGGGGTGCTCGACGCCCGGGGTGAGGTAGTACGGGCCGATGTTCGGCGCGATCACGTAGACGTTGTTGAACACCGCGTGGGCCCGGTTCTGGATCTCCCACGTGCCGTTGCCCGTCATCGGCTGCGACATCGACGGGCGGTAGATCACCTCGGCGCCGTTGAGCGCCAGCGCACGCACCGCCTCGGGATAGTGGCCGTCGTTGCACACGATGGTGCCGATGTTGCCGATGATCGGGCTCTTGTAGACCGGGTAGAACGCCTCGAGGCCGTCGCCGAACACCTCCACCCAGCGGTCATAGACGTCGTGCGGCGTGCAGGAGCGCTCGCGCGGGAACACGTGGTTCTTGGCGTACTTATGAACCACCTGGCCCTCGGGCGAGATGATGAACGCGGTGTTGAAGAAGCGATCCTTCATCACTTCGGGCCAGCGCGCCTTGCACTGGGCGATGATGAACGTGTCGAACTGCCTGGCCAGTTCGCCCAGGAAGTCGGTCTCCTCGCCGGGGATGTCGATGAACAGCTCGCGGGCGGCCACCACGTGGTCGACGTCGAACGCCTCGTCGGTGAAGCCCGTGATGGCGCCCTCCGGCAGCGCCACCAGCTTGATGGGATGGTTGATGCTGCACGTGTAGAACGCGCCGCGGATCATGTTCGCCAGGTGCCGCAGGTTCACCCAGCAGTCGGCGCGCCGCGCCACCCCGCGCACAGTAGTGGACAAGCCAACCGCGAGGTACGGCGGCACGCGCGGCGGCCGATCGATCTCGCCGAACACGGCGTCCGCAGGGTGCCGCGCGCCGTTCTGCCCATTCTCAGCACCGCCATTCTGCATGCTCACGCTACTCCCTCTCGCTGCAGTGTCAGCCGGTACCGCAGCCGCTCACTCCGGACCTGCCTGGCGTGCCGCCCGGCGGGCTGCCCACGCGGCACGCGCCGCGGCCACCTCCGGCGCCGCGAGGCAGCGGGCCAGCAGCGGTACCGACTCCTCGTACACACTGGCGAAGTCGCGCTCGAAGGCTCGCCGCATCAGCCGCTTGGTGGCCCGCGCCGCCGTCTGCGGCACCGCCAGGTAGCGCTCGACGATCTGCTCGGCCGCCTGCGGGAACGCCTCCGCCGGCACCACATGGTCCACCAGGCCGATCCGCCCCGCTTCCGCCCCATCGAGCAGCTCGCCCGAGATCGCCAGGCGCAGCGCGCGGCCCAGCCCAATGAGGCGCGGCAGCCGCCAGACGCTCATGCCAGGAAACAGCCCCTCGCGGGCGGCGGGCAGGCCGAGGACCGCGTCGCTGGTGGCGATCCGCAGATCGCAGGCGATGGCGAGCTGGAGGCCGCCGCCCAGGCAGTAGCCGTGGATCAGCGCGATCACCAGGCGGTCGAGCGCCTCCAGAGCGCTGAAGGCGCGCTCCTGCGCCGGGTAGAACTCGGCCGGCATGCCCTGCTCGGCCATCATGTTCAGGTCGAGGCCCGAGCAGAACGCCCGCCCCGCGCCGCGCACCACCACGAGCTGGGCCGCCTCGTCCGCGGCGACGGTGTCGATCGCGCCCTGGAGGTCGGCGATCCACTGGAGGTTCTCGGCGTTGAGCACCTCGGGGCGGTTGAGCACGATCTCGGCGATGGGGCCGCGGCGGTGCGTATAGACGGCAGGCTCGGGCATCTCACTCCTCGCGCAGGTCGAACACGCGGCGCGTCTTACGCTCCGAGCGGGGCAGGGCGCCCACCGGCAGTAGCTCGACGCGCGGGGTGAGCCCGACATGGGCGCGGAACCGCTGCGCGATGTGCTCGGCCAGCGGGCCGCCCGCCATCGTGTCCAGGTCCAGGTCGCACTCCACCCGCAGCGTCAGCTCGTCGCGCCCGCCGTGGCGCTCGATCACCAGCTGATACTCGCTGGACACGTGCTCCAGCGCGCTCAGGAGCGTGTCCACCTGGCTGGGCCACAGCGCTACCCCGCGCACCTTGATCATGTCGTCCGAGCGGCCGCTCAGGCGATCGAAGCGAGGGAACGGGCTGCCGCAGGGACACGGCTCGGGCAGCAGGCGCGTCAGGTCGCGCGTGCGATAGCGCACTAGCGGCATCGCCTCCTTCCGCAGCGTGGTCAGCACGATCTCACCCGTCGCCCCGGGGGCAACGGGCGCGCCTGTATCGGGGTCGATCAGCTCCACGAGGAAGTAGTCGGCCCAGTAGTGGATGCCCTGGTGCAGGTGGCAGTCGATGCCCATGCCCGGGCCGTACAACTCGGTCAGCCCGTAGATGTCGTAGCTGTCCAGGCCCAGCAGCGTGTTGATGCGCGCGCGCATCGCCTCGCCCCAGCGCTCCGAGCCGAAGATACCCACGCGCAGCGCCAACTGGTCGCGCAGGTTGCGCCGGGCGACCTCCTCGCCCAATAGCAGGGCGAACGACGACGTGGCGGTGAGCACAGTCGTCTGCAGGTCCACCATCAGCTCTAGCTGCAGGTCGACGTTGCCCGGCCCCACCGGCACGGCCATGGCACCGACACGCTCGGCCCCGGCCTGGAAGCTGATCCCGGCCGTCCACAGACCGTAGCCCGGGGTGATCTGCACCCGGTCGCCGGGCCCGACGCCGGCCAGAGCGTAGCAGCGGGCGAACAGCGCCGTCCAATCCTCGAGGTCCTGCGCGGTGTAGTAGGCGACCGTGCGTTTGCCCGTCGTGCCGGACGAGGCGTGCACGCGCACGATTCGCTCGGCGGGTACGGCCGCCCACCCCAACGGATACGCCTCGCGCAGCTCGGCCTTGGTGGTGAACGGGAGCTGCGCGAGGTCGGCCGGCGAGCGGATGTCCGCGGGGCGGAGACCAACCTGCTCGAACTTGGCGCGGAAGAACGGCGAGCCCTCGTACGCATGGGCCAGCGCCCAAGCGAGGCGCTCGTGCTGGAGCGCCGCCAGGTCGGCGGGGGGGTGCAGCGCGGTCATGCGGCCACTCCCCGCCAGGGCACGCACGGCACCAGGTGCCCCGCGCGCACCGTGTACAGCGGCTCTAGCCGCGGGGCCTGGAGCACCTCGCCGGTCGAGTCGCGCAGCAAATACGGCTCCTCGGTCCAGCGCAGCACGGTCAGATCGGCCGGACCGCCCGGCTGGAGTCGGCCGTAGCCCTCGCCCGCGAGCCCGAGGAGCTGGGCGGGGCGCCAGGTCACCCGCTCCAGCACGTCCAAGAACGGTACGCCCAGGGCCACGAACTTCGCCATCGTCGTCGGCAGGTCGTGGACCGGGCCGCGCCAATTGCGCAGGCTGTTGTCCGAGCTGATCGTGTCGGGCAGGAACCCGGCCTCGATCGCGCGGCGGGCCACCGCGTAGCTGAAGTGACTGCTGCCGTGCGCCGAGTCGTACAGCACGCCCGCGTCGCGTGCCGCGCGCACGGCGTCGAGCAGCGCGCCGTCCTGCAGGATGCCGTGGCGGTTGCCCGTGTAGCAATGGCTGACCACATCGCCGGGCCGCAGATAATGGAGGATCTCCGGCAGCGGCTCGGGCGTCTCGCCGATGTGCAGCATGAGCGGCAGCCCAGCGGCGTCACCCATCGCGCGTGCGCGCTCCAGCACCGGGCGGCAGGAGTTCCCGACCATCTGCTCACCGAGCCGGACCTTGAACCCCTTGATGAGGTCCGGGTGCCGCGCCGCGAGCGCCACGGCGTCGTCCACGAGCAGATGATCGAGCACGCGGTTCTCGCCCAGTCGGATGTCGAGGATGCCGGTGGCCGCTACGTTGAGGAAGCAGTACACGCCGAGGGGCACCTGGCGGGCGACGTGGCGGGCGAACGCGGCGAAGGTCCAGCAGCCGGCGGAGCCCGCATCCACCGCCGTGGTCACGCCGCGCTGGAGGCAGGCCGCCTCGGCCGGCGCCCCGAGGGTCGTCACCTCGGCGAAGATGTGGACGTGGAAGTCGATCAGGCCCGGGGTGATCATGGCGCCCCGGCAGTCGACGCGCCACAGCGCGCGGCCGGTCAGGCCCGGGCCGATCGCGGCCACGCGCCCATCGTAGACCGCGACGTCGGCCGTCTCCTGCCGCCCGCTGGCCGGATCGATCACCGTACCGCCTGCCAGCAGGAGATCGTAGGCCGGGGACGTCTCGGCTGCTTGTGCGGTCCCGCTCACCGTTGCCCTCCTCAGGCCGCTACGGCGGATGTCGTCCCGACACCTGCAGCGCCTGCTCGACAGGCGCGTAACCCAGGCGAGCGGATCGCGCCTAGCGGCGGATCGCGCCTAGCGCCAGGCCGCCACGCGCCGCGACAGGCTGTCGAACACTAGCTTGTCCACCACAAGCATGACCACGATCAGCACCAGCGCCCAGACGAACACCATGTCCGTGCGCAGCGTGTCGCGGCTGTAGTTCATCATGTAGCCGATGCCGGTGCTCACGCCGAAGATCTCGGCTACCACGCTCACCTTGAGCCCGAGCCCGAAGCCCACCTTCATCCCCGCGACCAGGTACGGGATGGTGGAGGGCAGCGTGACGTTCAGGAAGCGGTCGAGCGGGCTGAAGCGATAGACCTGCGCCATCTCCAGCAGCTTGCGGTCGACGTTGGCTACACCCTCGAGCATATTGGCCAGCAGCACCGGCAGGGTAATCATGAAAGTGGTGAACATCGCCGCCTTGTCCGTGAGGCCGAACCAGATCAGCGACACCACGATCCACACGAACACCGAGGTGCTGTTGAGCACCGCGGTGAGGTCGCGGCCGATAGTCGCCGCGTGGCGGGACATAGCCACCAGCGAGGCCAGGGCAATGCTCACCAGGACCGCCAGCCCGAAGCCGATGCTGATGCGGTACAGCGACGCCCAGGTGTGCTTCCACAGCTCGCCGTTCGTGATGATCGTCACAACGCCCTGGCCGACGCGCGCCGGTGAGGGCAGCAGGTAATCGCCCAGGCGGGCGGATAGCAGTACCCAGGCGACGGCCAGGACCAGGACCAGCCCTAGCGTCGGCAGGTGCAGGCGATCCACCACCCCGCCCCAGTCGGTCCGCGCGGGAGTGGCCGGGGTGCTGGCGGATGCGGTGGGCTGTTTCACCACCTCGGGTGTCACGGTTCTCCTCGCCCGTGCCGGTTGTCGGTCGCCGGCCGCGCCCGGCTAGCGGCGAGCCGGCGGGATGAAGAAGAGCTGCTGCTTGAGCTGCTCGGGGTTGTACCAGACATCCGACTTCAGCAGCGTGCCGTGCTCGCGGTTGTGCCGGAGCTGGGCCAGCATGGTGTCGATCTGGGCCTCGGTCAAGCCGTACAGCACCTGCTTGGTCTGCGACATGGCGAAGGCCGCCTCGTCCGGGGTGAGCTTGGTCACCTCGACGATAGCGCGCTGGGCCACCTCGGGCTGGTTCTGCCAGATCTCGTACGCCTCGCGCTGGGCGTCGTTGATGTCGGCCAGCAGGTTCGGGCACTGCTCGGCCAGCTCGGGCTTGGCCAGATATGCCACGTGTACCGGCAGGATGCTCGAGCCGCTAGCGCGCTCCCACAACTCCTGTTGATGCACGAGGATGCGATACTCACCCGTCTTGATGAGCGCGGAGGTCACCGGCTCCCAGATGAGGATCGCCTCAACGTCGCCCTTGCGGAGCAGCGCCGCCAGGTCGGGTGGGGCGGTAGCGGTGATCGCTTGCGTGTCGGTGAGCACGTCGAATCCGTACACCACCCGCGAGCTGGCGTTGATGTCCTGCGTGGTAGTGCCGCCAGGGATCACGCCCACCTTCTTGCCCCGCAGGTCTGGCAGCTCGCGCGCCGGGTGGTTGGTGGGGACCACGACCGCGCCGAGCACGCCGACGGCGGTGCCGAAGATCTTCAGCGGCACGCCGCTCTCGTGCATCTGGCCGGCGATAATCACGCTCATGTCGATGAGGTCGGCCTGCCCTGAAGCGAAGGCGTTGACCAGGCCGCTGATGGGCCCGACCGTCTGCCAGTCGATCTTCCAGCCGCGCTTCTCGAGCAGCTTCTCTTGATGGATGATCTCCGTGGCCGCCCAGCCAAGCTGCAGGTAGGCGAAGCGGTAGGTGCGGTCCTGGGAGCAGGACGCGCCAGGCTGCCCGGCGGCCGCCGGTCCGGAGCCCGCGGGGGCTGTCGTCGCGCCGCCAGCCGCCGTGGCGGGCTTGCTCGGAGCCGCGCCGGTGCCGCCGCCACACGCGAGGGTGAGCAGCACGGCGCTGGCCACCAGGGCCGATAGCAGTTGGTGCCTCAGACTGCCCGTCATCTTCTTCCTCCGAGGGCGGCCAGGGGGACGCTCCTGCGCTCCGCCCGGCTAGCGCCGCCGCTCACGCTCCGTCAGGCGCCGACGATGGCACGCTGCCGCTCCAGGTCCAGTGCGCGCTGCCGATCGACCTCCTCGGTGAGCATGCGCAGCAGCTCCTCCTCGAGAGCGCGCGTATCGGCGTGGTCGCGGACCGTCACTACTTGCCGGATCGTCATCGGCCGCGCGGTCAGCACCGCGATCTCCGTGCTGATGCGCACGGCCTCGGCAATGCTGTGCGTCACGAACAGGATCGTCTTGTGCGTCTCTTCCCAGAGCTTGACCGTCTCGTCCTGCATGATGCGGCGGTTCTGGGCGTCCAGCGCGGAGAACGGCTCGTCCATCAGGAGCACATCCGGCTCGACCGCCAGCGCCCGGGCGATCGAGGCGCGCTGCTGCATGCCGCCGCTGAGCCGGTTCGGATAGTAGTGCATGAAGCTGCCCAGCCCCACCAGCTCCAAGTAGTGGCGCGTGCGCTCCCGCGCCTCTCGCTCGGACACACCCAGCGAGCGCAGGCACAGACGCACGTTGTCGGCGATGGACTTCCAGGGCAGCAGGCGCGGCTCCTGGAACACGATCGCCACCCGGTGCTGATGGTGCTGGCGCGTCAGATCCACCACGTCGCCGTCGATCACCACCTCTCCGCTGCTAGGCGCCTCGAGCCCACAGAGGATGCGCAGCATGGTGGTCTTGCCGCAGCCGTTGGGGCCCAGAATGGAGTAGAAGGCCCCCGGGCGCACCGCGAGCTGGAGGTCGCGGATGACCTCGATCTGATAGCGCTTGTACAAGTGGCGCGTGGCCAGCTTCGGCGGCGGACCGCCGTCAGTGCAAGCGGACGCGGCCGGCGCGGCGGGCAGGGAGCCCTGGCCATCTCGCACAGACTGCACTCCTCGTGTCTGGCAGTAGCGCGGGAGCTTGCACGCTAGCACGCGGCAGGAGCGAGCGTAGCTTTACCGCTCGCTTCGCGTGCCCGGTATCTTACTGGAGGCCTTGCCCACGGGCAACCTAATGCGTGAGGTCGCGGCGCCAACGGCCCACCAGCCCGCGCACCAGCAGCAGGAGGTACACGCCGCCCACGCCGCCGCCCAGCAGCGCGAGCGAGCCGCTGGTCACGCTTGCCTCCTGGACGGGCTCTGGCGGTTCCGCGGTCATCTCGGGCACCTGGAGCGCGTCGAGCGCGGGAGGTTCGACAACGGGGAATGCGGGACTGACGACCGAGGGGGCGAGCGCCGCGGTCGTGCTCGCCCCGAGCAGCGGCGCATCCAGCAGCGCGGCGGGCGATACCACATCGTCCAGCAGTTGCCTGCGATGGGCCGTGACGGGATCGGGCGGTGGGCTCACTGCAGCCACGCCCGCCGCGCTGCCCGCTGCGCGCCCGCGGGCCTGCTGCGCGAGCGCCCGCGCCAGCGCTTCGTGACGGGTCCCGACCGGGGGCTGCACCGATCCGCCGCGGCCGGCTACGAGCGTGCTCGGGGCTACCAGCCCCAGCCGCTCCTCGCCCAGGGCGAACGCCACCGCGTGACGTGGGATGTCCGCCGTGGCCCAGGCCGCTTCGAGCTGCTGCGCCGAGATGATTAGTGCCCGCGCGCCGCTACCGCCGAAGGCCGAGTCGTTGTAGAGAAAATCGTCCCCGATCACCCCGCTGATCACGATGTAGTGGTTGATCGATCCGCCGTACGCGCCGTTGCCGGGTAGCAAGCGGTACTTGGTCAGCACGATCACGGGGTAGCCGTTCAGAACAGCCTGGCGCACCTCATCCACGGTCCACCGATGGTAGCGACTGCGCTCGCCATCGTAGAGCCCTAGGGGCTTCAGGCCGGCGCGCGAGCCGATCTCCGCCAGGTAGTCCAGGGCGATGCCGTCGTTGTACCCCCAGGTGCCCTGCAGCGCGTTGGCGATCAACCGCAGGTCGTGCGTCGGCATCCAGAGGCCGTACGCCTCGAGGATCATGCCCAGGGCACTTGGCCCGCAGTTCACCGCCGCGTAGGGCGTGCCATCGAACTGCGTACGCGACGGCACTCCGAGCCACAGGACATCCGGCGCGAACCACCCGCCGGCGCCCGGCTCCTCTGGCAGGCCCAGGAGCCGGCTCGCGGGCGGCGGCACGGGCGGCGGCGCCGGCAGCGCCTGCTCGACCGGCGGTTCGAGCGCCACGGGCCCGGGCTCGCCCGGGACAGCCCCCTCGGGCAGCAGCAAGCCGTCGGCCTCCGGGGTGGCTGTCGGCGTCGGCGTCTGCGGTGTCGCCGTGGGCAGCACGACCAGCACCACCGGGGTTGCCGTGGGCGTGGCGGTGGGTGGAATCGGCGTGGGCGTGAGCGTCGCCGGCAGAACCTCGGGCGTCGCCGTGGGCGTGACCGGGGTGGGAGTCGGCGACACCACGGGAAGCGGCGCGCTCAGGTCAGGCGGACGCTGGCGCGGGACGAGGGGCAGGGT
>JADGHJ010000111.1 GCA_019686175.1 Chloroflexota bacterium | reverse complement strand
CGACAGGCTCAAGCTCACCCCGTAGAGCGCCTGGCGCACAGCCTCCCCGACCAGCGGCACGACGCCCACCCCCAGCTCAAGCCCGGCCACCCCAGCGCCCAGCGCGGGTAGGATCACGAACAGCGACACTGCCAGCGGGAGCAACGCGAATAACAGGCCACCTAGCCAGTCGGGTTCCGGTAGCCAACGCTCGACGTGCGCATAGACTACGGCCCAGCCGATCTGCAGCGCGACCTGGCCGGCGATGATCCCCAGCAGCACCAGGCGCGGCCGCCCGCCAACCTGCCGCCCGACGGTCTGGCCGACGGCGAGCAGGCCTTCCGCGGGCGCCGTAACTCCCGCCGCTGTAAGCACGTATAGGGCGAGGTCCAGGCTCAGCGCCGTGATCGCCGTGGCCAGCAGGCCGGCCATCACCGCCGTGGACAGCCGCTGCCGCTCGGGCAACACGTGCTCGGCGCTGACCACGTGGCCGCGGCGCCGGATGGTGAGCAGCACCGCCAGCAGCACCGCCAGCCCCACGACGATCACGAGCAGGTGCGTCGACACATGGAGGCGCTCCAACAGGCGCAGCACCTCGGGCCCGGCAAGGTAGCCGAGCCCGAAGAACACCAGGATATAGACGCTGGAGCCGAGCGCCAGCGCCGGCAGGAAGACGCGATACGGCACACCGAACACGCCCGCCACGAGGGTGGTCGCGACGCGCAGCCCGGGTACGATGCGCCCCACGACGATCGCAAGCCAGCCGTGGCGCTGCACCAGCCGCTCGGCGCGCCGCAGGTGGTCGAGGTCCAGCCGCAGGAAGCCCGCGTAGCGGTACAGCATCGGACGGCCGCCGTAGCGCGCCAGCCAGTACAGCAGCGAGCCCCCGAGCAGCGTGGCTCCGACCATGGTCGCCAGCACCAGGTACGCGGGCGCACGCCCTTGGTGCACCCGCACCCCGGCCAGCAGCATCACGGCGTCGCCCGGCACCGGCAGCGGGATGCCGCTCTCCTCAAGGAGAAGCACCAGGAAGATCGCCCACTCGGCGTGCCGATCGAACAGGTGCAGCAACCACTCGGTCAGCTCCGCCATCCCACGTCCCCCGCTGCACCTGCCATGACTACATCCAGGTGGCGTGTAAAAAGCTAATCACGATCGCCAGGGCCAGCGCCAGCTCCACCGCCGTGCCCAGCACGAAGCCGATCGCCGCCCCCGTCCCGCTGCGGAGCGCCTGGCGCAGCGAGTGGCCGCTCAGCGCCTCGAGTGCCACCGCCCCGACCAACGGCCCCAGCAGCAGCCCCACCGGACCGCCGACGATCAGCCCCACGACCACGCCGACCAGCGCGCCGAGCACGCCCCACTTGCTGGCGCCGAACAGTCGCGCCCCGAGCACATTGGCTACGATGTCCAGGCCCACGGCTACCAGCGTGAGCGCGCCATAGACCAGCACGTGCCCCACTCCGATGTCGGTGAAGCCGGTAGCGATCGCGTACAGCAGCGCGCCTGCAAACACTAGCCCGATGCCAGGCCAAGCGGGCACGAGCGTGCCCACTACCCCCACGGCCATCAGCACGATGGCCACCCACCACATCGCATCCACGACTCTCCGTCCTTTTCTCCGTGACTCGCGGTCCGTCTGGCACCAACGCAGAGCACGGGCCGCGCGGCTGATGCTGAAGCAGCGCAGGCGGGAGCCCCCGAGCGACGTGGCCGTGGTGCAGACAGGCACTGGAGCGAACGTACTCGCCGCACTCGAATCGCGCCAGATTCCGGCCGCCACGCTGACGCCACCCCAGAGTTTCGTAGCGCGCCGGCTCGGTTCTCGGGAGTTCACCAACACCTATGATCCGCGCTGCTAGCCCTGTCGGGTAACGCTTCCTCGCTGTGGGCGGCAGCGCATCCCCCGGCTAGGGTAGACTGACCGTAGCGCCGAAGGCGCGGGGGCGGTCGCGCATGGCACAGTTGCTGACCTACGAGCTGGCCACGCTAGTGGGACGCACGTTCCCGGCCGTACGGGCCACGATCACGGAGGACGGCGTCCGTCGCTACTGTCGGGCCATCGGTCGCCGCTGGGACGGCACGGTGCCGTGGTCGTTCCTCGCCCATCTGGGCGCCGATCAGGCCGTGGACACGGGGTGCTCCGACGGCCTGGCCGGCCGGCCGCAGCTCCCGCCCTTGCCCCTGCCGGCGGAGCGGCGGATCCTTACGGGAGTGGCGTGGGAGTTCGGGCGGCGCCCCCAGCTTGGGGAGACCTTGGTACTCCAAGCGCGGCTGGCCTCGCTGGAGCAGCGCGAGGGGCGGCGTGGCCCCGTGCTGCTCAGCATCGTCGAGGTGACGTACACCGACCTCCAGGGCGAGTGGGTCGCCACCCAGCGCAGCACCTGCGTCCACCGATGAGCCCCGACTACCCGCTCCAGCCTGGCGCACCGCTCCCCACCGTGCCGCACCGCTGCGACCTGGTGCAGGCGGTGCGCCTGGCGGGCGCCACCGAGAACTACCACCGCATCCACTTCGACGCCGCCCATGCGCGTGCCACCGGCCTCCCCGCAGCCGTCGTGGACAGCGCGCTGCTGATGGCCTGGTTCGAGGCTCTCGTCGAAGATACCTATGGGTCCACGGCACGCTTGCTCCAGCTACAAGCTCGCTTCCGGCGGCCGGTGCTGCTAGACGAGGAAGTGTACTGCGGCGGGACCGTCGAGCAGGCGGTGGGCATCGGTGCGCACCTGCGCCTCACCCTGCGGCTGTCCCTGCGCGACGCACAGGGTGGCACGCGCGCCGAGGCCACGGCGGCCATCGAGCTGCCGGCACGTTGAAGGAGGGATCGCTGGCTGAAGCCCAGGCGGGGCGCCGTATAATGCCGCCGGCTGCTCCGCCGAGCTGTCGCAGCCCAGGGATGAGGCAGAGGGACGACGACCGATGATGAAGGGATGGGGGCGGACCGGCATGCTCCTGGGGCTGCTGGTCCTGACCAGCATGTTCTTGGCGGCCTGTGCGGCTCCTGCACCCGTGCCGCTGGTGGTCGCGGCGCCGCAGATCCAGGGCGAGCCCCTGCCGGCCGGCCGTCTGGCGTTCGTGGTGGGCGGCGACATCTGGCAGTGGGAGGACGGCCAGGTCCGGCCGCTCACCAGCGGCGAGCGCTTCGAGGGCCCGGCCTGGTCGCCCGACGGCACGCGGCTGGCCGCCTCGCTGGTCGGCGTCAACCACTCCGACCTGGTGGTGCTCAGCGCCGACGGCGAGCTGCTCGCTCGGCTGACCAACAACCGGGGCCAGCGCCGCATCCAGGACTCGGACTGGGCCCGCCTGCCGGCCTGGTCGCCCGATGGCGAGCGCATCGCCTACGTGTCCGACGTGCGCACCTATGACCTCGCCCTGTGGAGCATCGCGCCGGATGGCTCCGCCCCGCGGCAGTTGTTCCAGGCGGGCGACTACGGTGGCGGGGTGGACCGCCCCACCTGGGCGCCCAACGGCACGGACCTGGCCGTCGCCGCCTTCCGCCGCGGCGAGGTGTCCCAGATCGAGGTGGTGACCCCGGCCACCGGCCGCTACCGGGCGGTGACCCAGGCGGCCAACGGCGCCTACGACCCGGCCTGGTCGCCCAACGGCGAGTGGATCGCCTACACGGCGCGCGACGGCGCCCACCACGACATCTGGCTGGTGCACCCAGACGGCAGCGGCACCGTGCAGGTAACCAGCACAGGGCGCAACCGCATGCCCGCCTGGTCCCCCGACGGTCGCTGGCTGGCGTTCTTCACGCTAGCCGAGAACGGCTTCGATATCCGCGTGCTGCCCATCCCCGAGGAGGGCCCGAGCGCGCCAGCGGAGGGTCGCGTGCTGGTCAGCGGGCGCACGATCGAGGGGCCCTCGGGCCTGAGCTGGGGTCCCGCGAGCTCACCCTGACCGGGGGCCGCGCTAGACCGCGCCGACCCCCGCCAGCTCGCGCGCCTCCACGGGCTGATAGCCGCCGTTGTCGACGTACGCCTCTTCGCGGTACAGCGCCAGCGCCTTCATCGTCGGCAGGTCGTTGAAGGAGAAGAGCACCGCGTCCTCGGTATCCGACAGGTTGGCATGCTCGTGCCAGTACCAGGTGGGCACCACGAAGATGTCCTTCTCCTCCCAGTCGAAGCGCTGGCCGCCGATGATCGAATAGCCCCGGCCCTTGGCGCACTGGTACACGATGTTGCCGATGTGCCGATGGGCGCGGGTATGCTCGCCCGGACGCAGCAGCTGGATGCTGGCGCCCATGGTGGCCATGATCGGCCCGCCAGTGCGAGGGTTGACGTACTCCATCAGGATGCCGTCGTAAGGCGAGCCGGCACTGCGCTGGGCCAGTCGCTGCAGCGCCTCGTAGGTGGGCTCCCAGGGGTACTTCAGCAGCGGCGAGTACGGCTTGGTCCAGCGCTCGGTGGCCGGCAGCAGCGCCGTACCGCCGTACTCGGCATAGGAGGCATCGACCGGGCGCGAGGGCGTCTGGCGGCCGTCCGCATACAGCTCGAAGTAGTTGGCCTCCAACACGTTCACCAGTGGGATGTCCAGTCCGTCCTGCCAGATAGTGGGGCCGCTGGTGCCCTCGTTGCCGTGATCGTGCCAGGTGCCGTTGGGCGTGAGCACCAGGTCGCGGGCATGCAGGGTCATCTTCTCGCCATCGACCACCGTGTAGGCGCCCTCGCCCTCCATGATGAAGCGCAGGGCCGACGAGGCGTGGCGATGGGCTGTGGCCGCCTCGCCCGGCAGCATGATCTGGATGCCAGTGTAGAGGTTGCCGACGCAGGCGCTGGTGTCGCGGTTGCCCGGGTTGATCAGGGCCACCACGCGGCGCGCCGCCTCCTCGGGCGAGACCAGTTCCGCCGCGCGGAGCACCAGCGGGCGCATCTCGCGGTACTTCCAGATCACGGGGACCGAGCGCGGGGTGGGTTCCCACGGCTCGATGGTGTTGGCCACCTGCCAGAGGCCGATGGCGTTGTAGCGGGCCAGCTCGCCGTAGTACGCCTTCAGCTCGGGCGTGTCCTTCACGCGCGCTCGTCCGAGCTGCTCGTCACGCGGATCGTACATCGCCATCTCCCTCGACTCTCGCGGCGTCCTCACCGCGGCGAACCATCTTGCCAGTGACTATACCGCAGTGGCGCCGGTTAGGCCGACGTGGTGGCCGGCAAGCTCAGGTCGATCTCGGCCGGTAGCTCCACCCCGAGCTGCTCGCGCGGCGGGAAGCGCAGCCCGCAGGCGACCATCACCGGCTTGATGTCGTCGAGGTACGCTTGCATTACCGCACCGCTGTCGCGCGTCTTGATGCCCATCTGCACGGCGTAGGCGTTGCCCGGCGTGCCCGGGCGCCCGAACGACAGCAGCCCGTAGCGCAGCCACTTGTTGAACAGCTCCTGCGCCCGCGGCCGGTACCCAGGATCCTGGCACAGCTCGCGCACCACCTGCTCGCCGAACCCTTCGTGGCCCTCCTCCTCTTCCAGGATGCGCTGGATGATGCGGGCATAGGGCCGATAGCTGCAGTTCTGGTACTCGCGCAGGTGGAACTCGCCCGCGCGGTCCCACAGGAACTGCACCATGGCCAGCTCGTCCCAGCTACTGGCGAAAGCGACAGGGTTCTGGGCCAACCGCGCCTGCACCACCGGCATCAGATCGCCACAGCCCAGCTCGCGATACAGCTCGACGGTGCGCGCGAAGTGTTCTAGCTCCTCTTCGATGTGGTGCACGATCATCTGCTTGAGCGCGAGCGTGGGCACGTACTGCAATGCCGCGCCGAACAGGTGCGCGGCCATCAGCTCGCGATAGCCCTGGCTCTCGATGAGCTGCTTGATCAGCGCCCGGTACCGCTCGTCGGGAACCTGCTCGGGCGACTCGACGACGACGGTCGCCGCCATGCTGCCTCTCCTTTCCCGCTGCAGCCGCCTAGAGCGGCTACACGCCGTACTCGTACAGGGGCTCGTAGGCGAGCCCGAGGTCGTTGACCACCTGCCACAGCGCCGCCAGGCTGACCCGCAAGTTGCGCGCCGCACACGGCGGTAGCTCTGGGTCGAGCACCAGGCGCTTGGTCGTCTCGTACAGCCCCAGGATCTCACGCTCCTGGGGCGACAGTGGCGCGCCCAGCACGGTGGTCGGCTCGTTCGGCGCGGTCATCGTACGTACTCCCGCCTATCCACTAGCCGGCGCGCCTTCAGCTCGAAGCGGGGGAGCTGGCCGCGCGCGGCGCGCTCCACGTTGAACCGCAGGTTCTCGTGCCCGTCGGCCAAGGCCTTGGCCAGTCGCGGCTGTACCTCCGGCCAGAGGTGCTCGCAGTCGGGCCGCAGCTCGCAGACGACGGTGATCTCGTCGCGGATCCCCTCCTCGCGCGTGAGCACGATCTGGAACTCGTCGATCTCGGCGTGCTCGCGCACGATGGCCTCGACGGCGCTGGGGAACACGTTCGTGCCGCGGATCACTTTCATGTCATCGACGCGCCCGATGATGCCGCCCTTGTACAGGTCGAAGGTGCGGCCACAGCGGCAGTCGGTGTGCGGCACGCGGACCACCAGGTCGCCGCTGCGGTAGCGTAGCAGCGGGATGAACGCGCGACCGAACGAGGTGACCACGCGCTCGCCCACCTCGCCGTAGCCCACGGGCTCGCCCGTCTGGGGGTTGATGACCTCTTCTAGGAAGTGGTCCTCGATGATGTGCGTGCTGTCAGCGGAGTCGCGGCACTGGAAGATCATGATGGTGCCGATCTCGGTCATGCCGGCCATGTCGGAGCAGCGCGCGCCCCAGCCCTCCTCGATCAGTCGGCGCACGGCGGGAATGTTCGCCCCCGGCTCGCCCGAGAGCACGAGCTTGTCCACCCGCGAATCGCGTGCGAGGTCGATGCCCAGCTCGCGCGCCACCTGGAGCAAGCGCAGCGCGTAGGTGGGCGTCAGGCACACGGTGGTGGCGCCCAGCTCGACGAGCTGCTTCACCCGCCCCTCGGAGGTCATGCCGCCGCTGGCGATGGTCAAGGCGCCGATCTTCTGGCAGCAGTAGTGCGCGCCCCAGAAGCCGATGAAGGTGCCGTAGCCGAACGCCAGGTAAACGATGTCCGCCGGGCGCACCCCGAAGCCCCAGAAGCCGTAGGCCCACATCTCGGAGATCCAGTTCCAGTCGCGTGGGCTGTCGAGCACCCGCAGCGGGGTGCGGCCTGAGGTACCCGAGGTGGTGTGGTAGGCGATGGCGTGTTCGGGCGCGTTGGCCAGGAGCTCGCCGAACAGGGGACGCCGTGCCTGCTCGTCCATCCACTCCTGCTTGGTCAGAAACGGGATGCGCCGGCGGTCATCGAGGGTGCGGAGCTGATCGGGGTGGAACCCGGCCTGCTCGAAGCGCCGCCGCATGAACGGGCTGCGCTCCCAGGCCCACCGCGCCATCCGCTGCAGCTTATAAAGCTGGAGGCGCTCGAGGTCGGCCCGCGGCAACGTCTCGTAGCGCGGGTTCCAGTATGGCGACTCCGCCATCACGCTCACCTCCGCTGCTGAGCTGTGAGGGTAGACCGATTATACGCGGGGTCGGCGCCACTGAATACTCCCCGCACAGTACGCCATCGACGCGCGGCCCCGCGCCCGAGGTCCCTGCCGGGTGTGCCACCGCAGCGCCGCTATCATGGAGGCGGGGATGAGCACGGTGTGGAGCGAGGGAGGTGCGACGATGGCCGCGACCACCCTGGGGTTCATTGGGCTCGGCAACATGGGGCGGCCGATGGCCGCCCGCCTGCTGGCCGCGGGCCACCCGGTGGTGGGCTTCGACCGCGCGGGCACGGCCGAGCGCCTGCCCGCTGGCGCCCGCGCCGCGCGGTCGGCCACGGAAGTAGCGGAGGCCGCCGAGGTAGTGTTCCTGAGCCTACCCGATGGAGCCGCCTCGCAAGCCGTGTGCGCCGAGATCGCTGCGGCGCCCGCGCGGCGCACCCACACGGTGATCGATCTGTCCACCATCGGGCTGGTGGCGGCCCGCGCCTGCGCCGCCAGCTTGGCGGCGGCTGGGCTGCGCTACGTGGACGCGCCCGTGAGCGGTGGGGTACGTGGCGCCGAGCAGGGCACGCTCACGGTGATGGTCGGTGCTCCGGCGGAGCTGTTCGCCGCAGTCGAGCCGTGGCTCGCCGTGCTGGGCCGTCACTGCGTGCGGGTGGGCGACGCACCTGGCCAGGGCCAGGCGATGAAGCTGCTCAATAACTACCTGTCGGCCATGGCGCTGGCCGCGACGAGCGAGGCGGTGGCGTTCGGCGCGTGCTGCGGGCTGGACCCGGCGCTGGTCATCGACGTGCTCAATGTGTCGACCGGTCGCACGAGCGCCAGCGCCGACAAGTTCCCCCGCTGCATCCTGCCGGGCACCTACGACTACGGCTTTGCCGGCGCGCTGATGGCCAAGGACATCCAACTCTACTTCGAGGCCGCGAGCGACGTCGACGCGCCGCGCGGGCTGGCAGCCCGGTTGCACCAGCTCTGGCAGCGGTTCCGGGCGGCGCACCCGGACGCCGACTGCACCTACATCGCGGCGTACATCGCCGCCGACGTGCCGTAACCTGGCGCGCTGACCGTGAATGAGGTACCGCGATGCCGTGCCCCGTTGCAAACGGTCTCCAGCTGGGCCGTGTCAGCCTCGGCAATAGCGCGTCCAGCTTACCTTCACGAAGCCGCAGGGGTGGGATCGAAAGAGCCTTCGCTCTCGGTCGTCTGGGTGGAGCGTGTCTAGCAGGCACACGGATACCGCACTGACCGGATAACGGCCTGCCATGACAGCCTGGGCGGCGTTCGCTGCCAGCCGTGCCTCGACGGCTCGTTGGTGGGCCGAGCAACGGGGCAGCGCCGACACCGGCGTCTTGTGCTCAGGGCTGGGTATCGAACACGGGCTCCAGCTCGGGCAGCAGTGCCTCCGCCGCACCCAGGTTCCACTGCGCCCAGTGGAGCTGCTGGTCGGCGAAGCGCAGGCACTGCACGATCGCCGGGTTGTCGGCCTCGGCCTGCACCGCCCGGATCAGCGCCCGTGCCTGGGCGATGCTCGCTAGCACTTGCTCGCGGTCCATGGCGCTCTCCCCCTACTGGCGCTCCAGCGCGTAGCGGATCTCCTTGGGCCGCTGGTCGATGATGCGCCGCGTCTTCAGCTCGTAGCGCGGCAGGGTGCCCGGCGGCACGAGCGTGACCGCCAGGCGCACCTTGAGCGTCTCCTGGATCGCCCGCGCCGTGCGGGCCGCCAGGGCCGGGTACTCGGCCTCCGGGCAATCGGGCTGCGGCTCGGCGCGTACCGTCATCTGGTCGAGCCCCCGCTCGCGGGTGAGCACCAGCTCGTAGTGGCTGCTGAGCCCCTCCACGCGGCCCAGCACATTCTCCACCGCCGCTTGGTACACGTTGGTGCCGCGCACGCAGACCATGAAGTCGGTGCGGCCGAGCACGACGCCCTGGTAGAACAAGCCGGTGCGGCCGCAGCGGCAGGAGTAGTAGGGACGCACCAGATCGTGGGTGCGGTAGTTGAGCAGCGGCTGCGCCAGGTTGGCGTAGCTGGTGACAATCGTCTCGCCCACCTCGCCCTCGGCCACCTCGCGCCCCGTGGCCGGGTCGCGCACCCAGGCGAACGCCCCCGACTCGTCCACGTGCACCCCCTCGCCGGTGGGGCAGCCCGGCGCGTAGGCGTGCAGCTCGGCCACGCCCAGCAGCTCGTTGGCTCGCGCGCCCCAGGCCCGCTCCATCTGCTCGCGCATGGCCGGCACGGCGTTGGGGCCTGGCTCGCCCGCGGTGTAGATGAAGCGGACGCCCAGGCTGGCCGGGTCGATGCCCATGCCGCGCGCCACCTCGGCCAGGTACAGCACGTAGGTAGGCGTGGCCAGCAGCACGGTGGGGCGCAGGCGGCGGATCATGCGGATGTGCCCCTCGGAGCTCTGCCCGCCGCCCGAGACCACCTTGCCGCCGAAGCGCCGCACGGCCCAGTAGGCGCTCCAGAAGCCGGCGAACAGCCCCCAGTTGAAGGCGAAGTAGAAGCTGTCGCCCGGGCGGATGCCCACCGCCCACCAGCCGTAGCACCAGCCCTCGCCGTACCGCTCGGTGTCGTACAGCGTGAGCGGGATGCGCAGCGGCACGCCCGTGGTGCCCGAGGTCTCGCAGTGGTGCGCGATCCACTCCTCGGGCACGGCGCCCGTCTGCCCGTAGTGTGGCCGCTCTTCCTGGAGGGCCAGGAAGTCGGTCTTGTCGATGATCGGCATGCGCTGCTTGTAGTCGGCGAGCGAGCGGATGTCCTCGGGCTGCACGCCCGCGGCCTCCAGGCGCGCGCGGTAGAACGGGCTGTAGGTCCAGGCGTAGCGCACGAGCTGCTGGAGCCGGCGCAGGTGCAACCGGTCCAGCTCGGCGCGGGGTAGGGTCTCGAAATAGGGGTTCCAGTAGGGGCTCGCGGCAGCGCGCGGGTTGAAGTAGCCGGGATAGGCCATGCTGCACCTCCCCCCGAGGCAGATGCCCGCCGTCGTCCCGCCCGCTAGCGGGTGGTGCGGGCAGGATAGCGGGCGGCCCCGCACCGGTCAAGCGCCTATTGCTTGCTCCGGGAATATCGCCACTGTACACTACCGCTATCCGGAGATACTAGAGGGGCAAGGTGGCACGGGACGCGGCGCGCGGCACGCTCGACTATTGCATCCTGGGCCTGCTGCAGGGCCGGCCGCTATCGGGCTACGACATCAAGCGCATCTTCGATCGCACCATCGACTACATCTGGAACGCGGGCGACAGCCAGATCTATGCCTGCCTGAAGCGACTGCACGCCGAGGGCCTGGTGGCCGCCGAGACCCTCATCCAGGTGGGCCGCCCCAACAAGCGGCTGTACCGCCTGACCCCGGCGGGCGAGCAAGCGCTCCAGCGCTGGCTGGCCGAGCGGGTGCCCGATCGCTTCGCCAAGAACGAGTTCCTGGTCAAGCTATTCTTCTGCGGCGAGGCGCCCCCCGCCGTGGCGCTGGCGCATCTCGAGGAGCACCGGGCGAGCGTCGAGGCACAGCTCGCCCACGGCCGCGAGGCGCTGGCGCGCGCGCTCCGCTACCGCGGCAGCCGCCAGCGCGCGCTGGCGTTCCAATTGCTGGCGTTGGAGTACATGTTGGCCGCGCTGGAGGCCGACCTGGCGGTGACCGACCGGGCCATCGCACGGCTGCGCGAGGAGGTGGCACGCGCGGCCCAAGATAGTGCCTAGGGTTCCTGCCGCCTGTCTGGCCCTGGCCTGCCGCTGGGACGGCGGGTCGCGTCAGGGCGGCAGCGGACCCCGCGGGGCATGCCGATGGGCGCATGGGCCGCGCGGCCAGCGAACACGCCACGGCCCTGGCGCCCCACGAGCGCCATGAAGGAGGGCAGCATGGCACGACGCAAGATCACCCTGCGCGACCCGAGCCGCTTCAAGGACCCTCACAATCTGACCTGGGCCAAGTACATCGAGATCCAGGCCAAGGAGCGCGCGCGCTACGAGGCCGAGCTGGCGAAGCTGCCGCCCGAGGCGTTCGACTTCAGCGGCGTGCGGCCGGGCTACCTCGAGCGCGCCATCGAGCAGTTCGCCAATAACTACTGGCCCGAGGAGGCCGCCACCCACTACATCGCCACTGCCGCCGCCCACGCCCCGTTCGAGGAACTCAAAAAGTGCTGCCTGTTCCAGCTGGCCGACGAGCAGCGCCACATGGAGATGGACCGCATGGTGTTCGAGTGCGCGGGCATTCCCGAGCGGGACTGGCGCCCGGCCTGGGAGCAGCCCGGCACGACCTATCGCTTCTTCCAACACATCCTGCAGCTCGACGATCCTTTCGAGATCCTGGTGAAGGCCAACTTCGTGGGCGAGGGCGCCGCCGGGCCGGGCAGCTTCAAGGTGCTGGCCGAGGGCGCCGAGGCGCGCGGCGACCTGCTCAGCGCCGTCAACCACCGCGCGCGCATCCGCGACGAGACGCGCCACATCAAGTACGCGCAGGCGCTGGTCAAAGCGCTGCTGGAGGACGACCCGAACAACCTCGAGGTCATCCAGCAATGGCAGGACGACGTGATCCCGCTGTTCGCCGACGTAGCCAAGGGCGGCGCGCGTCGCGAGTGGTGGGACAATTTCATCGGTGGCTACTACCGCATCGCCCTGCCGCTAGGGCTACGGCCCACGCCCGTGAGCTTCTAGCCCATGCGCCTCGACGGCAAGGTGGTCATTGTCACAGGCGCCGCCCGCGGGCTGGGCCAGCGCTACGCCGTGCGGCTGGCTGCCGAGGGCGCCCGGGTGGTCGCCGCCGACCGGCTCGACTGCGCCGGCACGGTCGCGCAGATCCAGGCGGCCGGCAGAGAGGCGCTAGCCGTAGCGGTCGACGTGGCGGACGAGGCCAGTACGGCCGCACTGGCCCACACCACCGCCGAGCGGTTCGGGCGGATCGACGTACTGGTGAACAACGCGGCGCTCTACGGCGGCCTGGAGCCCAAACCGTTCCACCAGCTCACCGTCGCCGAGTGGGACCAGGTGATGGCGGTGAACGTGCGTGGCACCTGGCTGTGCACGCGGGCGGTGTACCCGTACATGGCGCGGGCGGGCGGCGGCCGGATCATCAACATTGCCTCGACCATCTACATGACGGGGGTGCCGTTGCTGGCGCACTACACCGCGTCGAAGGCGGCGGTGGCCGGGCTGACCTACGCCCTGGCGCGGGAGCTGGGCGCGGCGAACATCTCGGTGGTGGCAGTAGCGCCGGGGCTCACGCTGACCGAGGCCAGCACCGGGATGATCCGCCCGCGCTACATCGAGGCGACGGCGCAGCAGACGGCGCTGCGCCGCAACGTCGAGCCCGACGACCTGGAGGGCGTCGTGGCGTTCCTGGCCAGCGACGACAGCCGCTTCATCTGTGGGGCGGTAGTCACGGTCGACGGGGGGCTGGCGTTTCACTGACGCGCCGGTCGTCGTGCAACCATTGACGCCGCAGTGGGCCGCTGCTACACTGCGCCCACCACCACCCGCGGAGTGTGCCGTCGCGCTGCGCTGCTGGCAACGGTGCCGCGCCGCCCCGCGCTCGAAGTTGAGGGAGCGAGTGACGATGAGCAAGTTTGTCCGTCGGCTGAGTCGCCGCCACTTCCTCCAGGCCGCTGGGACCGTGGTGGGGAGCACCTGGCTCGTCGGCTGTGCCCCGACCCAGAGC
>JADGHJ010000110.1 GCA_019686175.1 Chloroflexota bacterium | reverse complement strand
TGCTTGCTCGCTTCCATGGCGCGCACGACGGCGCGCGTGAGCTCGACGGGCTGCAGGGCCACGCGGAAGAGACGCCGGACCGGCAGTTCGAGCGCGCGCTCCAGCAAGCCCTCGACATCGGGCAAGCGGCCTCGGATCACCCGCCACCTCCGCGTCCCCATTATACGCCGGCGCTCTCTACCACGCCTCGTCCGTTGGTCCGCCCGTCGCGGCCAGCTGCTGCACGCACTGGTGCGAAGAACGGATACTTTGCACAAATGCGCCTAGGCTAGACAGACTGTACAAGTCGTTTGGGACCACGCCGATCCTGGAACCGGCGCCTGGCGGGGTGCAGGTACGCCCCGGCGGGCGGAAGGGGCTTAGCTGGCCCGAGGGGTTAGGCGCCGCCAGCGCTCGGCGAGGAGGTCGATCACGGTGCGGAAGGCCTCGCGCTCCCTGGCGGGCAACTGCGGATCGGCCAGCAACTCCGCCACTGCGTGGAGTGTAGGGTCCCAGCCGCCCAGCGCGCGGATGGCACCGGGACTATAGCCGGCGCTCACTAGCAGACGATCCCGTTCGATTGGCGATAAGCCGAGCGCGTCTGCCAACCGCTCCACGACGAGCCGACGCGGAGGCTCGCGCTCTCCGCGCTCGAGCCGACTGATATAGCTCGGATCGACGGCCACGAGGCGGGCTAGCTCGTTGCACGACAGCCCGGCGGCCTCCCGAAGTCGGCGCAGCAGGCTCCCGAAGTCATCCGTAGCCATGGTCGCCCCCTCCACTTCCTGCATCGCCATTCTAAGGGCGTGCATGCCATGGAGTCAATGGAGGCTTGCGTCCGACTACATGGGCTACAGATATTGTCTTGTTGTCAACAATGGGCTCCCGATATAGGCTTTCGACGGACGCTAGCTGCCCAATCGTCATCGCCGCGCTATACTCCGGGGCGCTGTCCGCCTTCTGGTGTGGGGGTGCCGTCGTGCGAATCGTGACCATCGCCGAGATGCGTGCTGCCGAGCGGGCCGCAGCCTCCCGCGGCATCACGGAGGACATGCTTCAGGATCGCGCCGGGGCCGCCGTGGCGGAGGCTGTCCGGCGCTGCTGCCCCGAGGGACCCATAGTCGTGCTGGCTGGCCGTGGCAACAACGGCCGCGACGGCTGGGTTGCCGCGCGCTACTTGCAGCGTCGTGGCCGGGCCATCTCTTTGTACACTCTGCCCGGGCATGCGCTCGCACCCACCGAGCTCGCCGCGGTCGTTGCCGATGGCGGGCGCGTCTACGCTGGCGAGCCGGACCGCGCCGTGCTGGTGCAGTGGTTACGCGCGGCCAGTGGGGTAGTCGATGGGCTGCTGGGGATCGGGGCGCGAGGAGCTCCCCGGGCACCGCTGGCCGAGCTGATCGCTGTCTTGAACGCGGAGGTCCGGGAGCGCGGTGGCGCCCTGCGTGTGGTAGCCATCGATGTGCCCAGTGGCATCGATGCCGACACGGGCGCGGTGCCTGGCGAGGCTGTGCGCGCGCACGCCACGGTGGTGCTCGGAGCGATGAAGGTCGGCTTGCTGCGCTTTCCGGCCGCGGCCTACGCCGGCGTGTTGCTGCCAGGCGACATCGGCCTGCCCGCAGACGCTGTGCCCGCCACGGGGCACGTGGTCTTGACGCGCACCATGGCGCGCGACGCGGTACCGGCGCGCCCGCTCGGGGGGCACAAGGGCGCCTTCGGTCGCGTCCTCGTCTGTGCGGGCTCCTCGCGCTACTACGGGGCGGCCCTCCTGTGTGCCGCAGGGGCAGCACGCGCGGGCGCGGGGATCGTCGCCTGCCTCGCGGCCCCCGCCCTGCAGGCCGTGATAGCGGGCCGGCTGCCCGAAGCGACCTACGTCCCGCTCCCCGAGGGGCCGCCGGACTGCGCTGGCGAGGCGGCGTTTCACGCCCTCGCCGACGAGCTCTCGTCGTGGACCGCGCTGGTAGTCGGTCCCGGGTTGGCGCGTACGGAGCACACCACGCGCTTCCTCGATCTCTTGCTCGCCGAGCGCGCACGGCGCTGCCCGACGCAGCCACTCGTGCTTGATGCCGATGGGCTGTACCATCTCGCCCACCATCCGGACTGGTGGACGCGGCTCGGCCCCAGCGCGATCGTCACGCCCCACCACGGCGAAATGGCGCGCCTGGCGGACATGCAGGCGGACGCGATCGCAGCGGCGCCCTGGGAGGTGGCGCGGCAGGTGGCGATGGCCCGCCAAGTGACGGTTGTGCTGAAGGGGCCCCACACGGTGGTTGCTGTCCCGGACGGCCCGTGTGCCGTGCTGCCGCACCCCAATCCGGCGCTGGCCACGGGCGGCACGGGTGACATCCTCGCGGGTGCGATCGGGGGCCTACTAGCACAGGGCGCGGGGCCTCGCGACGCGGCGATCGCCGGGGTGTACTGTCACGCCGCGGCGGCGCATCAGATTCTCAGGGCCGACGAGCGGGATTTGTTGCTGGCCAGCGATCTGCCGCCGGCGCTCGCCGAGGCGCTCGCGCGCCTGCGGGCCGAGCGCGGGGACACGTCGCCCGGACAGTGCATCCCGTGGGAGGCGCGCTTCTGATCGTCATCGGGCGCCGTGCGGTCCCAACGGTAATCGCATGGGGCGCGGAGGTGCGGCTAGGTCTCTGCGGCCGGGGGCGTGGTGGGTCCGGCGAAGCGGGCGCGCAGAGCCGCACGGCTTTCCTCAAGTGGCTGGTCGCTGGATGCTCTCGTCGGGGCCGTCTCACCACCACGCATCCAGGCCAGCGCCAGCCCGACGAGGCCACCGAGCACCAGCCCGCTCACGAACCCGCCGCTAGAACCTTTCGCCATGGTGCGTCTCCTCTGCCCTGCCCATCTCTCGTCTCGGTACCGGGCACATAGCCCTGGCCTCGGGCGCCCGCGTCCGGCCGGGGGCGCGCCGCGCACGACGGTGGGGGACCACGCGTTTGCGTGGTCCCGTGCTCACAGCTCCAGCAGCCGGGTGACTGCCAAGGCGCTCCAGGCGGCACCACAAATGGCCAGCACGTGCGCCTCGCCGATCGTCCATGGCGACACGGACAACTGCGCGCCGACAACCCCACCGAGGAGGGCCGCCACGACGCTTACCCCCAGGTAGACCGGCAAGCGTCCCAACTCACCGCTGAACAGGAGATGGAACAGCGCGCCACTGATCACCCCCAGCAGCAACGTGAGGGCCAGCCAGGGCGGCACGGCCAGGCTTGTGAGCACCGCCTACCCTCCTACACGCTCGGCTCACGCCTAGTACCGTACTGTCCGGCCGGCCCGGCCGTCAATCACCGCCAGCGCTGCCGGCGACGCCGCTTCCTTGACGGTGCGCGTGAGCGTTCCTATCCTGAACCTCAACTACAGGTGTTCGCGCATCTCCGCGACTACCGGGCGCCCGGCGGTCGGCTGGAAGCCGCCGTGTCGAGCGCGAGGGAGAAGCTATGACTGTGCAGCCGTCCGGTGCATTCGAAGCGCTACTGCAGGAAGAGCGTCGCTATCCGCCCCCGGAGGAGTTCAAGGCGCAGGCCATCGTGCGCGACCCGGCCGTCTACGAGGAAGCCGCTCGCGATCTCGAAGGCTTCTGGGCGCGGCAGGCGGAGCAGCTCGACTGGTTCCGGCGCTGGGAGCGGGTCCTGGAGTGGGATCCGCCCTGGGCCAAGTGGTTCGTGGGCGGTCAGCTCAACGCCAGCTACAACTGCGTGGATCGTCACACCCAGACCTGGCGCCGCAACAAGGCGGCGCTGATCTGGGAGGGCGAGCCGGGCGACGAGCGCGTGCTGACCTATCAGGACGTGTACCGCGCCGTGAACCGCGTGGCTCTGGCCCTCAAGCGCAGCGGCGTGCAGAAGGGCGACACCGTCGCCATCTACCTGCCGATGATCCCGGAGCTGCCGATCACCATGCTGGCCTGCGCGCGCATCGGTGCCCCGCACACGGTCATCTTTGCGGGGTTCAGCCCGGACGCCATTCGCGACCGTATCAACGACTGCCAGGCGAAGGTGGTGATCACGGCTGACGCCGGCTACCGCCGCGGCCATTTGATTCCGCTGAAAGACAACATCGACGCCGCCGTCAAGGACACGCCGAGCGTGCAGCAGGTGGTCGTGTTCCCACGGGTGGGTAGCGACGTGCGCCGCGTGCACATGCAGCCCGGCCGCGACGTCTGGTGGGGCGATTGGCTCGACGCCGTGCAGGAGCGCGAGTGCCCGCCAGAGCCGCTCGATGCCGAACACCCCTTGTACATCCTGTACACCTCCGGCACGACGGGCAAGCCGAAGGGCGTGCTGCACACCACCGCCGGCTATCTGCTGGGTACCTCGCTGACGCACCGCTGGATCTTCGATCTGAAGGACGAGGACGTCTACTGGTGCACCGCCGACATCGGCTGGGTAACGGGCCACAGCTATGTCGTCTACGGGCCGATGGCCAACGGCGCCACGCAGGTGATCTTCGAGGGCACTCCCGACTATCCGGACAAGGACCGCTGGTGGCGGATCATCGAGAAGTACCGCGTGACGATCCTCTACACCGCGCCCACGGCCATCCGGGGGTTCATGCGCTGGGGCGTCGAGTACCCGCGCCGCTGCGACCTCAGCAGCTTGCGGGTGCTGGGTACGGTGGGCGAGCCGATCAACCCCGAGGCCTGGGTGTGGTACCACGAGCACATCGGCGGGGGGCGCTGCCCGGTGGTGGACACCTGGTGGCAGACCGAGACCGGCATGATCCTGATCTCCCCGCTGCCCGGCCTCACCACCCTTAAGCCAGGCTCGGCCACCCTACCGTTCCCGGGTGTCGAGCCGGACATCGTGGACGAACAGGGCCAGCCGGTCCCGGTCGATCGTGGCGGCTACCTCATCCTCCGTCGGCCGTGGCCAGCGATGATGCGCACCATCTGGGGCGACCCGGACCGCTACGTGCAGCAATACTGGAGCCGCTTCCCGGGCAACTACTTCACGGGTGACGGTGCGCGCCGCGACAGCGACGGCTACTACTGGCTGCTAGGTCGCGTGGACGACGTGCTGAACGTCGCTGGCCACCGCATCGGCACCATGGAGGTGGAGAGCGCGCTGGTCAGCCATCCAGCCGTGGCCGAGGCCGCGGTGATCGGCATCAGCCACGAGTTGAAGGGCCAGGCGGTGGCGGCGTTCGTCACTCCGCGCGGGGGCATGGCGGCCAACGAGGCACTGGCCCAAGAGCTGCGGGAGCACGTGGCCCAGAAGATCGGTGCCATCGCCCGCCCCGACCGCATCTTCTTCACCGCCGAGCTGCCCAAGACGCGTAGCGCCAAGATCATGCGGCGCCTGTTGCGCGACATCGCCGAGGGGCGGGTGCTCGGCGACACCACCACCTTGACCGACCCGACGGTGCTCGCGGAGATCAAGAAGCAGTACGAGGAGCAAGAGGGCTAGGCCAGGGCGGTGCGCACGTTCTACGTCTGCCTGGGCCTGGCGCTGTTCCTGCTGCTGATCCTCTGCCTGCAGCCGTTTCGCGATGTGGCGCGGGGGCGCGCGGCCGAGTATGCCCTGGCCGGCGCGTCCTCGCCCCTGGCTGCCGGCATAATCGTCGCCGAGGGCACGCTAACCCCCAGCCCGGACGTCCGCCGCGTGGGGCCGGTGGAGCCCCATCTCGCTGGTCCGCTGGCGCTACCCGTCACGCTCGGCCCGCAGCGGGGTGTGTTGCCCCCCGGTTCGCTGCTCGTGGTCGACGGGCGCGCGATCCCAGTGGAGGGCAGCCGGGTGGCCCTGGCCGACCCGGCGGCGCACTACGTCTACGACCATCCCGTCGCGCTGTACGGTCAGCAGCAGGGCGACGAGGTCGAGGTGTGGGGGCTGGCGGATAGCCGCGCTGGCCTGCGCGCGCTGGCGGAGGCGGAGACCGCGCTGCTGCGCTGGCCAGGGCTGCTGGTGGGGCTGGCACTGGCCATTGTGGGCTACACGTTGGCCGTGGGCGGCACGTATGCCTTCCGCAAGGCGCTGGCGCGGACCGACCGCCCGGGCCCACGCTTCGCGGCCGTGGCCCTGGCGCTGTACCTGCTGCTCGGCTACCTGCTGCTGGGCAGCGCTTGGGCGATGCTCTGGCCCACCGTGGCAGGGCTGGTCCTCACGGCACTCTTGGCGTGGTGGCTGGCGGGCCGGTCCCAGCCGGCGCGCCCGTCAGCCACTTGGTGACAGCCGCAACGCGATGGCCTTGGCGGTGCTCGCCGCATCTAGGCTCTCGCTCTACCGAGTCGTGCGCCGTGAGACGATGGCAGGCGTGCTCCCGCGGCTCGACGCATGCGCGGTCAGGTGGGGCCGCTGCTGTGAACGGCGTTGGCCCGCCCTGCAGGGCCGCGGTCGGCTCATCCTCTCCGCACACCGCGGTATGATTCGATCAGCGCCGGTCATTGCCCCGCTGCGGCAGGTGCAGCGCGGGCTAGAGAGTAAGGCGGTCATCGCCATGACCCACCTAATCGCGCCAGAATCGGTAGTCGCGGCACTCGTGGAGCGGATCGTCGCTGCCGTGCGCCCGCGGCGCGTGGTTCTGTTTGGTTCGGCTGCCCGTGGCCAGGCCCACCCGCACAGCGATATCGATTTGCTGGTCGTGATGCCCGACGGTACGCACCGTCGTCGGACAGCCCAGCAACTCTATCGCGCGCTGGCGCCCCTGGGAATAGCCACCGACGTGGTAGTAGTCACGGAAGCCGACCTGCACGCCTGCACCGACTATCCTGCGCTGGTCGTCTGCCAGGCCGCGCGCGAGGGGGTAGAACTGTACCGTGCCGTCCCCGTCCCCTGACGCGCGCGGCGTGGCAGAGGTATGGCTGGCGCGCGCCCGGGGAGATCTGGCTCTGGCCTCGGTGCCGCTCCCGCCCGGCGGCTTCTATGAGGATCTCTGCTACCACGCGCAGCAGGCGGCCGAGAAAGCCCTCAAGGCGCTGTATATTCGCCGGGGGTGGCCGTTTCGCCGCGTCCACGATCTTGGAGAACTGCTGTATGGCTTGCGGGTTCATGGACTGCCGATCCCGGATAGCGTGGAGGAGGCCGTCATCCTCACCAGCTATGCGGTCGAAGCGCGCTATCCAGGGCTCGCGGAGCCGGTCAGCGCGGAGGAGTACGAGGAGGCGGTGCGGCTGGCCGCACAGGTGGTCGAGTGGGCAGCAGGCGTATTGTAGGACTGGAGCGATCACGAGTTCGACATCAGCGGCTCGATTTCGGCGGGCGCTGCTGGCGTGGCTGGCGGGCCGGTCCCAGCCGGCGCGCCCGTCAGTAACTCCGTGATCGTGACTAGCTCGAAGCCGCGGGCGCGCAACGTATCGATGAGGTCGCCCAGCACGACGGCTGTTGTCTGGGGGGTAGTCGGGCTATCGAAGTGCAGGACGATGATCGCACCGTTGTCCGCCCCCTCCAGTACCCGCCGGCGCACGCTCTCCGCGGTGGCGTCGGTCCGCCAGTCGCCCGAGTCGACGGTCCAATAGATCGGCCGGTAGCCGATGCTAGCCGCCAGGCGGCGCACTCGCGCGTCACGGTAGCCCGCCGACGGGCTCCACAGCGGCCGGGTCGTGCGCCCCGTTACGGCCGAGATCGCGGCGTCGGCACGCTCGAGATCGGCGAGCACCTCGGCGTCGGAGACACGAGTGAGGTCGAATACCGAGTGGCCGTGGCTGCCGATCTCGTGCCCATCGGCGGCGATACGCGCCAGCAGCTCCGGGTGCTGCTCGGCCCACCAGCCCAACACGAAGAACGTGGTGCGCAGGCTACGTTCCCGCAGCGTGTCCAACATGCTGGTAGCGGGCGTGTAGCCGGCGCCCACGTTGATGACCAGCGAGATGCGGCGCACGCTAGAGTCGCCGCGCACCACTTCCTCTGGGCTCACGGGCACCGACGGCGCGGAAGACTCCTGGGCAACCCCAGGTACACTGCCGCCCAGGGCGCCCAGCAGCGCGACGAGGACGACCACTAGCGCGCGTGGTGGCCCGAGAGGCAGGCGACGGTGGTGCATAGTACCTTGCTCCCGCGGCCAGCCCTCAGCTACTACCGTCGGCGCCGACGCGCACCGCCCCGTGGGACTCTCCCATCGCCATGCAGGCCCTCAGCACTTGCGCGGGATCGAATGGGTCCACACCAGGACCGACCACGAAGACCCGCGTCTCGGCCCAGGCGGTGCTCCGCAAGGCGTCGAGCAGCGCGTCCAGCGGGCCGACCGGCGCGGCGCACTGGATGATCGCCAGCTCGATCTCGTCCCACGCATAGAGCGCCACGGCGCGCACCGCGCGACCCGTGGCTGCCAGGACGGCGTGTACCCCTGCGCCGCGCGCCACCCGCTGTAGGAGCGCGGCCTCTGGCGCGTGGGTCCCCGGCGGCCAGTACTCGGCGGTCGCATCGCGGCGATGGGAGAGCACATCGACAGCGAGGAGCAGCGCGTCGCCCGCGCGGCCGGCCAGGTGGCCCTCGATCACCAGCTCGGCGTGAGCGGGGATCTCCAGCTCCGAACTCTCGCCCTCCGTGACGCGTACCGGCGCTTGCTGGAGGGCGCTCGCGATCGCATACGGGTCGCCAAGCGGCTGCTGCTCGGCGGCGGCCAAGGTGATGCAGGGCGCCACGCCCGAGGCGACGGCCACCGGCACCGCCTCGCTGTGCTCCGCCGCCGCCCGTAGCCAGGCCCATGCGGGATCGCGAGGTAGAGCTGGCCAGAGCCGCGCGTGGTGGGCATCATACGGCTCGACCGCGACCAGTCCCAGCTGAAGCAGGCCTTCGGCCGGGCATCCACAGATCGCCACTCCCCGCAGCCGTGCCTGGAGCGGCCCCACTGCCTGTGGGACGATCCGGCGCAGATCGGCCGCCGCCCCGCGTAGCACCACTTGCTTGCACGCCGCGGCGCTTGGGGCGACGAACTCGGCATCCACGAGGGCAGCTCGTCGTGCGGCCGCCGCGCTGAGCAGCGCATCCCACCCCGTCGAGGGCGGGAGCTCCAGCGCGATGGCCAGCGGCCCGGGAGCGCGGTACAGCCCCAGCGCGGCGGCCAGCCGACCGGGCGACGCCCGGAGCAGAGCGGGACCGTCGAGCGCCGCGATCAAGGGCGCCAGAGCTGGTTGCTCGCCGCGAGCAAGCGCGTCGCGAGTGTGGAGGAGCATGCCGGCGGCGGCCAAGGCGCCGAGCCAGCCGCGCAGGTCCGTGTAGCGTACGTCTGTCATTTCCCCTCGGCTGCTGGGCGGCCGTCTCACTTGGCACGGCCAGCCGCCCCGGCAGCGGAGTATACTGCCCTCACGGCCACGCGCCAACCGGGCGACATCGTGCTTGCTCGGCTCATCCCATTTGGGCCCGCGCCGAGACGCTCGATTGAGGATACCCTAATACTGGGAGCGTCAGGCTTGCCGCCGGGCACTGCCGGCGTGGCGTCGGTGACACCAACAGAGGAGGATCTCGCGATGTCCCGCCCGATCTGGCTGATGCCGGCGCTGCTGCTCCTGTCGCTGACGCCCCTGCCGCCGGAGCGCCCGGCACAGCCGCCCTCCGACGACGTCGAGCGCTACGTGCTGCCCAACGGCCTGATCGTGCTGACCAAAGAGCGGCCGGACCCCGACTCGGTGGCCATCAACATCGCCGTTCGGGCTGGCTCGCGGGATGAGGACGAGACCACCAACGGCGCCGCGCACTTCATGGAGCACATGTTCTTCCAGGGCACGCCGCGCCGCCCGAGTTCCCTGGAGATCGACCGGCCGATCACCAGCCGCGGCGGCAGCCTCAACGCCAGCACGCAGTGGGAACTGATCACCTTCAACGCCGTGGTGCGCTCGGCCGACGTGCCTGCCGCGCTGGACGTCCTCGCCGACATCCTCCTCCACTCCACCTTCGACCCCGAGGCGCTGGAGAAGGAGCGGCGGGTGGTGCTCCAAGAGCTGAACGCGCGGCTCAACAGCCCCAGCACGCGTGGCAGCGACGTGTTCTTCCAAACCGTGTTCGCCCAACACCCGGCGCGCCACTTGCCGGGCGGCAGCCGCGAGACCGTGCTGACCATCTCGCGCGACGACCTGCTAGCGTTCCGCCAGCGCTGGTTCCTGGCCAACAATATGGCCATCGCCGTGGTGGGCAACATCGCGCCGGCGGAGGCCGTGCGGCTGGTGGAGTACTACTTCGGGGCGTTCCCCGCCGGCGAGCTGCCACCGCGGGCCACCGCCACCCACGCCTTCCCCAGCGAGCGGACCTTGGCCACCGTGAACGCGGGCAGCTACCAGGCCCACGTGCTGCTGGGCGTGCCCGGCCCCAACTTGCGCGACCCGGACCGCTACGCGATGGCGGTCCTCGATGCGGCGATCGACGACGCCGGCCGCCGGCTGTTCACCGAGATCCGCGACCGGCGCGGCCTGGCGTACTCTGTCGGCTCGGCCTGGGTCGGGCTCACCGACGCGGGCGTCTGGCTCACCTCGGCCGGGGTCGATCCCGAGAACGTGGAGCTGGTCACCGAGCTGATCCTGGCCGAGATGCGCCGTCTGCGCGAGGAGCCCCTGACGGCCGCCGAGCTGGAGGAAGCCAAGAGCTACCTCGAGGGGCGCTCGGTGCTGGGCCTGGAGACCAACCTCGGCCAGGCGCGCCGCTTCTCCAGCCAGGAGATCTTGGGCGTGCGCGAGCCCATCGCCGCCTACCTTGCCCACATCCACGCCGTCACGGCCGAGGACGTGCAGCGCGTGGCCCAGCGCTTCTTCGACCTGGAGAACTACACCCGCGTGGTAGTCGCCCCGTAGGGCGCTACAAGAGGCGCAGCAGGCGCGCGGCGTTGAGCCCCAGGATCTTCTGCTTGTCGGCGTGGCTGAGCGGCAGGCTCTCCACCACCGCCACCGAGCGCTTCAGCGGCAGGTGCACCGGCGGGTGGTCGCTGCCGAACACCACGTGGTCCACGCCCACCGTCGCCACCGCGCACATCACCGCCGGCATGTGGAAGCCCATGGTGTCCAGGTACAGCTGGCTGATGTACTCGCTGGGCGGCTTGCTGAGCACGTCGGGCTCCCAGGGGCCGAACGTGTGGTCGTGGCGCAGCTCGTAGCCGAAGTTTAGCCGGCCGGGCAGCAGGGCGATGGCGCCGCCCATGTGGGCGCACACCAGCTTGAGCGTCGGATGGCGTTCCAGCACACCGGTGAGGATCAGCCGCGCGAGGGTGAGCGTGGTGTCGAAGGGGCGGCCCACCATCTCGGGTAGCCGGAAGATCTCCATCCTCTCGTTGCCAATGGTCTCACGCGGCGGGTGCAGGAACACGGGGATGTCGAGGCGGGTGACCAGCTCCCAGAAGTCGTCGGCGCGCCGCGAGTCGAGATACTCGCCGTTCACGCTGGTGTTGATCATTACTCCGCGCAGGCCATACTCGCAGATGGCGCGCTCGAGCTCGCGGTTGAAGGGGTCACCGCCGAAGGGAATAGTGGAAGCGAGCCCGAGCAGCCGCTGCGGGTAGCGCGAGGTCAGCTCGGCAGCGAATGCGTTGTACTCCTGCACCACCCGCAGCGGGTCCAGGTCGCGCGGGTGACGGATCCAGTTGTTGCCGAACACCGTCAGGTTGACGCCCGCCTCGTCCTGCTGGGCGAACAGCGCGTCCAGATCGATGACGCTGCGCGGCGTGCTCTCGACGTACCAGTGCTGCGGGAAGAGATGGGCATGGCAATCGACGGTGAACGGCTTGCCGAGCAGCCCCGGCATCTCCCAGGCCATAGGTCGCCTCCTAGCGACTGAGCGCGTGCGGCTTCGCGCGCGCCGTCGGTGTGTGTCAATCGGCTCGGCGGCGGGCCACGCTCAGGCCGCGGCGCGCGCCAGCGCCTGTTCCAACGCGCGCCGCGCCCAGACCACCGCCATCTCGCGCTTGTACTCGCTCGACCCGCGGAAGTCGGCGATAGGATCCACCGCGTCGGCCACCAGTTGGGCGGCCTCGCGCAGGCGCGCCGGCGTGAGGTCCTCGCCCCGCAGCGCCGCCTCGGCTGCCTCGGCACGGACTGGTGTGGTGCCGGCCGAGCCCAGCGCCAGGCGTACATCGCGGCAGCGCTGCGTGCCGGGCTCCCGCGTGAGCAGGCAGGCCACCGAGACCGTGGCGTAGTCATCGGCCGTGCGGGGCAGGAACTTCACCCAGGCCCAGCCCGCGCCGGGCGGGGGCGTCGGCACGAGCACCTCGGTGAGCACCTCGCCGGGCCGCACGTCGGTCTCGTAGTAGTCCAGGAACAGCTCGCGCACCGGCACCTCGCGCTCCCCAGTGGCCGAGCGGAGGCGCGCCCGGGCGTCGAGGGCGATGAGAGCAGGGGGCGGGTCCTGGTTCGGGTCGCCGTGGGCCAGGCTCCCGCCAACCGTGGCCATATTGCGGATCCGCACGGTGGCCACGTGGTGGAACGTCTCGGCCAACAGGGGCCAGCGCTCGCGCACCACCGGGTGAGTCTCCACGGCCCGGTGCGTCGCCGTGGCGCCCAGGCGCAGTGTGCCGTTGTCGGCGCGGATGGCGTCTAGCTCGGGCACGCGCCGCAGCGAGACCAGCAACTCGGGCTGGACCAGCCGCTGCTTCATCATGATCACCAGCGCCGTGCCGCCGGCCACCACGCGCGCGCTCTCGCCGTGCTGCTGGAGCAGCGCCAGCGCCTCGTCCAGGCTAGTGGGGGCACGATAGTCGAAGTCGATCATGCCTCGCTCCCGGCCGCGGCCTTGATCGAGTCGAGGATCTTATAGTAGCCCGTGCAGCGGCACAGGTTCCCCATCATCCACTCCTTGATCTCGGCCTCCGTGGGATGGGGGTTCTCGTCGAGCAGCGCCTTGGCGGCCATGATCTGGCCGGGCGTGCAGATGCCGCATTGGAAGCCGCCGTAGTCGATGAACGCCTGCTGCAATGGATGGAGGCGGCCGTCCTCAGCGAGCCCCTCGATGGTAGTGATGTCGCAGCCGTCGACGAACACCGCCGGGGTGATGCACGAGGCGATGTTCTTGCCGTTGACCAGCACTGTGCACGCGCCGCAGACGCCCACCGAGCAGCCCTCTTTCGTGCCCGTCAGGCCCAGGTCGTAGCGCAGCAGGTCGACGAGCAGGCGGCGCGGCCGCACCGTCAGCTCTTTCGGCTCGCCGTTGATCCGCAGACGAATGGTCTGCTCCATGTCCAACTACCCCCAGCGAATCGACGAGGTCGTGCCGTCCAGCATGGGCTCTCCTTGCCCTCGGGCGGAGGGGCCGGGGTGAG
>JADGHJ010000109.1 GCA_019686175.1 Chloroflexota bacterium | reverse complement strand
CCCCAGCTCGGGGCCGGCGCTGGCGTCGGGACCTCCGACACAGCACGTGCCAGGTCGGCGAACTGCTCGGCGAGCAGATCCAGGGGCTCGCGGGGCGCGGGGGCGTCGGGCGGCAAGCTCACCAACCACTGCACGGTCTCGTCGGCGTTGGTGAGAAACGCGACGGTCTCCGGGGTGATGGGCAGCCCGGCCACCTCGGCCTCCTCGGCCACCCGCTCGATGAGCGTACACACCTCGCCGAGCACCTGCGCACCGACGAGGAGCGCCGCCCCGCGCAGCGTGTGAGCCGCCCAAGCTAGCTCGGTCAGCGCGCTCTCGTCGTGGGGCGCCGCGGCCAGCGCGACGCATGCTTCGTGCAGGCGCTCGGCCAGGCGCTGCCGCTCGGCGGCGAACACGGCCAGCGCGGCGGCGTTGCCCACCCCCGCCGGCACTGGCGCCGCATCAGGCACTTCGACAGTGGCCGCCGGCTCGGCGGGTAGTGCCGGCTCGGCTGCCGCGGCGCCCGCCGGCTCGGTTCCGGCGACACCCACTTCCGTGGCCGCGGCCGGCCCTTCGTCCCCTGCCAGCGCGGGGCACTCGGCCGCGGTGATCGCCTCTTCGGTGTCGCCCCCGCCCGCGCCTGGGGCAGCGGCGGCCGGCGGGTGGTCGGTCCTGGGGCCGAGCAGCGCCTCGACGGTGGCGCTCACCTGGCTGAGGTACTCTAGGATCGGCGACGGCGCTGGGGGCAGTACAGGCGTGTCCGCCTCGGGCCGAGGTGGCTCTGTCTCCGCGGGCGGCGGCTCCTCGGCCGGAGGACCAGCCGGCGGCGTCAAGGCAAGGGTCGTGTCCTCGGCGTCGGCTCGCGCCAGCCACTCCAGCCCCTCGGGCCCGACTAGCTCTTGCAGCGCTTGCATCAGCTCGTCGTTCTCCTCGACGGACGGGGCCTGACCCAGGCCAGGCTCCTCTGTCGATGGGGGGAGCGCGGCTGCATCGAGCGGGGCCGCGGGCGTCTCCAGGAGGTTGGGCTCCGGAGGAGCCGCGCCGGGCGGCGCAGGCGCCTGTGAATCGGGCGCGGGGGAGAATGCCTCGATCGCTCCCTCCTGCTCCACGGCCGACCGCTCCCCTGGCTCCGTCCGGCCAGTCGCCTCCGGCAGCGACCGAGCGACCGGCTCGGGTAGGTCGTCGGGCGCCTCGGCGGCGGGAGCCGGTGAAGCGGTCGGAGGCGGGAGGCCGTCTCGCAGCAGCCGGCGGAGCACGGGCGGCGGTAGGGTCTCCTCGGTGGTCGCGTCGGGGTCGCTGGGCCGCGTGAGACGCGCGATGGCTTCGGCAGACGGCGCCTCCTCTCCAGCTGCCAGGGCCATCGGCTCCACTAGGGGCGCTGGCGACCCTTCGATCTCGCCGGGGTCGGCCTCATTAGGGGCCGGGGTGAGCGGTGCGGCCGGCGGCGGAGCTACGGGCGCTATGGCCTCGGGGGCCGGCGACGGGTCGCCGTCGAGCGTGCGGAGCCAGGCGTCGAGGCTGGCCGCAGTGGCCGGGATCCCGCCCGGCCGCAACTGGGCGGTGAGCGCCGCGGCGCGCGCCCCGCACGTTGGATCGGTCCCGTCGCGGGCGAGTGCTTGCCCCTCGCTCAACAGCAGGTCCACCAGGGCCCGGCCCGCCGTGCGCTGGTCGGCCTCCAGCACCGGTGCGTCGCGCAGCAGCTCGATCGCCTCGCCCACGCTGGCCAGCAGCGCCTCGAAAGCGGGCACCTCGAGCAGGAGGATGGCGCCCCGCACAGTCTGCAGCTCGGCGAGCGCGACCTGAGCCGCCAGGTGATCGCCCGGGCGCTCGAGCAGGCTGTCCATCGCCCCGGCGATCACCTGCAGCAGGGGCTGGATCTCCTCGGCGAAGCTGGCGAGGATCGTCTGCCGGTCGAAGCCGGCGCTCCCGCCGATGCTCATGTGCGCTCCTCGGCGGCCCATGCCGCGCTGACACGCCCCGCTCCGCAGTGGACCACCGCGACGCCTCCCGACCGATCGCGCCGGGCCCGCGCTAGGCAGCCGGCTGGCGCGCGCCGGCGGCTGGCAGAGCGGTGGCCTCCGTCGGGCCGAGGCGGAAGGCCGCCACCGAGGCCTGAAGCTGCTCGGCGAGCCGCGCCAGGTAGTCCACCGACTCGGCCGCCTGGCGCGTCGTGGCAGTGGCGAGGCGCGTGGTGTGCGAGATCTCGGCCATGGCGTCCTTCACGCCCACCGACGCCTGCGCCTGCTGCTCGGCCGCCTCGGCCATGGCGTGGATCAGCTCCGCGAGCTGGGCCACCACCTCGTTGATGGCCACCAGGCGCTGGCCGGCCGTCTCGGCGAGCCGCGAGCCCTCGACCACCTCGCGCGTGCCGTTCTCCATGGCCACCACGGCCTCGGCCGTGTCCATCTGGATCGACTTCACGAGCTCGGCGATCTGGCGGGTGGCGGCGCTCGCCCGCTCGGCCAGGCGACGCACCTCGTCGGCGACCACCGCGAAGCCTCGACCGTGCTCGCCGGCCATCGCGGCCGTGATCGCCGCGTTGAGGGCCAGCAGGTTCGTCTGGTCCGCGATCTCCTGGATCAACTGCACGATCTGGCCGATCTCCTGCGACGACTCGCCCAGTCGCTTGATCTTCTTCGACGTCTCCTGCACCTGGCTGCGGATGCGGCTCATGCCGTCGATGGTCTGGCGCACGGCGTCCGCGCCCTCGTCGGCGTTGCGGCGCGCCACGGTGGCGATCTCGCTGCCTGTCGCGGCGTTGCGCGCCACGCCCTGCGCCACCTGGGCCATCTGGTCGACGGCGGCTGTCGCCTCCACGATGCGCCGGGCCTGCTGCTCGCTCTGCTGGGCCAGCTCGCCCGAGGTCTCCAGGATCTCGGCGGTAGCCTGCGCCACCTCGGCCGAGGTGCGGTTGACGTTCTCGATAATGCTGCGCAGCTCGCCCACCATGTAGTTGAAGGCATCGGCCACCGAGCCGATCAGGTCGGCGCTCACCTCGGCCTGCACGGTCAGGTCGCCCTCGGCCACGGTGGAGACCTCATCCAGGAGCTTGGTGATCTGCCGCTGCAGCGCGTCGCGCTCCTCGCGCGTCTGTACCAGGGCGGTCACCTCATCGAGCATGGCGTTCATGCTCTCCGCCACCTGGCCTAGCTCGTCGCGGCTGGTGACCGGCGCCCGGGCCGCGAGGTCGCCGGCCTGCACCCGGCGCGCCACTTCAGCCAGCGTCACGGCGGGACGGGCGAGCGCGCGGCTGAGCACCAGTGCTACGGCGGTGACCAGCAGGACGGCCACCAGCAGCACCAGCAGCGCGGTGTTGCGCAGCTCGCCCACCGCCGCCAGCGCCCGGGCCTGGCTCTCCTCCAGCACCAGCGGCCAGTCCATGCCCTGGAGCACGGCCGTCGGTGTGAGGCGCGAGTAGCCGGCGATCACCGCCTCCTCGCCCGCGTCGTACACCACGGTGCCGGCGGGCGCCGCGCCCGGCACGCCCACGCCGCGGCTGGCTCGGACGGGCGGGCGCTCGGCACCCACCGCTCCCAGTCGGGCGTTCTGGCGCGTGGTGGCGAACAGGCGCCCCTGGCGGTCGTACAGGTCGATCTGCTTGTTCGGATAGCCGGCGCGGGCCTGGGCGATGAGCTGGCTGGGGTCCCAAATGATCCGCACCACGCCCAGCAAGCGCCCGTCCGCCCGGTGGACCGGCGTGGCGACCGAGAACACCGCGCGTTGGGCATCCGGGGCGATGTCGGGATCGGAGAAGACCACCGCCCCCGCGGGCAAGCCTAGCGCTTGCTGGAACCACTCCCGGCCCGCGACGTTCTCGTTGTTCTGGGGATTCGTGCCCCCGATCCAGATGCCCGAGCCATCGTAGGCCGCGATCTCCTGATACTGCCAGACGCTGTTCAAGCCAGCGAGAAAGGCGTTGCGGGTGACGGGCTGCGAGCCGTAGACGGCGCTCTCCGAGGCGTTGCTCACGATGAGCAAGTCCTGGGCGACCTTGGCAGTGGCGTTCTCCAGAGCGGCGCGCACCTTGAGAGTGTCGCTGGCCGCGTCGGCCCGCGCGCGCTCCTGCAGGGCGCCCGAGGCGTAGGTGACTGCCAAGGCCAGCAACACGAGCAGCGGGATCAGCGACACCGCCAGGATGGGCACGAGGAGCTTGTAGCGCAGCGGCCAGTCAGCAAACGGCGGCAGGCGGCGCCTGCCCACGCGCCGCCCCCCGGACTGTACCTCGGCCGAAGAACGCGATGTGCTGAGCATGCTCTCTCTCCCGCTACCCTGTTAGCAGCTCCTCGTCGGCCAGCAGCTGCCCCACCGCGAGCAGGGGCACTGCGGCTGTCCCGGTCTGGATCAGGCCCGCCACGAAGCGTGCGATCCGCCCACGCGCCGCCCCGCCTGGCAGGGCCAGCGTCGCGGCCGGCTGCGCGCTGGCCGGCGGGTAGTCGAGCACCTCCCGCGCGGCGCCGACCGCCAGCGCCGCCAGCCGGGGGCCGTCGCCGCAGAGCAGCAGGCGAGCTTGCCCGGGCTGAACCTCCCCCAGCTCCAGGAAGCGCCCCAGGTCGACGACGCCCACCACCGTGCCGCGCACGTTGGTCAGCCCCAGCACCCACGGCGGCACATGGGGCAGCGGCGTGACCGCGCCGTAGGCCTCGACCCCGCGCAGGTAGTGGATCGGCACCGCGAACCGCGCGCTGCCCACGCTGCAGAGCAGCGCGCGCTCTTGGGCCGGGGCAAGCGGAATGCTCTCGGGGCCCCACCACGCCTGGAGCTCGAAGCGCTCGGGCTCGTCACCCTGCACGTGCATCACCATCCCAAGCGTGCCGCGTCAGACCAGGCGGCGCACGGCGGCCAGGAGCTGGTCGGCCGTGAACGGCTTCGGCAGGTAGTCACTCGCGCCCTGCTTCAAGCCCCAGTGCCGGTCGGCAGGCTGGTTCTTGGAAGTGACGAGCACGATCGGCAGGCGGGCGTAGCGCGGGTCGCGGCGCAGCGTCCGGCAGAGCTGAAAGCCGTTGACGCCCGGCATGATGACGTCGAGCAACATCAGGTCGGGCTGCTCGCGCTCCAACTGCACCAGCGCCTCGGTGCTGTCCGCCGCGGTGACCACCGTATAGCCGTCCTGGCGCAGCGGCTCCGCCATCACCACGCGATCGACCGGGCTGTCGTCCACGACCAGGATCTTGCCGCGTGCCATGTTCTCCTCCTCTGTGCGCTCCTAGCGCTCGGCCGCCGGCGCCAAGGCGGCCTCGACGCTAGCCACCCAGACCTCGAGGGCTGCCGTGCACCGCGCCCGCACGGCCGGATCGCCGATCTCCGTCAGCACGAGGGTCGCGGCGTGCTGCGTGAGCGCCAGCAGCCCACGCGTCACACCACGGTAGAAGTCGGCCGCGGCCGTGCTGTCGCGCGGCAGTGTCCTGTAGCGACGCGCCAGCGCCGGCGCGTCGATCTCGTCCTTGCGCAGCTCGACCTCTGCCAACAGTGGATAGCCGGGGCGCAGCATGGCGATCACTTCGGCCTGACGGGGGGCCGCCAGCCGCTGGCGGGATGTGGGCGCTAGATGCGCCGCGAAGGCGAACATGGCGTTGGCGAACGACGCCAGCACCTGCAACACGCGCGGCGCTGGTTCCTGGCTCTGGGCGGCCCGGTCCCGATCCTTATCGACGTGCGATAGCAGCCACAGCAGGTTGCTCTCGATCTGCTCGTCGCGCACCGGGTCCGCGGCCAGCGGCGCCGCCGGCTCCGCCGAGCGCCACGCCTGTGCAGGGGCCGCCTCGGGGGTTGCAGCCAGCGCGGGCGCCGCCGCCGCTGGCCATTGAAGCGGCGCCGGCGGGCGGGCCGGCACGCGGCGCACGACCAGCGTGCCCGGGCCGGCCGTGGCCAGGCGGCCGAGCGCGGCCAAGGAGGGAGCGACCGCCAGGTTGTCGTAGTGGTAGGCACCCAGCAGGCGGCCGTGGTGGAACAACGTGCGCCCCCAGCGCTCGCCAACGATGAGGTCCACCACGCCGTGGTGGTTGCGCGCGGCCACCTCGCGCAGCGCCGCTCGGAGCTGCTCGGTGCCCTCGAGCGGCCGCACTGTCGGCTGGGGATCGAGGGTCGAAGCGAGGGTCTCCACGAGCGGTCGAGCGAAGGGTAGCAGGCGCGCGGTGGAGCGGGCGCCCGGCCCGGCCCGCTCGACGAGTCCCCGCAGGGCATCGGGGCCGACCAGCACGTGGCCGCCCATCGTCGACCGGAGGCTGGCTCCGATCGGCGCCCCGTCGAGTACCAGGAGAACCAGCTCGTGGGGACTGCTCTGGACCACCAGCGCCCCGTCGTAGCGCTGCTGCGCCAACCAGCCTAGTACCGCGGGCATGCCGTCGAGGGGGGGTTGCAGCGTCTGCACGCCCGCCTCGGCCATGGGTAGCCAGTGCAGCGCAGCGCCCTGCGCGACTTGCTCCACCATCATCGTCCAAACCCTGCCGTGCTGCGCTGGAGCGGGCGCGCGACGAGGTCGGGCAAGTGCTTCTGCACCGCCGCCAGCACCGCGCCCGGCTCGAACGGCTTGGTGATGTAGTCGTTCGCTCCGGCCAGCCGGCCCCGCATCTTGTCGAAGAGCCCGTCCTTGCCGGAGAGCATGATCACGGGGATGTGCGCGTAGCGGGGGTTCTTCTTGATGACCTGGCAGAGCTGGTAGCCGTTGACGTTGGGCAGCATGATGTCGAGAAAGATGAGCACGGGCTGGTGCTCCGCGATCGCGGCCAGGCCGGTCACCCCGCTGGCCGCCCCCTGCACCCTGAAGCCCAACCGCTGGAGGGTCAGCTCGAGGATCTTGCGGATCGTCGGGCTATCGTCGATGACTACCACGACTGGCTGGTTCGCCATGACCTCCCTCCGGCCGCGGCGCCACCCCGAGCCTTCCCTGGGAGCCGGACGCCCGCGGACAGCTTCCCGCGGCGTATCCGTCTGGCCGGCAGGACGCCGCGAGCGCGGCAGCGACCACCGACGCCGTCCGGCGCGCGCCGGATCGCGCCGCCAGGCTCCGGAGCCCACCACCATGTAGCTGGAGAGGCGGCGCCTTCCCCGCTCGCTTCCTGGATTATCTGCCCCCAGCGTCGGTTCGCTAACCGCTGAGACGCTGGGACTGGTTAAGGCTCGGTTAGGAGGAGCCCGCGGTGAGGGATCGGCGGCATGGCCGCCGAACGTGTTGGGAGGCTAGACGGTGGTCGTCGGCTGCGCCGGCGCCGCGATGGCGGGCGCTGGCGTCCGCTCACGGGCGGCCAGTGCCCGCTCCGTGACGATGAGGTAATTCAGCGTGCGCAGCAACAGCAGATCGATCAACAGCCCGACGATGCCCGCCAACTGCTCCTCGTAGAACGAGAACACCTGCACCAGCAGCAGGGAGACCAGCATCGCCCGGCGGAACCACAGGTACGCCGCCAGCCGCGACCGGAGGAGCTGCACGGTCCCGATGAGGGTCAGTGTCCACACGAGCAGTACCGAGAACAGGTTGAGCGCCGCTGCCCAGCCGGCGGGCAGATCGTCCACCACCAGGCTCTGGCCGGCCGCTACAGCAACCACGACTACCGCCAGCGGCACCACGGCATGCAGCACGAACACCGATGCCACCAGGCGCCCCAGCCAGGCCGAGCGCCGCAGGCGCACATACGGCGCGAGCGCCCATCGGTACAGGCGCCGCCGTCGCCGTGGTGCCGCGGTGGGGGCGGCCAGCGCATCCAGTCCGCTCCGCACCAACGGTACCAGCGGATCGGCCGGGTCTGCCCGCGCCAGCAGCGCGCGCACCCGCGCCTGCAGCGTCGGGTTGCCTGGATCGAGCCGCAGGTCGACGAGCAGGCTGACGGCGTTGAGCGCGCACTCGCGCGGCGTCAGGTCGCGGCGGTTACCCAGCGTGCGGAACAGCACGAACAGCAGGACGAAGACGATGTAGATCAGGGCGATGGCCGGCTGGTAGAAGTAGTCGTTGTCGCTGGTGATGAACTTCCCCAGCTCGTCGATGAACAGCCCGAAACCCACCCCACCGAGCAAGGCGGCCAAATAGCGCGCGCGGCGGCCGAGCCATACCAGGGCCGCGACCAGCCCCAGCAGCAGTAGCGCACCGCCCCAGAGCATGTGCGCGATGTGCAGGCCGTGGCCGCCGAGCTGGGGGTAGCCCATGGCCGCGAGGTAGAAGCGCGTGGCTAGCAGCGAGGCCACCGCCGCGATGAGGAACGTCTCCAACAGGCCGCCAGCCTCGACGCTACGCACCAGCAGCGGCGCGCGCAGCACTCCCCTGGCAAACATGGTTACCCCCTTGGTACTCCGCGGACTGCGTGAGGCACGGTAGCACAGCACCACTCGGGGCACAATGGCGCTACTGCGACGCAGCTCCGCACGAATACTTGCAACAGGATATTAGCACGCGTATACTCGTTGGCGAGTAGTTGAAGGAGAGGCGCGCGGTGGGGCGTCGCAAGCTGACCAACCCTCTGGCCCTGGCGGTGCTTGCCCTGCTGTACGAGCGGCCGATGCACCCTTACGAGATGGCCGCCACGCTCCGCGCCCGCCACAAAGAGGAGAGCATCAAGCTCAACTACGGCTCGCTGTACACCGTTATCCGGCTGCTCCTCCGCGAGGGCTACATCGTCCCGCAGGCCACTGGCCGCATAGGTTGGCGGCCCGAGCGCACCGTCTACGCGCTCACCGAGACAGGGCGGGTGGCGCTGCACGAGTGGCTGAGCGCACTGATACGTACACCAGTGAAGGAGTACCCGCAGTTCGAGGCCGCGCTCTCGCTGCTGCCGGTGCTGCCGCCCGAGGCCGTGCTGCCCTTGCTGGAGGAGCGGCTCGCCCGCCTCGATGCCGAGATCGCGCGGCAGCGCGCCGCACACGAGCGCGCGCTCGCGCAGGGTGTGGAGCGGCTACTGCTCATCGAGGGGGAGTACCACCTCGCGCTGCTAGCTGCCGAACGGCAGTGGGTAGCGGGATTCCTCACTGAGCTGCGCGCGGGGCAGTTCCCGTTTCTGACGCAGTGGCGAGCGTGGCACGCGACCCGGGCGGTGCCATCGCCCCCCACACCTATCGCGCCCGCGAGAGAGGAGGAATAGCAGAACCTACAAGCCGCCCGCTTAGCCCTCGGCAGCGTGGTGGCACACGCCGCCGAGGGCCTCACCCGAGCCGGCGCCGCCGCGCGGCCTCCGGTCCCGAGCCGACATGCACGAGGGTACCAGGTGCGGCCACGCGGCAGCTAGGTCGAACTCTACCGGGCTTCGAGCCCCAGTCGAGGAGGCTTCACCGTGTCCTTCGTGCCCCCCTTGTCCCTAGCGCTTCGCGCTCAACTCGGCCGCTGGAGCGCGTGGGGCGCCCTGCTCGTCGTCGCCCTGCAGTTGGGAGGCGCCATGTACGAGCACCTCGTCGTGGACACCGTCTGGCCCACCCACCCGGCGCTCATCCGTCCCGACCAGGGTGGAATCGACCGCGCGCGCTTCTGGATCCCTTCGCACAGCGCCCTCACGCTACTGCTCCCGCTGGCCCTCTGGGCGAACTGGCCTCAGCGCAACGCTCGGCGCTGGCTACTGCTGGCTACCGCCCTGTACGTGGCCCTGCGCGCTTGGACCTTCACCTACTTCTTGCCCGCCGCACTCCTGTTCGAGAGCCCCCAGCCGCCGACCACGCAGCTCGCCGAGGACGCGCGACGCTGGGTGGCCCTGAGTGTCTTGCGGCTCCCGCTACACGTGGGAACCGCCGCGGCAGTGTGGGCAGCCCTGGCCGCTAGCTCCCGAGCTCGGGTACAGGCAACCTAGCAGGCGTGGCCAACGCGCCGGATCCCCCTGCTACAGAGGATCCGGCGCGTTGCCGGCAGCAGGCGAAGTCCGTATACTCTGCCGAAGGTCGAGATTGTCTATCTAGCAACTCAACTTTGGGGGAGCCATGGCTCAGCTTGTTGGCGCGGCGCCGGTGGTCGCGCCGCCCCGCTCCTTCCGCGAGCGCGTCGCGGATGGCTACCGGCGCGTCTGCGTCGATTACTGGCCCTACTGGGCGGCGACTCTGACCGCGGCCTTCCTGAACATCCTGCTGTTCGCCTACGCGGGCTCGGCCTGGGGCGTCACCACCGAGTTCACCCGTATGGGCGGGCATATTCTGCAGTTGTTCGGGGTCGACGTCAATCAGTGGGCCTACTTCGGCCCCACGGGCATCGGTCCGAACAAGGGGCTGCCGTGGGATCGCACGAGCGGCTGGCTGATCTTCGGGATGTTCGGGGGAGCCCTCATCGGCTCGCTACTCTCGTCGAGCTGCCAATTGCGCGTGCCGCGCCAGCGGCGCCGGCTGTTCTTCGGCTTCCTGGGCGGCGTGCTTGGTGGCTTCGGCGCCCGGCTGGCCATGGGCTGCAACCTCGGCTCCTTCTTCAGCGCCATCCCTCAGTTCTCGCTGCACGGCTGGCTGTTCATGCTCGGCCTGTTCGCTGGCACCTGGCTGGGCGTGCAGATCGCCCTCCACCCCTGGGTGATGGGCACGCCCGAGCGTCGCGTCCGGCGCGCCCTGCCCTCGACCCCGGCGCGGCCCAGCATCCAGCCGTACCTCGGTGTGCTCGGCATCGTGGGCGTGGTCCTGCTGCTGGTGTGGTTCGTCCAGACGGGGTTGGAGCGGCTCGGCGTGGTGATGCTGTTCGGCGTGGCCTTCGGGCTGGTCATCGAGCGCGGCCGGATCTGCTTCACCAACGCCTTCCGCGAGCTATGGATCACACGCCAGGGGCACCTCGCGCGCGCGCTGGCCCTGGCCATGATGCTGGCCACCATCGGCTTCGCGGTGCAGATCGCCGCTGGGGCGAAGCCGCGCTTCGAGTACGCCAGCCTCGGCGCGCTGATCGGCGGCGTGCTGTTCGGCGTGGGCATCGTGCTGGCCGGCGGCTGCGAGACCGGCTGGATGTACCGCAGCGTGCAAGGCTACGTCCAGCTGTGGATGGCCGGCCTCGGCACGCTGGTGGGCACGGTGCTCCTGGCCTACGGCTGGGACCACTGGGGCCTGTACGATCTCCTAGTGGCGCCGGCGCGGCCCGTCAGCCTGCTGAACGAGTTTGGCATGGCCGTGGCGCTGGTCCTCACTCTGGCTGGGCTCGGCGCCTGGTACTTGTTCGCCACCTGGTGGGAGACGCGGCCGGCCGCGCTGCCGCGCTCGCGCCCCGCGCCCATCCGGGCGCCGCGCACCGAGCTGCGCGAGCCGGCGTCCTAACTGAACTGCTGCCCGTTGACGGAGGTTACTCGCATGAGCTTCGAGACCAGCCTGGAGGCGGCGTTGCCACCGCCCGACCGGGTGCTCGACCTGCGGGGCGAGACCTGCCCCTACCCGCCCGTGTACACCATCGAGGAGCTGAGCGACATGGCAGTGGGGGAGGTGCTGGAGGTGATCACCGACAATCCGCCCTCCATCCACACCATCCCCTGGCATGCGGCGAAGCACGGCCATGCCCTGCTCGCTCCACCGGTGAAGCGTGGCGCGAACTTCCACCTGTTCCTGCGCGTCGGCGCGCCGCCCAGCTAGCGCCGCGCCGCCCGCTCGAGGTAGCTCGTATCGACGTAGCGGTCGATGGGCGGCGTCGGGCTGGGGAGGTTCCCCATCTCGGTCATGATGTCCAGCACCGTGCGCACGCCGGCCAGGTTCAGCTCGCCGTTGCGCGGTAGAGCATCGGCGTGCTCGAAGTACAGCTCGTAGGTCTTGCGGGCCAGATCTTCGGGGGTGTTGAGCCGCTGCGCGAGGATGCTGATCGCCTCCGCCTTGTTGGCCGGGTCGTACAGCCAGCGGCAGGCGCGAATCCACACGCGATGGAAGCGCGCCAGGGCATCTTCGTTGCGTTGCGCCCAGCTCCGCCGCACCACATTGGCCGTGAACTGGTAATCGGGGATGATGTCGGAGACGAGCAGCAGGCTGGGGTAGCCCTCCGCCATGGCGATGAAGTCGTTCGGCTGGCTCAGCATGGCCCCCGCGACGGCGCCGCTCTTCACCGCCGCGTAGCGGTCGGGTGTGCCGCCGGCTTGCACCATGTCGTACTCGCCAGGGTGCAAGCCCTCGCGATCGAGCGCGCGCTGTAGCAAGATCGTGCTGCCATCCCTGAGATCGCTCACGCCCAGCGTCTTGCCGCGTAGGTCCGTCACCGACCGGATCTCGGGACGCACGATCAGGTTGTACAGCGGCTTGTTCAGAATGCCCGACACGGCGACGACGTCCGCCCCGCCCTCGACCGCGAGCACCGCGCTGTCGAACGCCGTGCCGGCGATGTCGATCGAGTCGGCCGACAGCGCGCGCGTGGCGTCGGAGGATACGCGGAACATGATCACCTCGAGGTTCACCCCCTCTTCGGTGAACCAGCCCTTCGCCTCGCCGAGGTACAGTGGCCAGAACATGGCGGTGAACGTCACCGGCCCGTAGCGGAGCGCGACGGGCTCTGGCGGCGTGGCAGGCGCGCTCCTGGCGCCGGGCGTGCTCGCGCCTGGCGCGGCGGTGGGGCTCGTCGGGGCACCGCCAGCCCCCGGGCTGCTCGCGGCCCCCGGGCCGCAGGCCGCCAGCAGCAGGCTCATCCCTACGGATAGGGCCAGCAGAGAGCGAGACGACATGGGCACTCCTCCCACCCACAGTGCAGATTCCGGCAGTATCACCACGCCTGATGGCCGGACGACGGGACGTGGCCCTGTTATAGCCTCCGCCCGATCTCGCCGCACCAGTTTGCCAACGATCGGCTATCGGTGGTGCGGGCCACGGTACAGGCCCGCGGCAGCCACGAACTCGGCGACGCCCGGCGGCACGAGGTAACGAATCGTCCGGCCCTCGGCGATCCGCGCGCGGATGTCGCGCCCCGAGATATCGAGACCGGGCGCGTGTAGGATGGTCACTCGGCCGCGGGCCATCGGTAGCACGCGTTCGAGCGCCGCGAGGTCCACTGGCGGCGTGCTGGGCCGCGTCACCGCCACCAGCTGGCACTGCGCTAGCACCCGCTCGGGAGCGTACCAGGTCGGGAGCGTGGCCAGCATGTCCATTCCGCAAATGAAGTACAGCGCCGTCGTCGCACCCAGCTCGGCGCGGAGTTGGGCGAGCAGGTCGGCGGTGTACGAGGGGCCGGGCCGGTCGACGTCGGCACGCGACAGGACGAAGCGGGGGTTGTCGGCGATAGCCAACTCCACCATCCGGACCCGCAGGGGGGCGGGCGTGATTGGCTCGCCGGGCTTGTGG